>JBCKZH010000004.1:0-65744 GCA_038919385.1 Vicinamibacterales bacterium | reverse complement strand
ACACGCATCGCAGTACTGAAGCCATTCTTGGTGCGATGAACCCGAGCCCGGCGTTGACGCGGGCGGATTTCTTCGACAAGTCTCACTCGACGTTTGGTCTCGTAACGGCGCTCGTCGGAAATCCGCCTTTCATCAGGTACCAACGGTTCAATGGCGAGAATCGTCAGAAGGCCCTCCGCCGTGCTCTCGAGGCCGGGGTCAAGCTCTCGGAGCTCAGTAGTTCATGGGCGCCATTTCTGGTTCACGCGACTACTTTCATTGAACCGGGCGGTCGCATGGCAGTCGTCGCACCAGCGGAGCTAGCGCACGCGTCGTACGCTCAACCTGTAGTGCGCTTCTTGTCTGAGTCGTTCGCGAAGGTGAAGGTACTCGTCTTCGCAAAGAAATTATTTCCAGATCTCTCCGAGGACACGTTGCTGCTCCTTGCCGAGGGTCGTGGGCTGTCCTTCCAAGAACTCACCCTTCATCAACTCCACGACGCAGACTCTCTTTCCCGCGCAACCAACATAACGCTTGATCGTGAGTCCGGGCAGTCGACGACTGGCTGGACGAGCGGCGTAGCCAGACTGGTCGAGTACCTGCTCCCGCCCGCAACCAGAGACCTATACCGCGAACTGGCTTCGCACAGTCAAGTGATCGGTCTCGGAGAGGTGGCGGATGTTGGTATTGGGTACGTCACTGGGAACAACGACTTCTTCCATCTGTCGGTCGAGGATGTGGCCAAATGGCAGATTCCGAAGCGATATCTCGCGAAGTCCTTAAGGAATGCGCGCGATGTGGGCGGATTGTCATTCAATAGCGCCGATTGGAAGGCGCTTAGCCTGAGAGGCGACCGCAACTTTCTGCTCTCCGTTAAGACTGCGGACCTAGAGCCCAACCAGCACGTGGGCGCCTACCTTAGGAGTGGCGTCAGGTCCGGCGTCTCCAAGGGTTACAAGTGCCGCAATCGCACGCCTTGGTACTCCGTTCCGCATGTGTATGTTGGCGATGCGTTCCTGAGCTATATGAGCGGGCTGAGGCCCAAGTTGTTTCTGAACCATGCGAAAGCGGTAGCGCCGAATACCCTTCACGTTGTGCGGGTTCGTGCAACGGCGCCGGTCTCTCCCGACCAACTAGCCGCGGCTTGGGCGTCTTCGCTATCTGCACTCAGTTGCGAGATTGAAGGGCATGGAATGGGTGGCGGGATGCTGAAGCTTGAGCCGCGCGAAGCCGCCAAGATTCTCTTTCCTGTCCTCTCAAACACGGATGACGCAGTCAATGAATTGGACTCTTTGTCTCGGCGCGGTGATGCCCAAGAGGTTGAGTCGCGTGTTGATCGGATGACCAGTCGGGCCCTCGGTGTGCCGTTGAAGGATCTGCGTCGCCTCAGAGAAGCGGCCGTGTTCCTGCGCAATCGTCGGACAGGAAAATAGTACGATCAAGACGCTGAACTTCCCGAGCTTTCCTCGAATCAAGGGCAGCAATCCTCCGGAATTCGATTTTTCGAAGAAGGGCCAATTCTCGAAGAACATCAAGAACCGGTTCGGCGATCTGACCACCGAGTCGATTACTCTTCATCTGCGATTTCCATTCGCGGTCGTCGCCTGTCTATACGTCATGCCAGAGCGATCCATGCAGGACAAAGGCGACCAGATGAAGTCATCCACCTTCGAAAGGGCCGCCAAACTCTACGGCACGATCAGCGGACGGGTTGCGTATGGCGACCCGGCCGAAAAATTCGAGGATGTGACACTGATGTTGCATCGTCCGCTGAGCGATTCGGCATCGCCTGGTGACGTGTGGGTTCGTCTCTACAAAGCCGGAATGATGAGCGAGGTGTCTGAAGAAGACTACTTTCTTGATCTTCGCGAGCTGTACAACCAGAGGAATCCCCACGCCATGGTCGGAGAGATGTTCGATGATGATGACGCCGAATTTGAAGAGGTCGCCCCAGAGGATGATGTGCCTCTTGACGAGATCGACTGGCGCGCGCTCGAGCGCACCAGCGGCTTGGCGCGGAACGCAATCCCCAATCCGGCCAACCGCAGCATCGGCAGATCGTTCGCGCCGTCCCCCACGGCAATGCACTGCTCCAGGCTCAAGCCCTCACTGGCGGCAATCACCTGCGGCATCTCCGCCTTGCGCGCACCATCGACGATCGGCAGCACGACGTCACCGGTGACCACGCCATCGCGAATCTCCAGCGTATTGGCATGCAGGTGATCGATGCCGAGTCGCTGCTGCAACACGCTCCCGAAGAACGTGAAGCCGCCGGAAGGATTGCTGAAAGTCGAGCTCGCCGCGCATGGCCGCTTCGGTGATCGCGCGAATCTGGTCGCCAACGCCGGCCAGCGCCGCCAGCTCGTCGATCACTTCGCCTTGGATCAGCGTGGAGTCCATGTCGAACGCGACCAGGCGCCGATTGCGACGGAAGATGGAGTCGTGCTGGAACGCCACATCCACATCGCCCGCATCAGCGAGCGTCGTCAAACCGGTGCGGACCTCGTCTTCGTCCACGGGCGTGGCCGCACTTTGCGCCGTGGCGGTGAACTCGACGCAGAAGCGTGGCCGCGCATCATCAATCGCCAGCGGCACGCGCGATGACAGCCGGTCGATGCGATCGATGTTGAGTCCGGCCCGGGCCAGCACCCCGGACACCTGCGCGATGTGCGAAGCGCCAATGGCCGGGCCGAGCAGCGTGATGATAAACCGCCGCCGCGCCTGCGCATTCACCCAAGGATGCCGAACGCCAGGCCATCGTGAATGACGGCCTGGCCAATGTCGAGCACGCGCACGTCGTACTGCGCGAGGATGGCGGTGAGGGCGCGTTCAATCCCGCAGCGCCTTGGCCATGAACGCGGCGATCGCAGCGGCGACCTGCGGCGCCACCTTCGCGTCGGACCCGAGCGACGGATACTCGGCCACCTCGCCGGTTTTCGCGGCGACCAACAGGTGGTTCATGCCGGGCACCTTCACCACCTCCGTTGGGCTCTGGGTCTTTCTCGCCCTGGCGAACTCCGCCAGCTGGTCGGCGTGGTACGGCTTCACCTGCGTGTCCAGTTCCCCCTGTACGATCAGTACGGGCTGCCGTGTGTCGCGCATCGCGCGCTCCGGATCGAACGTCAGAAAGCTGTAGAACCACGGCGTGTCGGCGACCTTGCGCACCGCCTCGGGCAGGTCCTGCCAGCCGCGTCCGGAGATCACGGCCGCGTTGATCTTCTCCTGCAGCGCCACTTTCTCCGCCCGCTGCCCATCGTCAATTTTCATCTGATCCAGCAGATGCTTCTGCTGTTCGAGCACGATGGTTGCGCCGTTGGTGGACGGCCCCGCGAGCAGGGCGATTGCACCCACCTTGCCGCGTTCGCGACCGGCCGTGAGCATGGCCATCGCCGCGCCTTCGCTGTGGCCCACCAGGCCAATGCGTTCCTTGTCGACGTCCTTGCGCTTCTCGAGCCACACCAGCACCGAGCGCGCGTCTTCCGCGTAGTCGGCGATCGTCACCGACTCGGCGCGGCCGCCGCTCTGTCCCACGCCGCGCTTGTCGTAGCGCACGACGATGAAGCCGGCGGCGACGAGATCGCGAGCGAGCTGGCCGAACACGGGAATGCCGGCGACGGTTTCGTCCCGGTCGGTTGGCCCGGAGCCGCCGATCAGGATCAGTGCCGGCAGTGGCGTCGTCGCGTTGGCGGGCTTGGTGATCGTGCCAGCAAGGTTGAAGCCGATACCGGGGATGGCGACCGCCTCATCGCCCGGCAGCGAGAATGCGGCGGTTCGCGATGCCGCCGATGCGATGTCTTCGCGCGCCATCTCCAGCGTTTGTGACGGAATGCTCAGGCGCAGCAGGTTGCCGTTCGGGTCGACCCACAGTTGCACCGACAGCTCACCGGCCGGCGGAGGATTCACGAACACCAGCGAGAACAACGTCGCGTTGATGGCGGCGCGCGGGGTGTCGATGCGCTGGGGCGCGACGCTGACCAGCTTCACCGTGATCTCGGCCTGCGGCGCCACGTATGCCTTCAACTCCGCGCCGGGCGTGAGCCCCTGGAGACGCATGGCCAGCGCCGCGTAGGAACCCAGGAACGAGTTGGCGAGCACCACGGGATCCGCGCTGACCGCGTCGGCTTTCGATTGCGGCGCGCCCTGCACGGACATCACAGTGGCCGCCTTGCTGCCGTCGAACGTGGTCTTCAGCGTGACGTCTTGTCCCCGCACCACGCCGTCGATCAGCAACGACTTGGGCCGCCACTGCGGGTCATAAATCACTTCGGCGGTTCGCGACGTGATGTCGATGGGCGGGCCCAGCCGGCTCGAGCCGCGAACAATCCACGCATCGGCCTGGCGGATCACGGTCACTTCCTCACGCCCAATGGGTTGGGAGCGGAAGAACACCAGGAACGAGGTGCCTGCGTCTTGACTGGGCGGTGGCGGCAACGCCACTTGACCGGCCGCGCCGGTGGCCGTCAGTAGTAAGGCGAGCACAACGCCGGTAAGATGGAAGAGGGTCACACAACAGCTTAAAGCATGTTTTCCCTCGACGGCTACCGGGCCCTCCGGACGGACGGCGGTGTGGTCAGGCGGACCGACCGCGGTGTTTTGGCCATTACCGGGGCCGATCGCGGCGCCTGGCTCCAGGGCCTGGTCACCAATGATGTGGCGTCGCTGACCCCGGGCGAGGCCCGTTATGCGGCGTACCTCACGCCGCAGGGCCGGATGATTACGGACATGGACGTCATTGCCCGCGCGGATCGGCTGCTGCTCGGTGTGCCGGCCTCGCTCGCTGCCTCGCTTCGAGAGAGGCTGGACGGGTTGATCTTCACGGAGGATGCCCAGGTGCTCGATCAGACCGGGGCGCTTGAGGTGTGGACCGCGATCCCCCCCGAAGACACCGCCTTCATCAATGTGATCGTCAGCGCTGGCGAGCCGCACGGCTTGGCGTATCCGGAGATCGATCTCGATACCTTCGAAGTCGTCCGCATTGAACGCGGCATCCCGCGGTTTCTCATCGACATGGACACCGACACCATTCCGCTCGAGGCCGGCATCGAAGACCGCGCGATCTCGTTCACGAAGGGCTGCTACGTCGGCCAGGAAGTGATCGTTCGCGTGACGCATCGCGGTGGCGGGCGGGTGGCGAAGAAGCTGGTGCGCTGGAAGGCCGATCCGTCGGCCGCCGTCGTGCCGCCGGCAGGCGCGCGAATCTTCGCCGCAAGCCGCGACATCGGCCGCGTCACCAGCGCCGCGTTTTCGCCAGGCAGGGAAGCGATCGTGGGCCTGGGCTACGTCCACCGCGATTTTGTGACACCCGGCACGGAAGTTACAGTCGTATGGAATGATGCGCCTGTGAAGGTGACCGTAGAATGATGTCGAGGCCGCGACTCTTCCTTTTTGTGCCGGCCTGCGTTGCGGTTGTTTCTACACTTGCGGCGCTGTCCCTACCCGCCCAAACTGCCCCACCCGCCCCACCCGCCCCAAAGTGGTTCAAAGGCAACCTCCACACCCACACGGTGAACAGCGACGGCGATTCGACGCCGGACGATGTAGTGCGGTGGTATCGGGAGAGGGACTACCAGTTCCTGGTGCTCACCGATCACAACTACCTCACGAGCGTGGACGGCCTGAACGCGGTACACGGCGCCGCCGACAAGTTTCTGGTCGTGAAGGGCGAAGAAGTCACGGGCCGGTACGGCGACAAGCCGATTCATGTCAACGGGCTCGACTTGGATCGTCTCGTCCCGGCGCCGTCCGGCAACTCGGTGCTCGAGGTCGCACAGCGGATGGTCGACGCCATTCGCGACGCGCGCGGGGTGCCGAGCATCAACCACCCCAACTTCGGCTGGGCGATCACCCCGGATGAACTCGGACAGATCCAGCGGACGCGCCTTTTTGAAGTCTTCAACGGTCACCCCACCGTGAATAATCTCGGCGGTGGCGGCGTACCCAGTCTCGAAGAGACATGGGATCGCATTCTGTCGAGCGGCAAGCTGCTATACGGCATAGCCGTGGACGACGCGCACTATTTCAAGCGGCCTGAAGATCCGGCAGCGCCGCGTCCCGGGAAGGGCTGGGTCTACATACGTTCTCCCCGGCTCGAAGCACGCGCGCTGGTCGAGGCGCTCGAACGCGGCGACTTCTATTCGTCGACTGGTGTGCAGATGCTGTCGGTGGACGCGAACGCGTCATCTCTGTCGCTGGCGGTGAAGGCCGAAGCTTCCAGCAAGTACCGCATCCAGTTCATTGGCCGTCAGGGCCGCGTGCTGAGTGAGGTGACGACGCCGACGGCGAGCTACAGCTTCAAGGGCGACGAGGGCTACGTGCGCGCGAAGGTGATCGAATCCAACGGCAAGATCGCGTGGATTCAGCCAGTCCCGGTGGGCGCTTCCGGGCCGAAATGAGCCACCGATTCGACAGCCACCGATTAGACACGGATTAGTCACCGATTCAAGAAGCTCACAGTCTTGTCATCCACTGGGAATCCGATTGTTGTGGTCGCGGCGGTCATCGAGCGTGACGACGCGTTCTTGTTGACGCTGCGGCCGGCGGGTACGCACCTGGCGGACCATTGGGAGTTCCCAGGCGGCAAGGTTCACGACAGCGAGACGCACGCTGAAGCGCTGCGCCGCGAGCTGTTCGAAGAACTCGACATCGTCGCGACGGTCGGCGATCTCGTTCACACCGTAACGCACGCGTACCCGGAGAAGACCGTCGAGTTGTTCTTCTATCGCTGTGAGTTCGTTGGCGAACTGAAGCCGATGATGGGCCAGGGCATGCGCTGGGTGCGACGAGACGAGCTGGCCGGCCTGCCGTTCCCCGAAGCCGATCGTGCACTTATCGCGCTGCTCGTATTTAGCGACGGGTCTTCAGACCAGCCTGACCCGCCCGACTCCGCCTGACTTGCAGAATCCCTTCATCGGGCACACCGGACATTTCGGCTTCCGTGCGCTGCAGTGCGTGGCGCCGAAATCCATCAGCGCCTGGTTGAAGTCGAAGACGTGCTTGTGGGGCAGCACGGCTTCGCTGTGCGCCCACAGCCGTTTCTTCATGGCGTGGCTCTTGGGGTCGCCCTTGCCGATGAAGATGCGGAACAGCACGCGTGCGACGTTGGTGTCGAGAATGGCGGCGCGCTGGCGGAAGGCGAAGCTGCGGACCGCGCCGGCGGTGTACTCGCCGATCCCTTTGAACGACAGCAGCGTCTCGCGATCGGACGGCAACTGGCCGTCGTACTTCTCGACCGCCTGTTGCGCAATTAGCTGCAGCCGCTTCGGCCGGATGTTGTAGCCGAGCGGGTACCAGGTCTTCGTCACCTCCGCCGCCGGAGCTTCGGCCAGCACGGCGAAGCTGGGATACTTGCCGAGCCACTCGTGATACTTCGGCAGCACGCGATCGACTTGCGTCTGCTGCAGCATGATCTCCGAGACCAGGATGTGGTACGGGTCGCTGGTATTGCGCCAGGGCAGGTCGCGCCCGTTCTTGCGATACCAGGCCAGCAGGTTACGCCGGAAGCGCTGTCGCAGGGCAGGAGTGGGCAGTGGATGCGAGCGTCTGGTATGGGGCAAGGTGGTGGACGCGTTAGCGTTATGCCAGAAGGCCGGGACTTTAGTCCCGGCCGCCTTGGCCGCCTATAATCCTACCAGTGTCCATCTACACAAAAACCGGCGACAGCGGCGACACCAGCCTGTTCGACGGCACCCGCGTCTCGAAGACCCACCCGCGAGTGAGTGCCTACGGCGATGTGGACGAGATACAGGCGTGCCTCGGCATGGTCCGGGCCGCCGGACTGCCACAGGATCTCGACCAGATGTGCGTGACGCTGCAGCGCGACCTGTTCGCGCTGGGCGCGCGGCTGGCCGACCCGTCGCACAAGATCGCCAAGCGGGTCGAGAAGATCGCGATCGACGACGACAGCATCGCCCGGCTCGAAGGGTGGATCGACAAGCTCGATGAGGAAATCGCGCCGCTGCGCCACTTCATCCTGTCGGATGGCTGCCCGGCCGGCGCCGCGCTACACTACGCGCGCACGGTGTGCCGCCGCGCCGAGCGGTCGGTGCTGCTGCTGGGCGCCGAGGCCGTCGAGCCGGTGGTGATCGTCTATCTCAACCGGCTGTCGGATCTGCTATTCACCATGGCCCGAGCTGCCAATCACCGCGCCGGCGTTCCTGAAACCAAGTGGTAGACCTCCAACAAGCCTACGCGGCTTGTCAGGCGCTCGCCGAATCACACTACGAGAACTTTCCGGTTGCCTCACGGCTGATGCCGGCCCGGCTGCGGCCGCATGTCGCGGCGATCTATGCGTTTGCCCGGACCGCCGACGACTTTGCGGACGAGCCGGGCCGTGAGCCCGAAGAGCGCCTGCGCTTGCTGGATGAGTGGGGACGCCGGCTTGATGGCGAGCACTTTCCCGACAAGGATTGCCCTCCCGACAAGCAGTGCCCTCCCGACACGATCTTCCGCGCGCTCGCTGACACGCGCGCACACTTCGACCTCCCGGCAGGGCCCTTTCATGACCTCCTGAGCGCATTCAGGCAGGACGTGGTGACGCCGCGCTACGCGTCGTGGGAGGCGGTGCTCGACTATTGCCGGCGGTCGGCGAATCCGGTCGGCCGGCTGGTGTTGCGGCTGAGCGGCTATCGTGACGACGCCCTCGATCGCGCGTCCGATGCTGTGTGCACGGCTCTGCAGTTGACAAACTTCTGGCAGGACCTGGCTATCGACTGGCCGCGGGGCCGGCTGTATGTGCCGGAAGAGGAATGGCGGGCGGCGGGCGCCGATCCGGCGGCACTCGACCGCCGGCGGATGACGCCGGAGTGGACCGCCACCATGCGCGCCTGCGGTCAGCGCACGCGCCAACTGTTCGACGAGGGCCGGCCGGTGTGCGACGGCGTGACGGGCCGCCTGCGCTACGAACTTCGCGCGACCTGGCTTGGCGGCTCGCGCATCCTCGACCGCCTCGAGGCCGCGGACTACGACGTGTTCAGCGCCCGACCCAGGCTCGGCACCCCGGACGCAATAGTGATAGCTTCTAAAACGCTGCTGTGGCGCGCGACACCTCCTTCTCCTATTCGTTCCTAGTCCTGCCCGACGCGCAGCGCCGTGCCATTGGCCTGGTGTGGGACTTCTGTCGCGCGGTGGACGACGCGGTCGATGAGGCGCCGGATGAGTCGACGGCGGCGATCGAGATTGCGAAGTGGCGCGCCGAGGTGGATCGCCTGTTTGGCGGTGGCGCGCCGGTCACCCCGCAGGGACGGCAACTCGCGTCCGTGGTGGCGGCCTTCTCACTGTCGCGGCCGCCGTTCGACGACCTGGTCGATGGTGTGGCGATGGACCTGCGCCAGTCTCGCTACCAGACCTTCGACGAACTGACCGGCTATTGCCGCCGCGTCGCCTCGGCCGTGGGTCTGATCTGCATCGAGATCTTTGGCGCCCGCGATTCGCGCTCCAGGGACTATGCGTTCAATCTGGGCCTGGCCCTGCAGCTCACCAACATCATTCGCGACGTCGCGGTCGATCTGAAGAATGGGCGCGTCTACCTGCCACAAGAGGATCTCTCGCGGTTTGGCGTGACCGAAGCCGGCCTCCGCGCGGGCATCGTCACCGATCCGATTCGCCGCCTGCTGGCCCATCAATGCCAGCGCGCCAGACAGTTCTACACCGCCGCCGCGCAAGCGATGCCGCACGCCGACGCGCACTGCCTCGTCGCCGCGGAGATCATGGGCGGCATCTACTTCGAGATCCTCCAGCGCATCGAGCGCCGCGGCTTCGATGTGTTTACAGACGTGATTCGCGTACCCAAGGCGGTCCGCGCCAGGATTGCTCTCACCATCTGGGCGCGTGGCCAACTGTCGGCGCTCGGCTACCGCCTGTTCTCACGGGCGTGAGCGCCGACGTCATTGTCATCGGCGGCGGCGTGGCCGGATTCAGCGCCGCGACCGCGCTGGCCGAGGCCGGCGCGCGCGTGCTGGTGCTTGAGGCCCGCCCCGGGCTCGGTGGCCGGGCCACGGCCTTCACCGATCCAGAGACCGGCGAGCGCGTCGACAACGGCCAGCACATCCTGATGGGGTGCTACGCCGACACGCTGAAGCTGCTCGATCGGATTGGTGCGTCGGACCTGGTGCGGTGGCAGGCCGGGTTGGCGCTGACGATGATCGACCAGTTGGGCCACGAGTCGGTGTTGAAGCTGCCGCCCTTGCCGTCGCCGCTGCATCTGCTGGGCGGCGTGCTGGCATGGGACGCGCTCAGTTGGCACGAACGGCTGTCGATCATCCGTGTCGGAGCGGCCCTTGGTCCGACCAAGGGGTCGAGGTCAGAAGGGCGGAACTTTAGTTCCGCCGAACGGATTATCAATCGCGAAACGGTCCGCGAATGGCTCGCGCGGCACGGCCAGGCGCCGCGCCTGTGCGAGTTGTTCTGGGAGCCGCTGGCGCTGGCGGCCCTGAACCAATCGATCGATCAGGCCGCCGCGTCTTATTTTGTGCGCGTGCTCGAGCAGATGTTCGGGCCCGACCCGGCAGCGGCGTCGCTCGTGATGCCCGCGGTGCCGCTCGATGAACTGTATGCCGAGCCGGCGAGAGCGTGGCTCGAGGCACGCGGGCACGAAGTGCGGACGAACGCGCCGGCAAAGGTGGAGGTTGCCGATGGCCGTGTCACCGGTGTCCGCGTGCGCGGCGAGCACATCGCGGCACCCGCGGTGATCTCCACGGTGCCGTGGCACGCGCTTGGCGGGTTGTTCGATGACGCGCCGGCCGCCCTGGCGAACACCATCGCGAATGCGTCGGCGCTCGGCAGTCTCCCCATCGTCACCGTCAACCTGTGGTTCGATCGGCCGGTGATGCACGAGCCCTTGATCGGCCTGCCGGCGCGCGCGTTTCAGTGGGTTTTCGATCGCCGAGCCATCGTCGGCGGTGCCGGGTCGCACCTGTCGTTGATCTCGAGCGGCGCTGAAGCGATTGTGGCGATGACCAACGAGGCGTTGATCGCCACCGCGCTCGCGGATGTGCGGTCCGCTTTACCGGCAGCGCGCGCCGCCACCGTCCGCAAAGGCCTGGCGGTTCGCGAAAAGCGTTCGACCTTCTCGTTGGCCCCCGGCGCACCGCCGCGGCCGCAAACCGAAACGGCCATTAGCGGCTTCCTGCTGGCCGGCGACTGGGTCGACACCGGGCTGCCGGCGACCATCGAGTCGGCGGCGGTATCGGGCCACCGCGCGGCAGCCTTCCTGGTTGCATTCCAATGACATCAATCCTCGCCCACTACTCGGAGATCGCCCTCAAGGGAAAGAACCGGCCGTGGTTCATCGGGCGGCTGGTGCGCCACCTGCACATGGCGCTGGCCGGCCTGAGCGTGCGCGAGATTCGCACGCCGATGGGGCGCATCGAGATCGTGCTCGGCCGCGAGGCCACGGCCGACGAGATTCGCGAGCGCCTGGCCCGCGTGTTCGGTATCGCCAACTACTCGGTGGCCACTCGCGTGCCGCTTGACTTCGACGGGATGGCCGAGGCGATCGTGTCGCGGCTGCCTCCGAAAGAGAGCGTGACCAGCTTTCGCGTGTACGTGCGCCGCGCCGATCGGCACTTTGCCGTGCCCTCGCCCGATCTGGCGCGCGACCTGGGTTCGAAGGTGTGGCACGCCCGTGGTTGGAGGGTCGATCTGGATCACGCCGACCTGGTGATCACCGTAGAGATCGTTCCGGGTCACGCCTATCTCTACATGCGGAAGGAAGCGGGCCCTGGCGGGTTGCCGACGGGCACGGCCGGCCGCGTCACCGCGCTCTTGTCTGGCGGGATCGATTCGCCGGTGGCGGCGTGGCGCATGATGAAGCGCGGCTGTCACGTCACGCTCGTGCATTTTCACAGCGCGCCATTCCTGGACAACACCTCGCAGCAGAAGGCGCGGCGGCTGGCCGAAGTGCTGACGCGCTACCAGTTGCGCACGCGGTTGTTCCTGGTGCCGTTCGGCGAGCTGCAACGGCAGGTCACGCTGAGCGTGCCCGGTGATTTGCGCGTGATCATCTACCGGCGGTTCATGCTGCGGATTGCCGAACGCATTGCCCGGGACGTGCGCGCCCGCGCGCTGGTCACCGGCGACGTGATCGGCCAGGTGGCGTCGCAGACACTCGACAACATCGCCGCCGCCGACAGCGCGACGCGCCTGCCGATTTTTCGGCCGCTGGTCGGCATGGACAAGGAAGAGATCATCGGTCAGGCCCGGCAGCTTGGCACCTTCGAGATCTCGATCGTGCCCGACCAGGACACCTGCACCCTGTTCACACCCCGGCACCCGGAAACGCATGCCCGGCGCCATCAGATCGACGAGGTGGAAGCGACCCTGCTGGTGGCCGACATGGTCAAGGCAGCGGCCAGCGAGGTCGTCGTGGAGCACCTGACCTATCCGGTGGTAAAGTAGAACGCCATGCCTAACGTCGAAGAAATTCTCGGAGCCGAGGCCACCACCCTCCTGAAGCACCAGTGCAAGATCCCGAAAGAGACCCTGCACTTGCCCGGCCCCGACTTCGTGGAGCGCATCCACTTGTCGTCGAATCGGCCGGTGCCGGTCCTGGGCCGCCTGCAGTCGCTGCTCGATCACGGGCGATTGCGTGGCACGGGCTACGTCTCGATCCTGCCGGTCGATCATGGCATTGAGCATTCGGCCGGCGCCGCGTTCGCGCCCAACCCGCAGTACTTCGATCCCGAGAACATCGTGAAGCTCGCCATCGAAGGCGGCTGCAACGGCGTGGCCTCAACGCTGGGCGTGCTGGGCATGGTCGCGAGGAAGTACGCGCACCAGATCCCGTTCATCCTGAAGCTCAATCACAACGAGTTCCTCTCGTATCCGAATGCCTACGATCAGATCCGCTTCGCCAGCGTGAAGCAGGGCTTCGACATGGGCGCGGCCGGTGTCGGCGCCACGATCTACTTCGGGTCGGAAGAGTCGAAGCGGCAGATCCAGGAAGTGACCGAGATGTTCCAGCACGCGCACGAGCTGGGCATGTTCACGGTACTGTGGTGTTACCTGCGCAACTCCGCCTTCAAGACCGAGGATGTGGACTACAACCTGGCAGCGGATCTCACCGGCCAGGCCAATCACCTCGGCGTGACCATCGAGGCCGACATCATCAAGCAGAAGCTGCCCGACTGTAACGGCGGCTACAACGCCTTCAACTTCGGTAAGACCGATAAGAAGGTCTATGCCGAACTGAGCAGCGATCATCCGATCGACCTCACGCGCTACCAACTGGTTAACTGCTACATGGGCCGGGTTGGCTTGATTAACTCCGGCGGCGCGTCGGCGGGTGAGAGCGACCTCAAGGAGGCGGTGAAGACGTCGGTGATCAACAAGCGCGCCGGCGGCATGGGCCTGCTCTCTGGCCGTAAGGCGTTCCAGCGTTCCATGAATGACGGCGTCGGCTTGCTCAACGCGATCCAGGACGTGTACCTCAGCAAGGACATCACCATCGCGTGACGCGGCCTGTCGTCCTTGCCGCCCTGATCCTGCTCGCCGGCGCCTTCCAGCTCTCGCGCCCCGGCTATTCGGTTGACGAAGAGTTCACGATCTTCGCCGTTCGCGGCATCCAGTCTGCACACCTCCCGCTCCTGCCGTCGGGCCTGCTTTACGATCGCGGCCTGGCCTATTCCTACGCCAGTTGGATCGCGGGCGGCATCTCCGGTACGGAACTTCCGGGGTACCGCGCGCTGAGCCTGATCTGCGCACTGGCCTCGGTGCTGCTCACGTTCGCGATCGTTCGCCGCCTTGCCACCGAGCGCGCCGCGCTGCTGGCGGCGACACTGGTGTCAGTGTCGCTTCCGTTCTGGGCGACCGCCACAGCGGGCCGTTTCTACGCGCCGTTCCTGGCTGCGTATCTGCTCGGTCTCTACCTGTTAAGCGTGGTTCACTCGCATGGCATCACGCGCCGGCTTTGCCTCGCGCTGTTGGCCACGGCCGCGATCGGTCGCTGGTTGCACGAACTCGAATTCACCGTGGCGGGCATTCCGTTCCTCTGTGCGGTGTTAGGGCCGCGCATCGATCGGCGCAAGTGGTTGTTCGCGACCGCGGCCATCGTGTGCGGACTCGCGGCGGCACAGGCCACGCTGTTTGTCCTGCACTACCTTCAGCCGGGCGGCGGCGAGACGATGGTCCGCCGGTTCTTTCTCTGGCAAGTGCTGAACCTGTTCGAGGTGCCCGCCGATCGGCAGTACGGCATCGTGCTGGCGCTGATGGTCTTGACCTGGCTGGTCGCGCCCACGCGGGCGGCCTTTGCCGCGGTGCTCGCACTGTGTGGCGCCGTCATGCCGATCGCCTTCTCCCTGGCGCGCGCCAGCAACGTTGGCCCAGTGGACCTTTCGGTCGTGACGGCTGTGTTGTCCGACGGAGCGAGGTATCCGCTCGACATGTTCCGGCACATCGCGATGGCACATCCGGTCGCCACCGCCGTGGCGCTGGCCGGCCTCGTCGCGCGGCTGGCCGGTGCGGGCGGGGAGTGGCGGCCGCACGAGCGCGCCGCTCACCTGTTGTGGATGTTCTGGGTGCTGTGGTTCGGCGTCATCGATTCCGGCATCACGACCAACTACCTGCTGCTGCCGGTCACGCTGATGCTTATCGCCATCGCGATCGATACCGATGCGATCGCTTCCCGCTGGTTGCCATCAGGATCGCCCCTCGCTGGTCGGCTGGCAGTTGCCGTCATTGCCCTGATAGCCATCGCGACTGGCCTGGATCAGTGGCGAGGGACTGGATCACTGCAGGACCGCCTCGAGGTGGCGCGGCCGACGATTGCCATCGCCGGCATGGACGAAGTTCGGGCGGGTCTGCAGCCCACCGATCGCGTGGCCTGCACCGACGAACTGGCCTGCCTGCTGCTGGTTGGCCGCATCGATCGCTGGCTGGCGCTCGACGACTTCGTTCGCGAGCGGTTTCTCGTGAAGCTGCCGAACGGAACGATGGCTGGCGTTTACACGGGCGCGCCTGCAGTGTTCCGCCCGGGCGAGTTGTTCGCGCCCAACCCCGACGGCACGCTGCCTGATCGGGTGCTGGTCGTCGATGTGTTCAAGGACTTTCCGATTGGCCACTCCGCGCCGTGGCTCCCGCGTGCCATCGAGCTCGACGGGTTGCAGGTGACCCCGCTACTCGAAACACCGCAGGGCCGCGTGCTCCAAATCTCGCCGCAGGAAAGAAACGCCTGGTTGCGGTAGAGTCGCGGGGACTTATGCCTCGGACACAACTGCTCTGCACAATCTGCCTGAGCCTGTGGTCGGTGATGGCGGCCACTGGTCAGGCGCCGGACGCCGGAATTCCCGCCGCACTGCGGGCCCACGTGCAGAACGAGCGGTTCGGGATTGTCACCTCAATCAGGGGACTGCCGCTCGGCGTCCGCGACGGCTTGCAGGCGCTATTCGGCAGCCAGACGCTCGACATTGCTGAACCCGGAGCCGACTTTCAGATGACCGGCGTCATCGTCAGTTCACTCGTGCCGACTCGTCGGCTGGTCGCGGCGGGGTGCTCGATCGATCGCTGTCTCGTCTATTACCAGCGCCGCGGGAACGATCCCACCTGGCATGTGGCGCTGTTTCACTGGACGCCGGCCGCGACGCAATTCGAGTGGGGTGGCACGGCCCCCGGGGGGCTGGCGACCATCGACGATGTTCGAACCGCAATCCTCTCGGGACGGATCAAGGGCCCGGCCAAGTTCTGGTAGCTGAGTCGGCCCCTGCCCCTACGTAAAGGTGGTCATGCGGTGGCCAGCCGAGTATTCTTTCGGCATGATTACCCGCCGCGACTTCGTGAAGACTGCCTCCCTGGCCGCCGCCGCGCCGCTGTCGTTGGCCCAGGTGCCGGCCCCCCAGCGGGCGCCGGCCGTGCTGCGCACCGTCCGGCCCGTCGTGATTTCCGATTACTCGGGTTGGCAATTCAAGAATGGCGGCGCCGAGAACGCCGTGCAGCGCGCCTTCCGCCTGATCACCGAGGGTCAGGATGTCCTCGACGCGCTGATCGCCGGCGTGAACATTCCCGAGCTTGATCCACTGGAGACCGGCATTGGCTACGGTGCCTTGCCCAACGCGAATGGCGTGATCGAACTCGACGCCTCGTGCATGCACGGGCCGAAGAAGCGCGCGGGCGCCGTGGCATGCCTCGAAGGCGTGCGCACGCCCTCGCTGGTGGCCAAGGCGGTGATGGACTACACCGATCATCACCTGCTGGTCGGCGCCGGCGCGCAGCAGTTCGCGCGCAACATGGGCTTCACGGTCGAAGACGATCTCAACACCGAGACGTCGCGTCGCCTGTGGCGCGAGTGGAAGCGCCGCGTCGACCCCGAGCACTGGCTGGATCCCAACGGCAACGAGCGCAAGCCGAAGCCGAAGCACGAGAAGGATCCAGGCGACGAAGCGGCGTGGCAGGCGCGGGCCATGGCCGCCGGCCAGTCGATGGTGCGCGATGGCCTGATTCCCGAAGGCAGCTTCTGGGGCACCATCAACTGCGACGGCCTGGGCCCGAACGGCGACATCTGCGGCGTCACGACCACCAGCGGCCTGGCGTGGAAGATTCCCGGCCGCACCGGCGATTCGCCCATCCTCGGCGCCGGCCTCTATGTCGACAACGAAGTCGGCGCGGCGGGTTCGACCGGCCGTGGCGAGGCCAACCTCTATAATCTGTCGTCATTTCTGATCGTCGAGTCGATGCGGCGCGGCATGTCGCCCAAGGACGCCGGCATGGAGGCGCTGAAGCGCATCAAGGCCAATACCATCGAGTCACGGTTGCTGAACTCGAAGGGCAACCCGAACTTCAACATCCGGTTCTTCGCGCTGAACAAGCAGGGGGACTATGCCGGCGTGGCCATGTATCGCGCCGGTGAGACCAAGTTCGCGGTGTGCACCGAGAACGGCGCGCAGGCGCTGGAGCTCGAACCGCTGCTGCCGGGCGCGCCCGAAGACTAGGCGCGCGGGCCCGGCCCTTTCGTGTCGAGGTAATCGCGCAGGGCTTCGCTCGTGCTGCGAAACGCCAGTTCGTCCCACGGGATCGCATCCAGGTCGAACTCCCTCGCCTCCAGCCCTTCGTCATCTACTACGAGCTCGCCCGCGATCTTCGTCGCGGCATAGACGATGATCACCGGCGCGCGGCCGGCGTACGAGTAGATGTCGATCAGGTGGTCGAGCCGGACGTCAAGTCCCACCTCTTCACGGGCCTCGCGAATGGCCGCGAGCGTGATCTCCTCGCCGCGGTCGACATAGCCACCAGGAAACACCCACTTGCCGTAGCCGGGTTCAATGGCCCGCTTCACCAGCACAATCTGCCGCCCGTCGTTGACGCGGATGATGGTGCCGACCGCGATCTTGGGATCCAGGTAGAACACGAACCCGCACGCCGCGCTGGTGCAGACCAGCCGCTTCGGCTCGGTCACCTTCAAGACACGAGGCTCGAGCGGGCTGCCGCACACCGGGCAGAACTTGTAGGGCGGGTTCATGTCGTGCGAATGCATCTGCCCCCTCAAGTCTCAAGCCGCAAGCCGCAGGCCGCAAGCCCCCCAGTATAGAATTTGATCATGTCGATTCTTAAAGTCGCCCGGATGGGGCATCCCGTCCTTCGCGCCAAGGCCCGGACCGTCGACAAGCTCGAACTCAAGACCCAGTCCGTGCAGGACTTCATCGACAGCCTGGTCGACACCATGTTCGAGTATTCCGGCATCGGGCTGGCGGCGCCGCAGGTGCACGAGAGCCTGCGCGTGTTCGTCGCCATGCTCGATGCCGACGACCAGGGCGAAGGCGACGCCGTCATCTTTATCAATCCCGAGATCACCGTCATCGGCGACCAGACCGTGGAAGGCTGGGAGGGTTGCCTGAGCATTCCCGACGTGCGCGGCCGCGTGCCGCGCGACCAGCACATCAAGGTTACCGCGCTCGATCGCCACGCCAAGCGCTTCGAACTGGACCTCAAGGATTTTCCCGCCCGGGTCGTGCAGCACGAAACCGATCACCTCGATGGTGTGCTGTTCTTCGACCGCATGGAGTCGCTTGCTTCGCTCACCTATCTCGAAGAGTACTCGCGCTACCACGCGCGACGGGACAAGGACGACGAGGACGAAGACGTTTAGTTGGCCCGCTGGAGCACACAGGAGTAACGACTACTATAGCTAATGCCCGACGAGACACCCACCATCTCCATCCCCCTCCGCCGCATGACCCAGGCGCAAACCCGCCTTTTCCTCTTTGCTCAAGAAAGCAACCTCGCCACGTATAACATCTCCCGCATCAACATGATCCTCCACGGGATCAACTCCTGGCAGCCGAAGCACGGCGACAGCTTGCGCGATCCCCAGCACCAGACCACCGACGGCAAGCTGCAGCAGTTCGACCGCATCGTCATGAATCCCCCGTTCTCGCTCAAGGACTGGGGCGCGGACAGCGTCACCGATGGCGACCCCTTCGACCGCTTCACCTACGGCTCGCCGCCCAATGACAACGGCGACTACGCATGGATGCAGCACATCGCCAAGTCACTCAAGCCAGACGGCAAGGCCATCGTCGTCATGTCCCAGGGCATCCTCTTTCGCGGCCAGCCCAAGCTCACTGAGGAGGAGGACGGGCGGAACAAGAAGGCCGATGACGAATACCTCATCCGCTCCGGCTTCCTGAAGGACGACCTCATCGAGGCCGTCGTTGTCCTGCCCTCCGGCATCTTCTACGGCAACAACGTCCCCGCGTGCCTCGCGATCCTGAACAAAAAGAAGTCGGCCGAGCGAAAGGGCCGCGTGCTGATGATCTGGGCCAGCCGCCACTATCAGCATGCCAATCCCCAGTGCATCATGCGCCGCGCCGACTGCCTGCGCACCTTGCTGCCGTGGCGGGCCTTTGGCGACCTCGCGAAAGCCCTGGAGATCCTCCCCGCCGAAGGTCAGGCCATCCTCGACGAAATTGCCCACGACCGCGCCCAGGACCTCCAACAGATCAGCGATGCCTACGATCTGGTGCTCGCGGCGCTGCCCGTGCTGAAGGAGGAGACGGAAAGCCTCACCGCCGACGGCTTCAAAGCCTGGCAGGCCAAGCCCGATGCCGCTCATCCCATCTGGGGCAAGCTGGCGAATGACAAGCTGGACAAAGCCGCGATCAAGCTCGCCACCAAGGATGCCAAGGAGGAAGCCAAGACCCGCCTTAAGATCGCCAAAGCCCAGATCAAGGCGCTGGAGAAGCTGGAGAAAGAGCGCGACGAACGCATCACCGAGATCAACCGCCGCGCCGGCCGCGAAACCGCCGAGGTGAACGAAGCCGTCACCGACCTCCGCCGAATCTGTTCCGATCCCGAGGAGGCCCGCCGCTACTTCGTCATCGCAGACAAAGCCGAAATCGAGGAAAACGAATACAGCCTCAACCTCCCTCGCTACGTGGACACCTTCGAGCCGGAGGAGGAGATTAAGCTGGGGCCGGCGTTGGAGGAACTCGGTCGTGCGAGTCAAACCGCGTCGGAAGCGGGCAAGAAACTTCAAACCATTTTGAAAGCCTGATATGCGTTGGACTGATCTGCCTGAATTCAAGGACAAGCCCGCAGGTTGGCGCTTGTCGCCTTTAAGCGGAGAAGTGTTGTTCGTCTTCGGCCAATCACCCGATTCCGAACACTACAATGAGATTGGTGAGGGCATGCCGTTCCTTCAAGGCAATGCCGATTTCACGGATACATTCCCGCAAACCAAAGTCTGCACCCGCCAAGCCGGAAAGACATGTGAAGCGAATGACACCCTTATTAGTGTCCGCGCACCTGTCGGGGAATTATGTAGGGCAGATCGCCAATACGCTTTGGGCCGTGGAGTCGCGGCCATGCGACCCATCAGTTTAGATTCCGACTTTTTCTTTCATGCTATGCACCGCTGGCGGAGGCCTTTGGCTCGTGCAGCTCAGGGATCGACTTTCGACGCTGTAACGGCTCGGCACTTTTCACAGCTCAAATGCCTCGTTCCAAACGACCTCGCCGAACAAACCCGCATCGCCGAGACGCTGAAGGCGGCGGACGACCACATCCGCGCCATCGAAGAGCAAATCCGCAAGGCCGAGCGGGTGAAGAAGGGGCTCGTTGAGCAGGGAACGACAACAGGACTGCACACGCGCACGAACACAAAGACGGCGAAGCGTTACGGTTATCACTTCACCGTAAACAGCCAGTGGGATCAGGTAGAGCTGAAGGTGCTCAAGCCCCAGATTGACTACGGCACTAACCAGTCATCCAACGATTATCAGGGAGGTGTTCCCGTAATCGCGATTCCACAAGTGCTTTGTTCGCGGTTTGTGCTTGGGGAACTCCCATACGCGGAGGTGTCTGAGCAGGAAAAGGAGGCTCTCGCTTTGAAACCGCATGACGTGCTCGCGGTGCGGACGAATGGCAATCCAAGTTACATCGGGCGCTCCACCGTGATTCCCGACGGTGTTCTGAGTGAGCTTACGATCTTCGCGTCCTACCTCATTCGCATTCGGGTGGATGAGCGGCGGCTTCGGGGCGCATTTTTGAATTATGTGCTTCTGGGAAGAACCGGGCGCATTCAGGCCAACTGCCTTGCGAATACTTCGGCTGGAAATTTCAATTTGGGTGCGCGCTCACTCAGCAAGTTCTTGATTCCGCTGCCCCAACCAGAAGAGCAGGATGAGATCATCGAGGCGATCAATGCTGCAGATGACCTTGTTATTGAGCTTCAAAAACAACTCACCGCCGCCTGCCGCGTGAAGCAGTCGCTCCTGCAAAACCTCCTCACGGGCAAGCTGCGCCTGAAGCCATGAGCACGCCCGAGCCAGCGCCGCAGTCCAGCCTGATCCTCTACCAGACGGAGGACGGGCAGACGCGCGTGCAGGTGCGGTTGGAGGATGAAACGGTCTGGCTCACGCAGAAACTGATGGCGGAGTTGTTCCAGACGTCGGTTCCGAATGTGAGCATGCACATTCGCAACGTCTTTGCCGAGGGCGAGCTACCGGCGGGTTCAGTGGTTAAGGAATTCTTAACCACTGCCACCGACGGCAAGAGCTACGCCACGCAGCACTACAACCTGGATGTGATCATTTCGGTGGGTTACCGGGTGAAGTCGTTGCGCGGCACGCAGTTCCGCATCTGGGCCACGCAGCGGCTGCGGGACTACATCGTGAAGGGCTTCACGATGGACGATGAGCGGCTGAAGCAGACGGGCGGCGGCGCCTACTTCGATGAGTTGCTGGAGCGCATTCGCGACATCCGGTCATCGGAAAAAGTGTTCTGGCGCAAGGTGCTGGACATTTACGCCACCAGTGCGGACTACGAGCCGCGCGCGGAGGCGTCGCAGTTATTCTTCGCCACGGTGCAGAACAAGATGCACTGGGCCGCTCACGGGCAGACGGCAGCGGAGGTCATCGCCGCCCGCGCCGACGCCGCAAAGCCCAACATGGGCCTGAGGATCTGGCCCGGCACCCGCCCGCGCAAGACGGATGTGGCGGTGGCCAAGAACTACCTGAACCAGACGGAACTCGAAGACTTGAACCTCATTGTCTCGCTCTACCTCGACTTCGCCGAACTTCAGGCGCGCAGCCGCCGCGTGATGACGATGCGCGACTGGATCGCCAAGCTGGATGATTTCATGTGCATCAGTGAGCGGGAGATTCTTACTCATGCAGGCCGCGTAACTCACGAGACGGCGCTGGCGAAAGCGGAGATGGAGTTTGAAAAGTTCCGCACCCTCGAGGCAGCAAAGCCGTCTCTGGTGGAGCAGCATTTCATTGAAGCCATCCAGCAGGTGAAGCATTTGGAGAAGAGCAAGCGCACCCGCAAGACACCCAAGAAGCCCTGACCACTATGCCCACGAAGAAATGGAACGAAGAGAACACCGTCGAGCATCCCATCATCGAATGGCTGGTGTCGCCAAAGCTGGGGTGGCGCTTCAAGGATCAAGCCGCTGTCAGCAGGCTCTATCGCTCGGACGAGGTGGAGGTGCTCCTACTGCCCATCCTGCGCCAGAAGCTCAAGGACCTGAACCCTGACGTGATCACCGATGATCTCCGCGCCGAGGCGATCGTGACTCAGTTGCGCGGTGTCCGCGACAACGCGGAATGGATTTCATGGCTGCGCAACGAGAAGACCTACAAGTTCAGCGTGAACGAGAATGCGCAGGCGATACGGCTGATGGACTACGAGGCCCTGGAGAGCAACGATTTTCTCGCCACGAGTCAATTCTGGGTGGATGGTGGCGATCACCGCATCCGCACGGACGTGCTGCTCTTCGTCAACGGCATCCCGCTGATGAACATTGAGGAGAAGACCACGGCCCGTGATTGGCACAACGACTGGACGGAAGGCGCGAAACAATGCGGGCGCTACCTCCGTGAAGCGCCGCGGCTTTATCACTCCAACGTTTTCTGCGTGGCCGTGAACGAGGTCACATTGCGCTACGGCGTGCCGGGCGTAAAGTTCCACTACTGGCAGACTTGGCGCTCGCCGGGCGATGGCGAGAACGAACTGGAAAGCGGCATCCACGGTCTGTGTAACCGCGCCAACCTGCTCGACCTGCTGCGGAACTTCGTGGTCTTCGACAATGAGCAGGGCCAGCGCATCAAGAAGGTGGCCCGCTGGCAGCAGTTCGGCGCTGCCAATGAACTGGTGAAGCGTGCGCGGGAGGTCGAGAGATCGCGCGGCTGGCGTCGCGGCCTCGTATGGCACACCCAAGGCTCCGGCAAGAGCCTGACCATGCTCTTCGCGGCAAGGAAGATGTGGTTCGACCCCCAACTGCAGATGCCGACGATCATCGTGGTGGTGGACCGCGACCAACTGGAAGATCAAATCAGCGGCCAGTTCTTCCGCACGAACACCGAGAACTGCCACGTCGCCAGCAGCCGCGAAGACTTGCTGGCGAAGCTGCGCGACGGCTACCGGGGCATCATCGTAACGATCATGCACAAGTTTGAACCGGGCGACTTCCAAGTAGACCGACCCAACGTGATCGTGCTGGTGGACGAGGCCCATCGCACGCAGGAAGGCGACCTCGGCACGGCCATGCGCTTCGTGCTCAAGGAAGCCTCGCTCTTCGGCTTCACCGGCACGCCCATCGAGATTGACGACCACAACACGCCCCGCGCCTTTGGTAGGGAGCTGTCCACCGATGACACCGGCATCACGAAGTTCGAACGCTACATCGAGCCGCGCTACTCCATTGCCGACTCCATCCGCGACGGTGCCACTCTGCGCCTCTTGTGGGAGCCCAGTCCGCGTGACTGGGAGCTGTGGGGCAAGGAACTGGACGCGAAGTTCGATGCCGCCTTTGCCCACCTGCCCGAAGGCGAGCGCGAACAACTCAAGAAGGA
This sequence comes from Vicinamibacterales bacterium, assembly GCA_038919385.1. GTDB lineage: Bacteria > Acidobacteriota > Vicinamibacteria > Vicinamibacterales > UBA2999 > 12-FULL-67-14b. The sequence goes on along the minus strand of JBCKZH010000004.1, from coordinate 42,486 downwards.
GAACGCCGTCATTGATGTGATGGTGAAGCTGCCGCAGCGCATCGCGGACATCGCTGGCGAGGTGGCCGATCATTTCGTGAAGCACGTTCGACCGAACAAGTTCAAGGCCATGCTGGTCTGCTACAACAAGGAGACCGTCGCGCTCTACAAGGCGGCGCTGGACACGCTGCTTGGTGCTGAGGTCAGCGTCGCGATCTTCTCCGATGTGAACCAACGGGACGAAAAAATTCCGCAGATGGTGAAGAACCTCGACCTCGGCAAGGAGACGCGGGCCAAGGCCATTCGGGAGTTCCGCAAGCTGCCCTCCGACAAGCCGGAGGATCAGGGCAAGGAAGAGCAACGCTGGCGGAAAGCGGAGATCATCATCGTTTGCGACATGCTCCTGACTGGTTTCGACGCGCCCATCGTGCAGACGATGTATCTCGACAAGGGCCTGAAGAATCACACTCTACTGCAGGCCATCGCGCGGGTGAACCGCCCCTACAACGAACTCAAGAAGGAAGGTGTCATCCGCGACTTCTGGGGCGTCTTCAGCCACCTCAACGAAGCGCTGCGCTACGACAAATCGGAGCTGGGCGACGTGGCCTTCCCGCTGCGCGTGGTGCGGGAGGAGTTCAAGCTTCACTTGGAGACGGTTCTGGACCTGCTCAAAGGATTCGAGAAGGCCGGCTCGCATTCGTCGCTCATGCGCATCCTGGCCTTCTTCAACAAGAACGAGCCCGCCCGCGACAAGTTCGAAAATGGCTACGTGAAGATTCGCCAACTCTACGAACTACTGGAGCCTGATGACTTCCTGATGCCGCACCGGGCCGACTTCGTGTGGCTGAGCAAGCTCTACCTGGTGTACCGGAAGAAGTTTTATCCGCTGGAGAAGTTCGAGACCTCAGCGGCGGACGGAGCCAAGACGCGTGAACTGATTCGCGAGCACATCGACGTGGGTCAGATCAAAGACGAGTTCCCGACATACGTGCTCGATGAGAATTACCTCACCAAGCTCAAGGATATCGATCCTGACTCCAAGGCCCTCGACATCGAGGCGATGCTGGCTGCGGAACTGAAGATTCGCGTGGACGAAGACCCGCAGGCCGAACCTCTGAGCGAGAAGCTCAAACGCATCATTGACCAAAAGCGAAACGGCGCTCTGGCGGGCATCGCGCTCATATCCGCACTCGAAGGACTGGCGGCAGAGGTTGTGGACCTCGTGAACGAAAGCAAGAAGCCCGTCGAGCAGTCCATCGCTCATGCGGCGCGGGAGATAAACCCGGCGCTCACCGAGGAGCAGGCGGCGGCGATTGCGGTAGCGATCATCGGGGAGGCCCGCACGATTTGCTTCACGAACTGGCATCTGAAGAGCGACGTGAAGAGCGACCTCTTCCTGGGAATCACCAGGGTGCTGGTGCAGCAGTTCAAGGACGCCAACCTCCACATGCCCGCGACCGGCTTCACCGATCGTGCCATGCGCCTGCTGGAGAAGACCCGCTTCGTGGGACAGATCGATGAAGACAGCGCTCCCTGATTACCAAGTCCGGCGCAGTCCGCGCTCGAAGAGCCTGCGTCTCAAAGTGACGCGGGAGGACGGCCTCTGCGTGGTAGTGCCGTCGAGCTTCGATGAGAAGAAGATTCCCGGCATCCTGAAGCGAAAGAAGGTGTGGATCGCTGATGCCATAAAACGCGTGAACGAGGCCAAGCGCTTCCTTGAACCCAAGCCGGTGACGCATCTGCCAGAAAGCGTAAAGCTAACCGCCCTCGGTGAGACCTGGACTGTCGTTTACAAGGAAGATGCAGCGCGCTCGGGCCTCTGGCTGCGAGCTGAGAAGGGGAAGTTGGTCATCAGCGGCGCAGTGCTGGAGCGAGAATCCGTGATTCGCAAGCTCAAAGACTGGCTGCGTCTCCGAGTGCGTGAGGGCTTGTTTCCGCTCGCCGAGAACATCGCCACCAAACACCGCCTGAAACTCGGCGGTCTGCTCGTGAAGAGCCAGCGCACCCGCTGGGCCAGTTGCTCGGCACAGCGGAATCTCTCTCTCAACACAAAGCTGCTATTTCTTCCTCCCGAACTCTTGCGCTATGTCCTCGTCCACGAACTCTGCCACACCGTCCACATGAACCATTCCGGCGACTTTTGGAGATTGCTGGCGTCATATGAGCCAGGGTTCAAGCTGCTTGATCAATCTCTAAGGAAGGCTTGGAGATGCGTCCCGCAATGGATGTTCTAGGTGCGGGCGTCAGTCCGAGTCGCGCGTAGTCTCGTGCGCCCCTCCCGACGAGAAGTGCCCTCCCGACAAGGAGTGCCTTCCCGTCGGGAGCTGACCTACTTCTTGGTTCCGGTTCCGCTCATCGAGAACTGCCCGCCGTTGATGTCGAACAGCACTTTCACCTTGTCGGTGCCGTCCGGGGTCAAGGTGACCACCGCATCAAACGGGTTGCCCTGGAAGTTGCCAGCGAACTTCAGCACCAGGCTGTCCTTGTCCTTCGAGACGTCGGTCACCTTCTGGACCTCCGGCTGCATCTGGTTGGTCATCTCGCCAACCACTTTGCCGGACTCGTCCTTCAAGGCGAGTGACTGCTCGAACGCGCCCTGGGGGCCGTCGAGCGAGAGCGTCCAGTTGCCGATGAAGCTGCCGGCGTCCGCCGGCGCGAGCTGGGCCGAAACCACGAGTGGTGAGAGCACGAGCGCCAACGCGAGTGTTCCGATCAGGTGTGCCATGGTGACAATCCTTATTGTGTCCCCCGGGAGTATCCCGGGGGATCCTCGCGGATATTAGCACTGAGCTCGACCGCGGGAAACAGCGGGTGAGCGCGTATAATCACATGCATCCCGCCTTCGCGCTTTGCGCTACGGCGGACAGGCTCTTTTTCAAAATGCCAGCCGTTGCTCTCGACACTGCGCCGCCCAAAGTCACCCTGCTGTCATCGCCGGCCGTGCCGTACGACGGCGCCATTGCGGCGGCCCGCACGTGCTATTCGCCGCGAGTGATCGAGCGCAGCGAGATCACCGACAAGCAACGAGACTCGATTGGCCCCCTCACGTTTGAAGGCGGCCACCACACCGTCTTCCAGCACGCACACTTCGAGTTCGGGCTGGAGAACATCTCGCGCCAGCTGGTGTGGAGTGTCCTGCACTCGCATCCGTTCTACAACTCGGAACAGTCGAGCCAGCGCTACGTCAAGCTGAACGAGCCGCGCGCGTTCGTGCCGCCGATCACCGGCGAGGCACTGGACGTCTACGAGCAGGCCGTGCTCAAGGCCTGGGACTCCTACGGAAAGCTCTCCGCCCTTCTCAAAGACGATGCGTGGGCGATCCTGAAAGAGCTGCGGTACGTCCGGCCGACCAATTCGCAGGCGCGCCTCAAGACCGTGGAACGCGAGGCCGAGAAGAAGGCGATCGAAACCGCGCGTTACGTGATTCCGATCGGCGCTTTCACGTCGATGGTGCACACCGTGTCTGGCATCGTCTTGCATCGTCTGCACCGCATGCTCAATGCGGGCGACGTGCCGTACGAAGCCGCCATGGTGATTGGCGCCATGGTCGACCTCGTCAAGGAAGTCGACCCGATGTTCTTCGAGAAGATCGGTCTCGATACCTTCGCCCGCGAGGCGATGCCCGAGCTGCAGTTCCCGAACACCCGCGCGTCGGGCGACGCCTTTGCCGCCGAGTTCGACCGCCGCCTGCAGGGCCGCGTCTCGCGCCTGCGCGACTGGTCGGCGGGCGCCGAGCGCGTGGTGGCCGACGCCGTGCGCGCCACCTTCGGCATCACCACCGTCGAAATGGGAGACGAGGAGGCGATCGACCGGGTGATGAACCCGGCGCGCAATCCGTATCGCGCCGACATGCTCGACGTCGCGTATCACTCGCCGATGATGCGCACGCTCAACCACGCCAGCTACGTGTTCGAGAAGAAGCTGAGCCACACCGCCGACTCGCAGGACCAGCGCCACCGCATGGTGCCGGCGTCGCGGCCGATGATGACGCTGGCCGACACGACGGCGCCCGACTACATCACGCCGCGCCTGATTCGCCAGAACGCCCAGGCCCTGGTGGTCTACGAGCAGGCCATGGCCGTCGCGTGGGCGGCCAAGAACAAGCTGCTCGCGCTTGGCGTACCGCTCGAGTACGCGCTCTACGTCGTGCCCAACGCCAAGGCGCTGCGACTGGTCGAGTCGGGATCGTTCATCGCCCTGCAGCACAAGTGGACGCTGCGCACCTGCTTCAACGCGCAGGAAGAGATCTACCTGGCGTCGATGGACGAGATCACCCAGGTCAAGGCGATCCATCCGCAACTGGGGCGCTACCTCGGCCCGCCGTGCGTGCTGCGCAACAAGATCGTGTCGCCCCGCTGCACCGAAGGCTCGCACTTCTGCGGCGTGCCGGTGTGGAATTCCTTCCCGAACGTCGAACGACGCCTCTGACGTGGGGCCGATCCTTCCCTGGGCCGCGCATCTTTATACGGCCACTGGCGCCGTGATCGCGCTGCTCGCCACCGGCATCACCTTCGCCCACAACTTTCGCGCCGCCTTCATCTACCTGGTTGCGGCCACGTTGGTCGACGCCACCGACGGCGTGCTTGCGCGTGCCTTGAAGGTCAAAGAGCGCTTGCCACACTTCGACGGCGCCCGCCTCGACGACATTGTTGACTACCTCACGTATGTGTTCGTGCCGGTGCTGATCGTCTGGCAGGCCGAGCTCGTGCCCGTCGCGTTCCCGGTGTGCGCCGCCATGTTGATCGCCAGCGCGTACGGCTTTGGCCAGGCCAACGCCAAGGTCAACACCGGCGATCGTTTCTTCACCGGCTTCCCGTCGTACTGGAACATCGTCGTCATCTATCTCTACATGGCGAAGCTGGCGCCGATGGTCAACGCGGCGGTGCTGCTGGTGCTGGCGTTGCTGGTGTTCGTGCCGATCCGGTATGTCTACCCGTCGCGCACGCAGGCGTTGAAGGTGCCGACACTGGTGCTTGGTACGCTGTGGGCGGTGCTGTTCACGTGGCTGATCTGGCGCCTGCCGGCGACCGATGGTCCTTGGCTGGCGTTGTCGCTGGTGTTTCCGGTGTACTACGTCGTGCTGTCGTTGTGGTTGCACGTGAAGAGGTAGTGTGTGTCGCCGCTCGTCATCATCTTCATCACCGTGTTCATCGACCTGCTGGGGTTCGGGATCATCATCCCGCTGCTGCCGTTCTATGCGGAGTCGTTTGGCGCCTCGGCCTTCACCATCGGCCTGCTCAGCACTAGCTTCTCGTTGATGCAGTTCCTGTTCTCGCCGATCTGGGGCCGCTGGTCCGACAAGATTGGGCGCAAGCCGATCATCCTGCTCGGCCTGATGGGGTCGTGCCTGTCGTACCTCGCGATGGCGCTGGCCACCTCGCTGACACTGCTGTTCGTGGCGCGCATTATCGGCGGCATTGCCGGCGCCAACATCCCCACCGCGCAGGCCTACATCGCGGATGTGACGACGCCCGAGAATCGGGCGAAGGGCATGGGCATGGTGGGCGCGGCGTTCGGGCTGGGGTTCATCTTCGGCCCGGCGATTGGCGGCTTGTTGAGCCGCATCGGCCCAGAAGCACCGATGTGGTTCGCGTCCGTGCTGTGCCTGGGCAACTTCATCGCGGCGTGGTTCCTGCTGCCTGAATCGCGCCGGGTGTCGGCCCAGACCAAGACACTGGGCCGGATGGAGGCGTTCAGGCACGCGCTGACCAAGCCGGTGCTGGTGTTGCTGCTGGCGCTCTACTTCATTGTGACCGCGGCATTCTCGAGCTTCGAGGCCACGTTCGCGCTGTTCAGCAAAGCGCGCTACGGCTTTACGTCCACCTCGATCGGCTTCCTGTTCGCGTTCATCGGGCTCGTGCTCGCCGTGGTCCAGGGCGTGCTGGTCCACAGGGTGGTGAAGCGTGTGGGCGAGGCGCGGCTGGTGCCGGCCGCCATCTTCTGCATTGCTCTGGGCGTTGGCCTGGTGCCATTCACCTGGAGCGTGCCGACCTTGCTGGTCGCGCTGTTCGTACTGGCGATTGGCATGGGCTTCAACAACCCGTCGCTGTCGTCGATGGTGTCGCGGCTGTCGGATCCCGACGACCAGGGCGGCATTCTCGGCCTGGCCTCGTCACTCGCCAGCCTCGGCCGCGTCGTCGGTCCGGTGACGGGCGGATTCCTGTATGACTCCTACGGCATGACCACGCCCTACGTGAGCGCATCGGGGCTGATGCTGGTCGCGTTCGCGGTGTCGTTCGTCGGGCTGTCGCGTTTGCGCCATGAAACCCACGCTCCTGCACGCGGGTAATCCCGGCCCGTTCACCGGCAAGGGCAACTGGACGTATCTGCTTCCGGGCGAGCGACCGGTGTTGATCGACGCCGGCGTCGGCAACGCGGATCATCTGGATGCGATCGCGGCGGCAGTGCCGACTGGTCCGGCGGACGTGGTGGTCACGCATGCGCACAGCGATCACGCATCCGGGGCGCCGGCGATCCGCGCGCGCTGGGCTGATGCGCGCTTCCTGAAGTGGCCGTGGCCCGAGCGCGATACCGACGTGACGGGTGGTGTGTCGTGGCAGCCGCTCGCGGATGGTGACACGGTGCCGACCAGCGACGGCCCGCTTGAGATCCTGCACACTCCGGGGCATTCACCGGATCACATCGCGTTGTGGCACGCCGACTCGCGGACGCTGTTTGTTGGCGATCTGCTGGTGCTGGGCAGCACGGTGTTCATTCCTGCTTCGAGTGGCGGCAACCTCGCCGACTACTTGAGGTCGCTCGAACGCCTGCGGCAGTTATCGCCGGTCCGCGCCTGGCCGGCGCATGGGCCGGTGATCGAAGATCCCGTCGATCTGATCGATCACTACATCGAGCATCGTCGTCGGCGTGAGGAGCAGGTGCTGGCCGCGCTCGCCGAGGGGATCGACACCGTCGACGCGATCACCACACGCATCTATGCGACCCTCACGCCGGTGCTGACGCCGATGGCGCGCGAGAGCGTGCTGGCGCATCTGGTGAAGTTGGAGGGAGAAGGTAGGGCACGGCGTAGCGGCATCCCAGGGACATCGGCGCGCCGGAGGTGGCGTTCTTGAGTGACCTTGCTGAGCACCTGCATGTGTCGGCGTCGAGGGCAGAACCAGGCGTTCTGCAGGATGTGAAGCGGTTGCATCAGCGCGACCTGGCGGGCCTTGAGAAGCGCGTCTCGTGTCATGTTTTCCGCCACGGCTTCGCGACGCATCTGCTGGAGAGCGGGGCTGACATCCGGACGGTGCAGGAACTGCTGGGTCACAAGGATGTCAGCACGACGATGATGACACCCATGTGTTAAATCGAGGGCCGTTGGGAGTGCGGAGTCCGGCGGATCGGCTGCCGGTGAAGTTGGGCATCAAGCGGGCCGCGCCCCGTCGGGGTCGGCCGGTTTAGTTTAGGCTGACGAGCATTTGCAGCTAAGGACCCGCCGCTTTGACTCGCCCCACGCCATGCTAGGATACGCGCGATCAACGAGTTGCGGGTCAGGCGGGGGTTTCCGACCCCCTGGTCCTTAGCTGCGAGCGTTCGCGGCGAAGGAAGGTTCCGGGCGGTGGGTCCCGGACAAGCTAAACACAGGTTATACGGGCAGAACAGAAAGAGGCGTTCGTGGCAAGTACTGACGTCGGCCATATCAATCCTCAGAATCAACGAGTGGTCCGACGAGTCGGGCCGAGCCCGTCTTTAGCCGGACAGTACACTTACGAACTGGAGTGCTTACGCGTGGGTTCCGACGGGAAGACGTGTGGGCACCGGTATGGCGCGAACGGACCCGACATCGACGGCGCCGGTGCTGGCACTGGCCGTCTCTGCCCAAAATGCCAAGGCGGCCGCCCAGGCGACCCCATTCTGTAGGCCAATCCTGTATGAATCGACTACTTGCCCTGACTCGCCCGGACGGCTATTTCGCCATTCGAACGTTTCACCGCAACCGCAAAGGGAAGTAAGGATCCGAGGTTTCTGTTCAAGTGCGGCTGCTGCGACCGTGAGCTTGAGGTGTACTACGGCGAAGACAGCCTCGAAATCAACGGCGTCATGGGTTCGGTTGAGAACTGGCGGAAGTTACTGCTGCCGTTGCTCAAAATGAAACTGTCCGGGCAAGGCCGACACAGGCGAGGCCGTATAACACCGGCTGCACCCGACGCACGGGGCTCGCTCACGCGCGCCCCGTGTGCCCGCGCTCCGGTGTGTCGTGACTCCGCGCGGCGCGGGTGAGCCGGACCGTCTAGACGTACACCCAAGGTTCTGAAGATCACGATAACCGGATGGAGAATTCGAATCGATGGGCACCCACACGATTGTTCCGCTCCGAACGGCTGATGTTCCAGCTGCGGCCCGTGCACTCGCCGAGGCGTTTCAGGACGATCCCCTCCAGACTTACGTCTTTCCGGATCCGCTCGAGCGAGCCTCGCGCTCACCCGCACATTTCGCGCCGCTGCTCCAATATGGGTTGCAGTTCGGCGAGGTTCTGACCACTGCGGACCATCCAGCGGGCGCCGCCGTGTGGCTCGGTCCAGATGCGTGGGACGTGACCCCCGAGCGGGCCGCCGCGGCAGGACTGGATACGTTGCCGACGGTCATGGGCGAAGCCGCGGCGGAGCGTTTCTTCTCCGCACTAGCAACTATCGAGCCCTACCATAAGCGGGATGTGCCGGCAGGGCATTGGTACGTCATGGTCGTGGGCGTCTCGCCAGGTGCACAGGGGAGTGGCCTCGGGCGCGCACTCTTACAGCCCATCATCGACCGTGCGGACGCGGCTGGCCAGCCGTGCTATTTGGAGACAGCCCAGCCGAAGAATATTCACTTCTACGAACATCTAGGCTTCCGTCGCGTGATTGAGATCCGGGAGCCCACCAGCGGCCTCCAACTGTGGACGTTTCGTCGTGACTCCTCTCGCCACACCGCCGTCTAACATTCGCAGCGCGAGCAAGGAGACCATTACCCCTGAACGGAAAAAGTGATCCCGGCGCAACCTGTGGCCATTCACGTCGTCCTCGTTCATCCCGACATCCACTGGAACACCGGCAACGCCGGGCGCACCTGTCTGGCCGCCGGCGCGACGCTGCACCTGATCGAGCCACTGGGCTTCTCGCTCGACGACAGTCGCGTCAAGCGCGCCGGGCTCGACTATTGGGAGCACGTCGACCTGCGCGTGTGGCCAAATTGGAAGGCGTTTGAGGCGCAACTGCCGGCACTGGGCGAGCCCTACTTCTTCTCGACCAAGGCGACCCGCTCGCTCTGGGACGCGCCTCTCGCGGCGCCCGGGGGTGTCGTGCTGATCTTCGGGCGCGAAACCGGCGGGCTGCCGGCCGGCCTGCACGAGCGGTATCAGGCTCGGTTCGTCGCCATGCCGATCCTGTCGCCACGGGTGCGGTCGCTGAACCTGTCGTCGAGTGTGGCGATCGCCGTTTACGAGGTGCTGCGCCAGCGCCGGGCCATCGAACGGTGATGTCTGAGAGGTGAAGCCGGACGATATACTGTTCCCCCAATGATTCGCACGGTGGGCTACGTCGGGGCGGGCTATATCCTCCTCTACGCCGTCCTGTCGGTCCTGACCGGTCAGCGGGTCGTCGCGCTCGGCGACCTGGCCCAGCTCGTCCCGCCCCTCGCGTACGCCGCGTTCACGTTTACGCTCGCGCGCCGTTGCCGTGGGCAGGTCCGCACCTTCTGGAACCTCAACGCCATCCACGGCGTGACCTGGGCCATCGGCCAGGCGGTCTGGACCTACTACGACCTCGCGCGCGGCGGCGTGCCGGTGATCTCGCCAACCGACCCGCTGTTCTTCGTGTCCAGCATCCCGCTGGCCGCTGCCCTGTATGGGAGGCCTGAACGCGATCGCCCCCGCTGGCTGTTCGACATCGTCCTGCTCGACCTGGTGCTGATCGCGCTGTTCTCGGCGTTCGTCTACGTCTACTTCGTCGTCTCCATTGCCATCACCGACGGCAACCAACAGCTTTACCACACCAACCTCACGCAGTTGCTCAACGCGCGTAACCTCGTCCTCGCGGTATGGGCGATCTGGGTGTGGCGCACGGCGCCTTCGCCGGCGTGGCGCCGCATGCTCGGCGTCTACGCGATCGGTTTGTCGCTCACGTTCGCCGGCGGGATTGTCTACGACATCGTCGACCAGAACGGTATCTACGTGCCGGGCGCGCTGTGGGACCTGTCGTGGATGCTGCCCTACGTCGTGATGGGCCTGGCCGCGGCCGTGGCGTATGACGAGAAGCTGTTCGAACCGGCCGAAGAAGCACCGGCGCTGGCCCGTTTGCCCGTGGTGTCGCTGATTGCCATCGCGCTGTTCGTCGCCATTCCCGCGATCGACGAGATTGCCCGCCGCCTGCTGGACGTGTCGGAGGCCACCAGGTCCCTGCGCACACGACTCGCGCTGGCGATGATGATCCCCTTCGGCGTGGTCGTCGTGGTCCGCGAGTTCCTATCTCGGCGCGCTCTGTTGCGGGCCGGCCAGGAGCTGGTCTCGACGCGCGAGCAACTGGTGCAGAAAGAGAAGCTGGCCGCCGTCGGGCAGCTCGTCTCGGGCGTGGCTCACGAGCTGAACAACCCGCTGCAGGGCGTGCTCGGCTATGCCGAGCTGATGCTGGCGGGGCGTCCGTCCGCGGCCGAGACCGAGGAGCTGCGCGCGATTCGCGACAACGCCAATCGCGCCGCCAGCATTGTCCGCAACCTGATGACGTTCGCTGGCCGCACCACGTCGGCGCGCGGGTGGCAGCAGATCAACCGCGTGGTGCGGGATGCCGTGGCGGTTCGTGAGCCGCACCTGCAGACGGCTGGCATCGATCTGCGGCTCGACGTGGCCGATCGCCTGCCGCTCGTCTATGTCGACCACGCGCGTCTCGAAGACGTGCTGGTGAATCTGATCCAGAACGCCGAAGCCGCCATCGCCTCGCGGCGAGAGGGCAAGACGCGGGCCAGCGTGCCACAACGTGTTCGCGGCGAGATCGTGATCGCTACACGCTGGCAGGGCGATCCCGATCGCCTCCTGGTCGAGGTGACCGACAACGGCAGCGGGCTGCGCGACGAAGACCTGCCGCGCGTGTTCGATCCGTTCTTCACCACCCGCGAGGTGGGCCAGGGCACGGGGCTGGGCCTGTCGGTGTGCTACGGCATCGTGCGCGAGCACGGCGGCCAGATTACCGCTCGCAACGCCGAAGTTGGCGGCGCCGTGTTCACCATCGAACTGCCGGTGATGGCCGAATCGCTTGCGTCGGCGACCGCCGCCGCGGTGACGCCCACGCCCTCGGGCGTCGATCGGCGCCCGGTCGTGCCGGCACCGTCCTTTGCCATGGTGCCCCCGCCCGAAGGCGAGGTGGAACGCAGCCCCCGCCGCCGCAAGGCCCTGGTGGTGGACGACGAAGAATCGAACGCGGCGCTGGTGAGGCGCGTCCTCGCCGGTGCCGGCTACGACGCGGAAAGCACCACGCTGTCGCGTCGGGCGCTGGTGATGATCGAGCGAACGGCGTATGACGTCGTGATCTGCGACGTCAAGATGCCCGAGCTCAGCGGCCAGGAACTCTACGGCCGGGTCTGCCAGATCCGGCCCGAGATGGCGCGCCGCTTCATCTTCATCACCGGCGACATCGACGGCGAAGACACGCGCGAGTTCCTCGATCGGTCGTGCTGCAGCTATTTCATGAAGCCCTTCAACCTCGATCGCCTCACCGCCGCCGTTGACCTGCTGACCGGCACGCGTCCTCCGGATACGATCGGATAGGGAAGACCCGCCATGGACAAGATTGTCGACTTCATCAACGTGAACCGCGACCGCTACATCGACGAGATGAAGCGCTACCTCGCCATCCCCAGCATCAGCGCGCTTCCCGAACACAAGGGCGACGTGCGCGCCTGCGCCGAGTGGACCGCTGACGAAATGCGCCGAATCGGCCTGCACAACGTGCGGCTCGAAGAGACGCCCGGACACCCTTGCGTCTACGGCGAGTGGCTCGGCGCCCCGGGCGCGCCGACCATCCTGTTCTACGGCCACTACGACGTGCAGCCGGTGGATCCGGTCAACCTGTGGACCTCGCCGCCCTTCGAGGCGACCATTCGCGACGGCGAGATCTACGCCCGCGGCTCTGCCGACGACAAGGGCCAGGTCTTCATGCACTTCAAGGCCGTCGAGGCGCACTTGAAGCAGCACGGCAGCCTGCCGGTGAACATGAAGTTCCTGATCGAAGGCGAGGAGGAGATCGGCAGCGCCAACCTCGACAACTTCATCCGCGCTCACAAGGATCTGCTCAAGGCCGACGTCGTCGTCATCTCCGACTCGCCGATGTTCGACCGCGGCATTCCGTCGATCTGCTACGGCCTGCGCGGCCTGACTTACTTCCAGATCGACCTGCGCGGCAGCAAGTCGGATCTCCACTCGGGATCGTTCGGTGGCGCCGTCGCCAACCCCGCCATGGTGCTGGCGCAGATGCTCGCGCAGATGAAAGACAAGGGCGGGCGCGTCAAGATCGACGGCTTCTACGACGATGTGGTTGCGCTGCGGGATGAGGAGCGCGCCGAGTGGGCGCGGCTGCCGTTCAACGAGAAGAAGTACAAGCAGGAACTGGGCGCGCCGAAGCTGTTTGGCGAAACCGGCTACACCACACTCGAGCGGACATGGGCGCGGCCCACCTTCGAAGTGAACGGCCTGCGCTCGGGCTTCACCGGCGAAGGCGCCAAGACCGTGCTGCCGGCCATCGCGATGGCCAAGGTCAGCATGCGCCTGGTGCCAAACCAGGACCCGAAGAAGATCGGCGACCTCTTCGAGGAGTACGTGAAGAAAGTCGCACCGAAGACGGTGGAGCTGAAGATTACCCGCATGCACGGCGGCAAGCCGTGGCTGACCGCGTTCGACAACCCGTTCGTGCAGGCTGCCGGCCGCGCCATCGAACAAGGCTTCGGCCAGCGCCCCGTCTTCACTCGCGAAGGCGGCTCGATCCCGGTGGTCTCAACCTTCCAGGAAGAACTTGGCGTGCCGTGCGTGTTGTTCGGAATTGGTCTGCCCGACGAGAACGCCCACGCCCCCGACGAGAAGCTCGACCTGGGGAACTTCCACAACGGCGTAATCGCCTCGGCGTATCTCTATCAGGAAATCGGCGCGCTGAAGCTCTAATTGAGCTGCGCCACGCGGCGGCGGAGCGTCTTCACGTGCTCCCACACCTGCTCGGTTTCCTTGCGGTCGTCGTCTTCGTCCTGCTCGCTCAGGCGCGCCAGCTTGAGGTACTCCTCGAAGTCTCGTAAGGCGTGCGAGAAGTCGTTCATGTGGTAGGCGAACAGGCCGCGGTCTTTGAGGTCGGCCAAAGACGAAGGCTGCAGGGCGAGCAACACGTCGGTGGTGGCCCGCGCCTGCGGGAACGAGTGCATCTTCACATACAGCCGCTTCAGGTTGTGCAGCATCCGCACCAAAACCTGACGGCGGGTCGCGCGTGCCAGCAGTGCTGGTTCGAACGCCGAGCCCTCGCCGACGCGGCTGAGCAGATGCCGGCAATCGGTCTCGTTCAGGATCGCGCCGCCGTGGAACGGATCGACGATCGGCCCTTCCCGGACATCACCGCTGTGCGGGTCCTGCAGCACGCGCACCAGAAAATGGCCAGGGAAGTTCACGCCGTCGGCGCGGAGGCCGGCGCGCCGCGCCACCTCGATGTAGATCAGCGCCATCGTGATCGGAATACCTTTTTTCCGATCCATCACTTCATTCAGGCAGCTGTTGCGCGGGTCGTCGTAGTGCTCGCGGTTGCCGGAGAACCCCAGCTCGCCGAACAGGTAGCGGTTGACGGCATCGATGCGGGCCGCGATCGGTGCGTCATGCCCGGGGTCCTTGGCGACGAAGTGAAACGCCGCGTCGCCCATCAGATCCAGCCGGTCCAGGTACGGGGCAGCGTCTAGTTTTGGGTACTCGATGCGGGCGACAAGAAAGGCCGGCGCCGCCAGGTCGTGACCCGGGCGATCGGCCGCCTCGGCGATCAGATCGGCGAGAGATGCGTGGGGCTCAATCCGCACAGAGGGCATCCAGGTCGGCAATGGTGAGCGCGTGCAGGCCGGGCACCACAAGCTCGGCGTTGCCACGCAACTGGGCTGCTGAATAGGTGTTGGTGACGGCGACACAGCGCAGGTCGGCGCCTCGGGCGGACACCAAGCCCCACTTCGAATCCTCAATGGCCACCGATCGCCACGGGACAAGATCCAGACCCGATCGTTGGCGAAGCTGCGCAAACGCGGTGCGGTACGGCTCCGGGTCCGGCTTGCTGCGCTCGGTCTGATCGGCACCCACCACCACTGAGAACAGCGACCGCAAGCCGGCGCGTTCGAGCACATGATCGATCTCGTGCGTCAGCGCTCCCGACGCCACGGCGATGGGGACGACGGCGGCGGCGGAGCGGATGAAGTCGGCAGCGCCTGGAAACAACATCTCGCCGGCGGCAGCAAGGGATTCGTAGCGCTCGCCCTTGCGCTCGATCAGTGTCCGCACGCGGTCGTCATCCATCGGCACACCCCGATCCTTCCCCAGCGCCTTGAACACACCCACATCGTCGTAGCCCAGGTACTTGGCGTAGTAGTCCTCGTTCGAAATGGTGATGCCCTCGGGCGCGAGAATGTCCTGATACGACTTGAGGTGCAGGCGCTCGCTGTCGGCGATCACGCCGTCGAAGTCAAAGACAATTGCCTGCAGCCCGTTTCGGATCCCGGACCCCGGATCCCGGATCCCGTCAGGTTCACTGGTCATGGAATGCTTGACTCGCCCTTGCGAAGCCGCTCGCCCGCGCGAATCGGCATCTCGAGACGATTCTCTTTCGGCGGATACGGGCAGTCGAACTCCGAGTTGTAGTAGCAGAACGGGTGGTAGGCGACGTTGAAGTCCACCACGTAGATGCCGGTCGGTGTCGGGTCGAGCTCCATGTAGCGGCCAGCCGAGTAGGTCTCAGTCCCGTTGGTGAGATCCGAGAACGGCACGAAGAGGCGCGTGATTTGCGGCTGATCCAACTCGTGGAAGGCGGTCAGCCGCATGGTCTGGCCCTTGACCGTGAACTTCAGCGTGCCGATCCGCTCGATGTCGCGAATCTTGCCCGTGGAGGTTGGCACTTGCAGGCGTGTCCGCTCCGCCGCTGGTTCCAGCGCCGCAGGGACCGCATACAGCTCGTCGATGGGGAAGTAGGTGAGCGGCACGAGCGACGCCATCTTGTCCGCCGGCACCGGGTTGCCGGGTTGCGCCTTGAACGCTTCGTCCTTGGCTGCCCGCTGCGCGGCGATCTGCGACGGATAGTCTTCGGGTTCGCCGGAACACGCCAGGGTCATGGCCATCGCCGCGACCACCGCCATCACTCGAATTGCCCGTCTCATACAGCCAACTATAACCCTGCTCTCGGGCCAAATCACGAGATCCGCGCCTCGTGAGGTATCCTGAAGGGCTGTCATCCCCCTCGGGAAAGCCACGGAGCCCTTCGCCATCATGTTAAGAGCCGGAATCGTCGGTCTGCCCAACGTGGGCAAGTCCACCTTGTTACACCGTCAAGGACGGCGATGTGCTGCTGTTCAAGTTCAACGTTTAGCGGTCGCGGTCAAGCGAGGCCTGGCGCGCCATCCAGTAGTCACGGAACGCACGCAGCCGCGGCAGGCTCTCGCGGTCCTTGACCCGATTCGCCGCGACCTTGCTGGCAATGATGTCATCGGGGTGGCAAACCGGAAAGCCCTCGACGTCCACCCGCCGCTCCCAGGCGTCCTCGAACCGTTCGATGCCGTCGGGTGCGAAGACCAAATCGAGATCGAACGGACCGTTCTTCAGTTGGACAAAGTCGCGTCCCCGTTCGATGTCCTGCGCCTGTTCACTTGTGAGAGAGAAGCCCAGGTCGGTGAGCGCAGTGGCCAAGGCACGTCCGTTGGCCGGCGTCCGGTCCACAAACAGGTCCGCATCCTGCGTGGTGTCAGGGAATCCGAGCAGAATCGCCCCCGATTTGCCAATAAAGAGGTAGCGCACGCTGTAGCGCTGCAGCGTGTCGCGGATTTCCTGTGCTTGCCGATACTCAAACGCGGCCATAGCCGAGCCACGCCGGCAGATTCGATTCGCACCACTCGCGATACGCCTTCAACGAATCGAACGCGCGATAGCTCGCGTCGTCGAGCACAGGCTTATAGGTGTGGATGAAGGCGTAGCGGAACCGTGTCTCGAGCGTCCGCCTGGCGGCCGCCTCGAACTCTTCGATCCATTCCTCGCGGGACGCGTCGCCGGCCAGCTCTGTCATGGGTACTACATTCTACTGGAGGCGGAGGTCCGTCGGCGTACACACCTGCACCTCCAGCGCGCCAAAGCCCTTCGGGTAACCTGGCGCACCGGAGGGCGTCACCAGATAGTTGCGACCCTTCGGGTAGTAGCTGCGAAACAGCGCAAGTCCCGCACTGTCGAACGCGTCGGCGTTCCACTTACATTCGATGGCATCGACCTCGTCGCGACGAGAGGCCAGGACGAAATCCACTTCGTGGCCCTGCTTGTCTCGCCAGTACCGTACCGGTGTGTCAGGAAAATATCCTTGCAAATGCTCCAGGACCAAGTGTTCCCATAGCAGACCCAAGTCCTCCGTTCGCAGCGGATCCCATCCTCGCGCGAAGCTCACGAACCCCGTGTCGAAGGCATAGACCTTGGGCTGCTTCACCAGTTCCTGCCGTCCGCTGCCGTGGAAGGGCCGCAGGAGCGCGACCGCGTGGGTGATCTCCAGCGCGCGGAGGTGACTCTCTACCGTGGGCCGTGTAATGCCGAGCGCGGTGGCGGTTTTCGTGACCTCGAACTGCCCGCCACTCTGGCGCAGCAGGTATTCAAACAGCGCGTTGAAGCGATTGATGTCACGGAAACCGAAGAGACGCTGGCTGTCGCGCGCGAAAAATGAGTCCAACCATTCGCCTCCGTCAGGATGGTCGTACCTCGGCAAAGCGTACACAGCCGCTGACGCCATGACAAAGGCTGAAGCGTGGCTGTACAACAAGTAGTCGTTCTCGCTTTTATTCCGACGGGCGACCCTTAGGGAATCAGTCAGCCTTCGACGCTCAGGACGTCGCCAGGTCAAGGTTTGCGCGAGCGCCGCTCGGCAGGCCGTTGCCCAGGTGCTTTTGGCCATCCCTTCATAAGTATCGGCCTCAAGCTTGTCCTGCGGCGTCTTTACCCACGGCTTGTAGTGCTTCTCCGTGACCTTGATCGACGCGTGGCCGAGCAGCATCGATACGGTTTCGATCGGTACGCCGCGCTTGAGCAGTTCCACGCGAACGTGTCCCGGAACATGTGTGAGCTCGTCCGCGTGCGAAGGTCGAAGCGGCGCAGCCCCGCCCGCTCTGAGACGAGGAGCAGCAGGCTGTCAGGCGACCACACCAGATTGGACCTCGACTCGCTGGCACCCAGGCGTTCAGCTACCGGTTTGGCCAGATCGCGCAGCCACAAGTCCATTCGACCGGATGCTCCTGGTTGCTGGTAGGTGAGATATCGGCCGTCCGGAGAAAGGGACCAAGACACGCGAGCCAGGGTGCCGGTGGGCAAGTCGAACTGCACGGCACGATCTGCGGTTGGGGGCATGCCGCGAATCAGGCCCAGCGCCGCAACCGCCACCGCTGCACCGGCCGCCGCGACCGCGGCGTGGATCAGCCCCATCCGCCACCAATTCGTAGCCGCCCGTACGGTCCCGGCTGGTGCCGCGACCGGCTCGGGTGCGCTTAGCGCCTCGTCCAGATCGAGCCGCGCGTCGCCGATGTGCTGCAGCCGCTTGGTGCGATCCTTCTGCAGCGTCCGGCGCAACAGCCGCTGCACGATCACCGGAGTGTTCGGCGGCAGCCGTTGCCAGTCCGGCTCGCTCTTGGCGACCGCGGCCCCACCTGTCCCACCCGCCCCATCCACCGCCTTGGCCAGCCCAAAGTCGAGCACCTTCACCGACCCGTCGGGCCGCACCTTGATGTTGGCGGGCTTCAGGTCGCGATGCACGACGCCCTGTGCGTGCGCGGCCTCGAGCGCCTCGGCAATCTGCCGCGCGATGGGGAGTGCTTCGTCGAGCGGCAGCGGTCCGCGCGCGAGGATCTGCGAGAGGTCGCCGCCTTCCACCAACTCCATCACCAACGCGCGGCCGGTACTGCCGGCGTCGGTGGAGATCATCTCGAAGCCGTGGACCTGCGCGATGTGGGGGTGGGAAATGTCCGGTCGTCAGTCCAGTGAGAACGGCGCCCACGAGTCGCGCGCCACGGGCCGGCGGTCCAGGGCATCGGGCGGGAGCATCGCGTCGAGCTCGCGCCAGTCCAGCTCAAGCCACGACGGCGATTCCAGGCGCAGGCGCCGCTGCACTGCGATGTCCTCCTGCGTCACTGGAAGACCGCGATCGAGATCCAGGTGTTGGTCAGCGCGAAGCTTCGAGGTCATGCCATCGCTCCAGCAATTCGGCCTTCTCGAAATAGCCCTTCGCTTCCGCGCGATCCACGCCGTCAAGCGACAGCAGGAAGGCGATGTCAGCCATATCCTGCCATGTTCGCTCGGGAGCGTTCTTCATCGCCTGCACCTTCATCGCAATGAGGTGCTCCGGTCGCGGCACCATGATTGTTCTCCCGCCAGGCCCGGGCCGTTCTTGAAGATTCGCGAACAGCCGGTCGGCAGTCGCGGCGTCCACGTAGATGAAATCGAGCCGGCCCCATTCGCGATCCGCATGACGATGGTTCGAGAAGCCGGGAGAACGGTGGAGCGTCTGGTAACCGGCATCCTCGAGAAACGTCATCAGGGACGCCTGGGCATCTCGTTCGGCCACGAGGTCGAGGTCGAGCGTGAGACGCGGATGGCCGTAGGCCGCCATGGCGATGCCCCCGGCGACGGCATACCGCCAGCCGTTCGATTCCAGCATGCCGCCGACGCGGTCCAGCACTCCCGCGAAGTTCACGGGGAGATTGTGACACGGCCTTGCAGGCGCCGCCTACCGTGGAGCACCCGTGGCCAGCAGCTCATGGAGGCAGTGGCTACTGATCGAGCGGCGTCTTCCAGTTAAGGATCACGCGCAGCGCCGCCGGTTCGGTGCCAGGCTTCACGGTGTTGATCAGGAAACGCCCGTCGGGTGCCACCGCGTAGTTGTACCCCACGCCGGTTCGCATCGCGGCAGCGCGCGAGCGTCAGGAGTAACGTTCCAGCGGAACGGCGATGGCGGGAAACGCCTTGAGCACCTCCCGATCGCTAGTGACCAACGAGACGCCAAGATTCCTGGCTAACGCCACGAATTCGCAATCGTAGGCGGAGCAGCCAGACTCCGCGGCGAGGGACAGGACCTCGGCGGATTCGACGGCAAACTCGCGTCCCTTGAACTGATCTTCGGCCGCTTGTGCCACTGCGATGGCGCGCTCAATCTTGAAGGACTTTCGTTTCACGGCGCCAGCCAGGACGCTGCGGAACTCGGAACGCCAGAGCAGCGGCGCCGCCCATTCGGCGTCGGTTGACAGGAGGCGCTCGGACGCCGGCGTCAGATCGCCAGGCAACCACAGGTAGGCGACGCGTTGGTATCGACGACGATCACGGCCGTCCCTGTTGCACCCAGTTGTCGAGATCGCGCAGCCGGACAGGCTTCACGTGGGCGCGCAGCGCCGGCGCCTTCGTCAACAGCGCGTCCGCGTCGACGGGCTCGGCGGCCACCACCTGCTCAAGGCACGCCAGCGCTTCCTGGCTCAGGCTCCGTCGGTGACGCTCCGCATCCGGCTTCGACTGCGGTTAGGCTTGGAAGCATGGAACCACGCGTCTCCTTCATCACCCTCGGCGTCGCCGACCTCGACCGCGCCACGCGGTTCTATCGCGATGTCCTGGGCCTGCCGCAGAAGCCAACTCCGCCGACAGTGGCGTTTTTCGAGATGGGGAAGACGTGGCTGTCGCTCTATCCGCGCGCGGACCTGGCGGCCGACGCTGGAGTGCCGGCGGCCGGTTCAGGCTTCCCGGGCTTCGCCCTCGCGCATAACGTGCGCTCGATCGAGCAAGTCGACGCGCTGCTGGCGCATGCCGCAGCTGGTGGCGGCACGCTGGTGAAGCCCGGCCATCACACTGACTGGGGCGGCTACGCCGGCTACTTCTCGGATCCGGATGGATTTCTGTGGGAGGTGGCGTGGAACCCGAAGTTCCCGCATCTTTGACGGCTTGCGGCTTGCGGCTTGCGACTTGCGACGAGACTCTCAGTCCCAAGCCTCAAGCCTCAAGCCCTTCAAAACACCGACTGCACAAACACCAACACGGCGGCCGCCGCCGACAACTGCAGTGCCAGCGCCACGCGGTCGCGCAGGAACAACACGCCCAAAACGATCAGCACGCCTGCCGCCAGCAGGAAGTTCCAGTACAGCTCCTGCACGCCTTCCTGGACGCCCGTCGTGCCGGCCCGGCGGCGCGTCTGTTCGATCACCTGATTGGCGATGTCGCGATCGCTGTCGCGATCGATCTCGAAGTAGCGGCCGCCGCCAGCGGTGGCAATACGCGTCAGCTCCGCCCGGTTGAGCACAGAGCGAAGCAAGGGCTGACCCGGCAGTCGCTTCGGGTCTGGAATGAGGCCACCCGCCGTCGTCCCGATGCCGACGACGTTCAGCGGCACGCCGCGCTCCTGGGCGAGAGCGAGTGACTTGGCGACCTCGCCGCTCCACGACTGTCCGTCGGAGATCAGCAGGAACGCCTTGGCGTTGCTGTTCGCGCCAAGCTTCTCGTCGAGGCCCGAGGCGCGGCGAATCTCCTCGTCCTTCTCGATCAGCCGCAGCCCCCAGTAGATGCCCCGCTCGATATTGGTGTCCCACGTGCCGTCGTCTTCCAGGCGGAACGGCGACTTGTCTTCGAGGTGATCGAGGAAGAAGAAGTAGGTATTGGGATCCTTGGTGAGGCGAATCTGCGGCGTGGCCATGTGGGCGAACAGCGCCATCGCAATGCGGTCGTTGTCCCACCGCAGTGATTCGCCGAGC
The DNA here is from genome assembly GCA_038919385.1 of Vicinamibacterales bacterium. GTDB lineage: Bacteria > Acidobacteriota > Vicinamibacteria > Vicinamibacterales > UBA2999 > 12-FULL-67-14b. Next base: position 21,570 of record JBCKZH010000004.1, on the reverse strand, counting down.
GTGCGGAGAAAGCGCATGGAGCGCTGCCACCGGTTGCCACGCACATCCTGCACGTGCATGGAGGCCGAGCCATCCTGGAGGATGACGAGGTCAATGCCGGCGGTGCGCACCAGCGAGGTGACGGCCTGTGGCCTGGCGATGGCCGTGATTCCTGCCGCCGCCGCCAGCACGAGGCAGAACCAGAACAGCAACTCGCCAAAAAAGGGCACGTGCTCGTGGACCGGCACCTGCCGCTGGTTCATGAACGCGCGCACGTCCGTGCGCCGGCGCCACACCTGCCACACCCACAGCAGCAGCAGGATAGCCGGGACAGCCAGCAGCGGCAGGAATCCGGGAGCGCCAAACTTCAACGTGCCTATCCCTTCCTCACTTTGGTCGTTCCCTTGCCGGCCTTTTCAGCTTCCAGCCGTTCGTCCGGGCGCATCGGCACAATCATCTTGAACTTCTTCATGTCCGATCCTTCTGGCGGCGCGCCCTCGAAGCCGTGCAGCGTCAGCGTGGCCGAGGCATCGAACGGCGCCACCGGTTGCTTGCGAGCCGCCAGCACCGCGCGCAGGCGGACCGTGTACTCGTAGTTGAATCCCGCCTCGGCGTTGGCGGGCTGCTCGCGCAGGATCTCCGCGTAGCTTTTCACCACCGAGTCCAGCTTGCCCACCACCGACTGCCAGGTGCCGCCCTCTTTGCGCAGCGTGCGATAGGCCGCATTCGCGGCCAGCAGCTTGGCGTCGGTATTGGCCGCCACGGTGTTGTAGTCGCCCTGCCAGTAGGCCGCCGTGGCGTTGAGCGCCTGGGCGTCGGCCGTCAGGCGGTCGTTGCCGGGCAGCAGGCGGGCAATGCGTCCCGGTCCCTGGGCCTGGGCGCCGGCTTCCGCGTAGCGCAGCGTCACCAGGTCACGTTCAGCGGCGGCGAGGCGATGCTCCGATTCCGACGTGCGCCACAGGATGGCGCCGCCGGCCAGAAGGACCACGACGATCGGTGCCTGCCCGAACCACGAAGACGATCTCATGCTCTTCTCCTACGGAAACGTTTGAAACGTCGGAATCGTGAACCGCAACAGCAACGCGGCGCACCACAGCGCCACCGCGGTCAGCGCGAAGGGCGCATACCGTGGACGCTCGGTGCTGTACTGCTTCATCTCGATGGTGCCGGCCGACAGCCGATCGATCGCCTGGATGGACTGGATAATGGTCGCCTCGTCGACGCCAGAGAAGAACTGGCCGCCGGTCTTCTTCACGGCATTGATCCACAGCTCGTCGGCGACACTCCGCTTGTTCTGGATATTGCCGCCAATCTTGATCAGGTAGACGGGGATCTTCGCCTTCATCGCATCGGCGAGCACGTCGTCCACCGTCTTGCCGTTCTCGAGCACGTCGGCGTCGGCGCCGTCGGTGAAGACCACCATCAGGTTGCCCGCGGCGTCGAGAAAATCGAAGGCCTGGAACAGGCCCACGCTCTGTTCGACGGCGCGGGCCACCACGGTGCCCTGGTCCGGGAAGGCCATGAATTCGTTCCAGTCGCCGATCAGCGCGGTACTCAGCAGGATGTTCTCGTAGTCCGTCGTGAACGGCGTGATGACGTAGGCATCGTCGCCAAACTCGATCAGCGCCATCAGGTCGCGGTACTTGCCCGCCATGCGGCGTTCGATGAAGTAGCGCGCGGCGCCCACCGTGGTGAAGAAGGCGGCGTTGTTGGGCGCGCCCTTGGCCAGCGTGCTCGACGGCAGCGCCGACAGCATGCTGGACGAGGCGTCGATCAGCAGGCTGATGCGGCGGCCTGGGTAGGTGGTTTCGGATCGCGTCAGCGACGTGCGCGGATCCGCGAGCGCCAGAATGAAGAACGGCAGGCCGGCCAGCGCGAGGATCAGCGCCCCGTGCCGGGACAGCGAGGCCCGCGACCAGCCTGAGCTGGTGACAATGGCGGGCAGCGCCACGCGGCGGTGCCCGGGATTGCGGCTGCCGAACGATCGGATCACCATGAAGATCGCGGCGAGGCCGATCAGGGCCATCACCACCTGTCGCGCCGTGCTGCTTTCAGAAAAGATCAAACGCTCGAGACGCAGCTCTCCCCACTCGGCCCACGTGGCCATGACGAGCGCGCTAATGTCCCGATACGCCTGCATCAGTCTTCAAGCCCCAAGCCTCAAGCCCACACTTTCTTCCGCATATCGACCAGCGAGCGCACCAACGCCCTCGACCATTCCGAGACAACCGAATGGGCCGACTGCTGCTGCTTGGTGATACGGATGGCGGTGGCGACCGCATCATCTGCATCCGTGAACTTGCCGTCGCGACCGTAGCGCACGACGGTCAGCGTCTTCAGGGCCGCGGCCAGCGTGGGGTCGGTCGCCGATTCCGCCGTGACCGACCCGGACACGTACATCTGCGCGCGGCCCATGCCGCGGCCGACCAGCAGCGCGCCGTCAACCAGCGGATCGTTCACCCCCACGGGCCGCTGGCCCACGCTGCGCCCCGATGCGTAGCTGCCGGCAATGCGCGCCGCCGACAGGGCACGGCCGGTCAGTTCCGGCGTCCACCCGCCGCGTCCGGCTCGCTGCACATGGTTCAGTTCGCTGGCCGCGTGCCGCAGAATCGCGCGCGGTCCCAGGTGCGCGCGCGCCGCCGCCGTCGTCCTGGTCTTGCCGCGCAACCTGCCGATCAGAGTCACCGCGACCATCACCCCGGCCAGCGCGAACAGAACGGTGGCAACGGTTCGATACAAGGCGGCGCGGGAATCGCGGTCCTCGATGGCCGAGAACGCCGCGGCCGGTGCCTCGCGAATGTCGGAGGTGTCATCCGGCACCACCGAGATCAGCTTCACCGAGGCGCGCGGCAACGCGTAACTCAACTCTCGGCCCTGCACGGAATCGCCGCCGGTCACCTTGCTCTCGACGCGGTAGGTGACCTCGAGCGGCGGTACCGCGACGTCGGCGCCAAAGGCGTCTTCGGCGATCAGCCGCATGCGGTAGTCGTACTGGAAGAAGCGCTTGCCGACGGTCACCAGGTCGCCGGCGTGCGTGCCGCCGGTGACCTCGAAGGGCGGTAGCTGCACCACCGTCGGGTCGAGCTTCGACAAGTCGGGCACGACCTTGGTGGCTTCGGTTTCGACGACGGCGCAAGTCAGCCGCATGTCGAACGCTTCGCCGGTGCGCACGGCGCTGGTGGAGGTTCGCCACCAGCACTTGATGGGCTCGACCTCGACGAGGTCGGTGCCGGTCTGGGCGAAGGCGGGCGCGGCCGTGACGAGGCCCGCCAGCAGTGCAACGCGAAGCATGTGTGTGTTCATCTCACTTCTCACTTCTCACTTCTCACTTCCGCCGCCGCAGGCGGCGTTCCGCCACCCATTCAATCAGTGCGACATCAAACTTGACCTGGTCGATCCCCAAGCGAAGTACATCGAGGTCCAGTGCCTTCGCCTGCCGGGTCACATCGTCTTGCCACGCCCGAATGCGTTCACTTTGGCGGCTCAGCTCGCGGCGCGACATCATGCGCGTGTTGCCGGTTTCCACATCGTAGACCTCGACCCAGCCGGCCGACACGCGCGGCAGCTCGAAGGCGAACGCGGCGTCGACCATCATGATGAACACGTCGTGCACGTTGTCGACTTGCGACAGCTCTGTCAGAAACGCCGGGGCATCGTCAAACAGGAAGTCGGAGATCACCGGCATCATCGACGTCTTGCGCGAAAAACCGGTGAGCGTCGCGCTCAGGCTGCCCGAGTTCTTGAGCTCCTGCAGGCCGTGGCCATCCTGGTAGGCCTCGAGGCAATGAATCACCTGGCCCTTGCCAATGCGCGGGCGCACCGCCCCGAGCGTGTGAAAGCCCTCGTCGAAGGTGACCAGGCCAATCGAGTCCTGGAAGAACACCGCCGACATGCCAATGGTGGCGATTGAGCGCGCGATCAGCGTGGCGATCTGCAGGCCGCGGCGATCCGCCTTGGCTGAGGGGTCGGCGCCGCAGCGCGTCGACGCGGATCGATCGGCGACCAGGATCACGCCCGAGGTGGTGGGCTGCTCGAATTCGCGGACGATCAGCGGGCTGAAGTTGGTCAGCGACGACTGCGCCCAGTCGATCGCCTCGAAGCGATCGCCGGCCTGCCAGTCGCGCAGGCCGACGAAGTCGAACCCCGTGCCATGGAACATGCTGGAGTGCTCGCCGATGGTGAACTCGCGCATCCGCTTGAGGATGAGCAGCTCGACCTCGGTGATCTCCGACAGGTTGATGAGCGGCTCGACCTCCTGCTCCCGCGTCCTCATGGAATCGGCGTGCGCTCGATGACGTCCTTGATCACGGCGTCGGTGGTGAGGCCGTGGCTCGCCGCGTGCGGGCCCAGCCAGAGGCGATGTCCCAGCACGTAGGTGGCGAGGTCCTGGATGTCTTCCGGATACACCTCGTCCCGGCGACGGACGAGCAGTGCCCAGACCTTGGCAAGGCGGCCCCACACGATAATCGCGCGCGGCGAGGCGCCCAGGTCGACGCCGGTTTCGACCAGCTCCGACGGCGAGTGGCGCAGCCAATCTGTGTCGGGGTTGTAGGGACGCGTGTTCGCGACCAGGCGCTGGATGTAGTCGCCGAGTCGTTCGTGCAGATACACGTGCTCGGTGATCGCGGCGCGCAGCTCGATGATGCGCTCCTTGCGCATCAGCGGATTCAGGCGCACCTGCTTGAAGTCGAAGTGCACCAGCTTGCGCTCTTCCTCGGGCGGCAGGTAGCCGATGTTCACCATGATGGCAAAGCGGTCCATGGCGGCTTCCGAGAGCGGAAACGTGCCCTGGCCAAGTTCCACCGGGTTCATGGTCGCAATCGCGAAGTTGAAGGCCGGCAGCTTGTAGGTGGTCTTGCCCACCGTGACGGTGCGGTCCTGCAGGCCTTCGAGGAAGGCGCTCTGCGACTTCAGGGGGATGCGGTTGATCTCGTCCAGCAGGATGACTTCGGCTTCGGCCAGCGGGCCCATCTCGGTGGTCAGCACGCCGGTCGCCGGATTGATCATCTGGAAGCCGACCACTTCGGTCGGCTGCAGGTCGGCGCGGCCCTGGATGCGGGCGAATTTAGCGTTGCTGATCGCCGCCAGAATTACGCCAAAGAACGTTTTGCCGACGCCCGGCACGCCTCGCAAGAGAAGGTTGCCCGAGTTGACCTGGCGCTGCTCCTTCTTGTCGTAGGTCGTCGGAATCTCCGACAACAAGACGATGTTCGCCAGGATCTTGGGCTGGGTGTAGCCGACGAGGGCCTTGCTGCCTTCCGCAAGGATGGCATCGTGGAAGGTAATCGCGTCTTGGAGGTCAGGATGCACGTGTCCGCCTTGAAGAGTTCGCCTTGGAAAAGGCCAATCGTATCCGAAGCATGACAAACGGCGCTAGAATTACCGCAACTTTGAGGTAAATTGCTCGTATACCAGTAGGTACAGGGTCCCCAAGCGAAAACGGCACGGCGCTGCTGAGGGGTCTGACCCCGACAAGGACTCTGATACAATTGGTGACGGTGGAACGCGTCGCCCGGACCCTTTGAAGGAGAGTGTGTAATGGCGGTTGGTAAGCATTTTGGCTGGGGCCTGACCCTCGGAACCGTGCTGTTTGGTGCGACGATCGCCGGTGTGGTCGCGCCGCTTGCGGTGAAGGCCGAACAAGCGGCCCCCGCGCCCGAGGTGACGTTCACCCGGGACATTGCCCCCATCCTGCAGCGCAGTTGCCAGAACTGTCACCGGCCCGGACAGGTGGCGCCCATGTCGCTGCTGACCTACGAGGACGCGCGTCCGTGGGCGCGTGCCATGAAGCAGCGCACCGGCCTGCGCGACAAGGCCGGCGTGATGCCGCCCTGGTACATCGAGAAGAACATCGGCATTCAGCACTACAAGAACGATCCGTCGCTCAGCGATGAAGAGGTCGCCAAGATCGCCAAGTGGGCCGACACCGGCGCTCCGCGCGGTAACGTGGCCGACCTGCCGACGGCCCGCACCTTCCCCGACGGCGCGTCGTGGCACGCCGGCCAGCCCGACCTGATTGTCGAGAGCCCCGAGATCACGGTGAAGGCCAACACGCCCGACTGGTGGGGCGAGTTCGAACCGACCAAGGTCCCGCTGACCGAAGACCGCTACGTAGCCTCGGTGGAAATCCGCGAGGTCAACGAGTTCGCCAAGGACGCGTCGGGCCGTCAGACGGTGGGACAGCGCTACGTGTGGCACCACCTGATTTGGGCGACCGCGGAATTTAGCGGCGCCGGCGACGCGATTGACGCCTCACTCACCGAAGGCGCGGTCGGCTGGCCGGTTCACGAAGTGGGCCGCAACGCAGACGTGTTCGAGCCCAACGCAGGCCGCCTGCTGAAAGCCAACTCCAGCATCATTTATCAGTCCGCCCACCTGCATGCCGGCGGTGCCGACGTGAAGTCGAAGCTGCTGTTCGGCTTCCGCTTCCACCCCAAAGGCTACAAGCCCGCGCGCCGCAGTACGCTGCGCAGTCTCGGCAACGGCCTCGACATCGATATCAAGCCGAACGAAGCCAACCAGCAGTTGCACGCCTACATGGTGCTGCAGCAGCCGACCAAGATCGCCACTTTCGAACCGCACCTGCACGCGCCCGGCCAGCGCATGTGCCTCGAGGCCATCTGGGGCATCAACATCCAGACGCTGACCTGCGCCGGCTACGATCACAACTGGGTGCGCCAGTACGAATATGACGATGACCACGCGCCGATACTGCCACGCGGCACCATCCTGCACATCATCGGCTACATGGACAACACGTCGAACAACAAGAACATCCCCGACCCGCGCAACTGGCAAGGCTCGGGTAACCGCTCGATCGCCAACATGTTCATTGACCTCGGCCAGTCGGTGCCGCTGACCGATGACCAGTTCCAGCAGGAGATGGCGGAACGACGACGCAAGCTCGGAGCCAACCGGCCGGACGTAATCATTGGCTGTCCGCTCTGCAACGTGATTCCGCCGCCGGCCAAACCGACGGCGCAGCAGCAGTAACAAAAAGACGGGGTCCGGCGCAGGCCGGACCCTTTTTCCTTCCAGGGGACTCTGCAATGATTCGATCAGGACGCGCGCGCCTGTTACTGGGCGCGGCTACGGTAGTTCTCACATGTCAAACAGCCAGTACCCAGATGCTGTCGTACACCAGCGGACAGACGGTGTCTCCAGCCTTCGAAGGCTGGGAGAAGAACGACGATGGGTCGTTCAACATGATGTTCGGCTACATGAACCGGAACTGGGAAGAGGAAGTGAATGTTCCGCTCGGTCCGGAGAACAGCTTCTCGCCCCTCGATCCGGATCAGGGCCAGCCGACGCACTTCCTGCCGCGCCGTAACCGCTTCGTGTTCAAGGTGCGCGTGCCGCAGGATTGGGGTAAGAAAGAACTGGTGTGGACGCTGACGACCAAGGGCAAGACGGAACGTGCGTACGGCACGCTGCGTGAAGACTCGGTGGTGGATAACCTTGTCCAGGCGTCCGAGCAGGGTGCCATCGGCGCCGGCATGAGCAGTCCGGCGATTCGCGCCAACGTCGCACCCACGCTCACACTTGATGGCGGCGATCGCCGCGCGCAGATTGGACAACCGTTGACGTTGATTGCGTTCGCCAAGGACGATGGCGTGCCGGCGCCGCGTTTCGGCCCGGATTCGCGCGAGGGGCGCCTCATTGCCCAGGCTCGCGCCAATGCGGTGGGTCGCATCCTGGGCGCGTTCGGTACCCCGGCGCCCGGCAACGCCACACCTGCCACGGCGCCGCCGGCGCCCCTGCCGGCGCGCGGCACGCTGGCGTTCGATCCCGCGACGCAGCGTCCGCCCTCGGCGATCACGGTCGGCAGCCAGACCGGCCTGCGTCACTCATGCTTCGTGTACCGAGGCGCGGGACGCGTCAGCTTCACGCCGACACAGGCCAAGGTGTGGGAAGACACGCGCGCGGGCGCCAACGCGCCGTGGGCGCCGCGCTGGATGGCGCCGGCCATTCCGCCCGACAGCAGGTACACGGTAGCTGCGAATTTTCAGGATCCCGGCACCTATACGATTCGCTGCCTGGCGTCCGACGGCGCCCTCAACACGACCAAAGACATCGTCGTCACCGTCACCAAGTAGGGTCTGAACCCAACCAGGGAGTGCGGAGGGGCTGACCCCTCCGCATTACTGCGTACGGCAGATGGCGTTGCCGGAGCCGTTGGCGAGTTCGCACTTCACAAACGCGATGCGGGCCCGGGCAAACCCCAGCATCACCCCCGTTGAGCCCTCGTAGGTCGATTGGGAATAGACCAGGGCCGGATCTTCCTTCATCGCGGTTCTTATGCGCTGCACCTGCCGGATGATCTCGGTATCGAGCCATCCGTCGGCTTCGGCCAGTTCCACCGCGCGCGTCATCTCGGTCGCGTAGAGCGCCTGGTACTCCGGCACCGCCATCAGCTTGTCGACGAGCACGTTGCGGGCCCACAGCACGTCGATCGGAAACTCCGCGCCCCAGAACGTGTTGTCCGCGTCCCACGCGATCAGGGTGTGCAGGTTCCGATTCTCGAGGCGATACAAGTAGAAGTTGTTGATGCCCCAGTTCCCCAGGAAGCCATCGGTCTCGCCGAGAAAAGTCTGGGCCGCCAGGTAGCGGATGAACGCCGGAATGTCGAGAATCTCGCCGATCGCCGAGCCGATGCGATCCGCCGGCGTGTCGTTGGCCAGCCGGACCAGCGTTTCGATCGGCCGGTATTTGTCTTCATCGCTCTTGGTTTCGTGCGTCGTGGCCTCGAAGCGGAGCTTGTACGGATTCAGACTGCTGCCCAGATTCGCAAAGCGCCAGTCGTCCTGGTACTTGAACTCGAACAAGTAGCCGTCGTTCTGGACGTCGGTGCCGATGGCGCCGAACACGCGCGCCAGCAGATCCTTGTCGACGGCTTCGACGATGACGTAGAGGCCGGCGTACTCGTTATTCACGTAGAGGCGCGTGTGGATCTCGCGCGATGCGGGAATGCCCAGTCGCGCATAGAAAGCGGTGGCCACGGTTTCGTGGATGCCCGACGGATCCTGCGTGAGGTTGTCGAGCACGAACGACTTCAAGCCCAGGAACGTCTGGCCGGTGGCGTAGCGATCGAAGTCGACGCGCAGTCCGGGTTTGGTGCCGCTGCGTGACCCGCGGCCGCGCGAGCGGATGCCGGCGTTGCGCACCGTCTGGCCATTCCAGGTCAGGTCGGCCGGATAGTAGGTGTTCTCCTGAAAGTTAGTCAGGAGCTTCGACCAGTCGGACGAATGGATGTAGAGATCGACTCGCTGCAGGGTTTGGCCAGCAAATAACTCGCCGGCGGTCTGTGCACGGGATGGCACAGCCGCCAGCCAGAGGGCCGCCACGGCGGTGATGGCGAGTGTTGCGATGCGCTGACCCACGGTACACAATATAGACGAGGTATTTCAGCGCCGGGTTTAATCCGGCGGTGGAGCCAACCAGCATCATGTGGCCTCCCACGCTCCGGACCCTCGGGTTGCCCCTTCTCTTAGGGTGCGCCGTCGTGTCTGCCTGGTGCGGCGGGTCTCCCAGTTCGCCCTCGCCAACCGCGGCCACGCCGACGAGCGTGGCCCCGCCCACGACGCCGATCGAGGTACCGGGCAACGCGTCCCCGGTCGCGCCCACGGCGCCGGCGCTTCCGACAGCCCCGATATCAAACTGGGTCAACGTGTTTGGCGACACCGGCTGGTGCGGCGCGCCAGCCATGCCCTTGCTGGCCCGGCAGTTGACCAACCTGGGCGGCGACATCTTCATGGCGGGCGATCTGGCGTATCCAAGCGGTACGCTCGGTGAGTTCCAGCGCTGTTTCGACCCCGACTTCGGCCGGCTGCGATCGCGGATCTGGGCCGCGCCGGGCAACCATGACTACATGACCGCCGGCGCCGACGGCTACTTCACGTACTTTGGCGATCGTGCTGGTCCGGTTCGGCGTGGCTACTACTCCGTGCGCTCCGCAACGTGGCAAGTGCTGATGCTCAACTCGAACATTCCGATGGTCAGGAACTCGGCCCAGTTCGAGTGGGCGCGGCAGGAGATCGTGGCGAATCCCTCACGCTGCACCATGGCCGTGTGGCATCACCCCTTCGACAGCTCCGGGCCGAACGGTCCCAATCCCATCCAGCGCGACTTCTGGGACATGCTGTACGGCTTGAACGTCGATGTCGTTGTGTCGGGACACGACCACCTGTACGAGCGGCACGCCCCGCAGGACGCGTCCGGGCGATCGGACCCCGCCCGCGGCATTCGCCTCTTTATTGCCGGAACGGGCGGCGCGCCGCCCTATGCCCGGGCGCGCGCGGCCGGGCGCTCGGAGCTGCTGCTCTCCACTCATGGCTTGTTGCGGCTGAAGCTTGAACCGGCGCTCTACGAGTGGGAGTTCCAGGACGTCAACGGTTCGGTCCTGGATCGCGGCTTGAACATCTGTCACTGACGCGCGGCGCCCGAGCGCCCGCTCGCTACGCGCATCAGTATAGAAACGCATCATCATACTGGCCGCCGAATCGTCGGGCAGGTCCCAGAGTGAGCCCACGACCGTGCGGCCGCCCGCCTGCAGGAACGCGCCGAGAGGCTATGCAACCCCTCCGCGGCGCTGAAGCGGCCATCGGCCGTGCGGCAACCACTCAGCACGATCAGCGCACCCTTAAGGGGCAACTCGTAGATCTCGCGGGACTGCAGCAGGCCGTCGTCGCCATTCGACCTGCCGAGCAGGACCGCCGAACGTCCCGGCATGCGCGAATCGAGCAGTGCGTGGGTGGCCAGGTGCACGACCGAGTAGCCATCGGCCGCCGCAAGCTTGACCGCATTCTCGGTCGCGTCGGCCGCCATCATGACGCGCGCCGCCGCTCGAAAATCGTCAGCGATGGCAAATAGGTCAATTCGTGGATCGCGAGGAGTGGCACCACGCGCCCACGCGGGTCACGCACGGGCAAGGCGGCGAACTGGAGTTCATCAACACCTCAACGGGCAACGACGCTGTGAAGACAACAATCGGCAAACGCAAGGTGCCGCCGATGACCGTCCTGATGAATGCCACACCGAGCTCGCGTGCGGTTGAGGAATGGATTCAGGAGGTGTTGTTGCGCCGCGATTACGATCGCGACGTCGCGCTTCAGCAATTGGCCTCAGGACGGAACGGCCGTCAGCGATCGCGGGTTGGATGTGGTTCAGCCCCGCGGTAGAGCGGCGCGGCGGAACCGCTCGCGCAGTTCATTGCGAAACCTCATCAGCTCAGCCACGTCGAGTGGCACGAGCATCACCGGCAGGGGCTCGACTGAAAACTGGCCGAGAAGCCACGCGAGGACACCCGGGTCAACCCCGGCATTCTTTCGCAACGCGAGTGGCAGGTCGTGTTCCGGCGGGTAGCCCGCTCGATCGAGAAAATAAGAGATCGACGAGGTCGCGAGGCTCCGAGCGCGACAGAATGCATGTCAGCTTATTGGCGCGTAGGTCACTGAAGGATTCCACGATCACGCCGTCGACAGCTGGCGGCGTGACCTGACGAAGCTGCCGGCGCCCACGGTCGGCAGGACCCGGACGAGGTCGCGGTGGCCATCGCGGTCGTGGACAAACAGATCGGCATCGGCCGACAAGCGATGGCGCAGGTGTACGCCAGCGAGCGCCGCGCCACCGCCCAGATGAAACGTCTGAACCTTCTGACAGGCCTGCAGGAACGACAGCACGCCGGGTCCAACGATGCGCGGATCGAAACCGGCGGGCACGGCGTTACTCCGTCTCCGGCAACGTGACCGGGGGCCAAGGCGAATCCGGCAGGTCAAGCAGGTAGGTCCACATCGGACGGGAGCGGCCGAGGTGCCTCTGCAGGCGATCCCATAGCCCCCGGATCATCTCCGGCGTCACAAACAGCCAGACGTCCCGGCTGTTGGCCTCGCGCAACAAGGCCCCCATCCAATAGGCGCGAACCTCAGGATCGGGGTCGGCCAGGTGCGCGCGCACGTCCGCAACGGTGGCCCGCGTCCACCAGAGAAAGTAGGGGCGGTGCATGTCGTCCAACAGCGCACGCCCCGGTCGACCACATCGCGGCGCGCGTCCAGCACCACCTGATAGACATGCGGAATCCGCAGCCGGTCGCGGAAGTAGAGCAGCGGCGGATCGACGGCGGTGTCTGAGACCTTCACTTCCACAGCCAGCCACGGCCGGCCTTTCAGCGTCACCAGAAAGTCGACTTCGCGTCCCACGCGATCGCGTAGGTACCACACCTCGACGTCGTAACCACCGTAGGCGAGCAGCGCCCGCACCGTGTCGGCGGACCCTCGCGCCAAGGCAATCTCCTCACCAGGGGCAATCGAGCGGGCCGTTCCATCTCGGGCCACTTCACCCGCCGAAAACGGATGCAGCCGGTAATGATGGTAGCGCCCCTGCAGCGAGTCGCCGCCGCGGCGGTAGACGTCGAGCCGCGCGGAGCCGGTGACGAGAAACTGCGTGCGGGGATGATGGGCGTCGTACTCGCCTTTGAGCCAGCGCTTCCATCCCCGCCATTTATGCAGCTCGTCCAGGACCTCCAGCGCCGGTTCAGCCGGCCAGTGCGCGTCGCGGATCTCACGCCGGCCCTGGCCTTGAAATCTTCGGTGCCCGCTAACGCCGGGTCAGGTCGAACGCGCTCAGTTGGCGGTCGTTGCGCACGAAGTAGCGGCCGTCAGCGAGTGCGGGAAAGGCGCGGACGACGCCGGGCAGCAGTTGGGCGCGGGCCGTGAAGCGGAACGCCTTCGGTGAGGCAGTGGCCAGTGCCAGCTCACCCGATTCGCGCATGATCACCAGTGACTCGCCGGCAATCAGCAACGAGCCGGCGCCGAAGCCATCGACGTTCCACATCACCTTGCCGGTGGCAAATTCCACGCATCGCAGGCTCTGCCCGAACTCCTGCCGCCCTTCGAAACCGTACAGGTATCCATCCTTGTAGACGCTGGTCGAGTAGTGGTTCGACAGCGACTCGTCGCCCGACCACACCTGCTTCACCGCGTTGTTGGCCACCTGCAGCAGCACCGCGCCGGTGCCGTAGCTGGCCGAGAGAAAGATCTGATCCTTTACGACGATCGGTGACGCGGCATTCACCGACGCCGCCATGCGCGCGCGCCAGCGATACTGATAACGCACCGTGCCATTCGCCGGATCGAGCGCCACCAGTCCCGTGCGTGTGAAGAACACCGCCGTGCGCTGACCTTCGATCTCCGCCATCACCGGCGCCGAATAGCTCGCTTCGTCGCTGGTTGATGTCCAGAGCGTCTTGCCGCTGGCCGCGTCGAAGGCGACAATGCCGCCGCCTTCGCCAGGCTTCGGCGCGCCAAGGCCGGTCTTGCCGCCGACGTTGACCATCACGCGTTCGCCATCGACGAGTGGAGCGGTGGCGACGCCGAAATAGCCCTTGGGCGCCTGGAACACCTTGCGGGTGTCCACCGACCACAACGCCTTGCCCGTGGCGAAGTCGATGCCGTGCAGCATGCCGTCTGCACCGTGGCTGAATACGCGGCCACCGGCGATCACGGGCACGGCGCGCGGCCCTTCGTCAAAGCCGAAGTCGTCGCGGTAGCTGGTGGGGTAATCGAACACCCAGATCGTCTTCCCCGTCGCCGCGTCCATCGCCTCGACGGTCTCGCGACCGTTCGACAGGCTCACGGTCGCCCCGAGCGAAGTCGAGGGGCGATTGTTGACCCGATGAAAGAGCACCAGCCTGCCCGCCGACACCGCGGGACCGGCGAAGCCGGCGCCGATGTCGCGCTGCCATAGGAGCGGGGGTCCCGAGCGGGGGAACGACGCGATGATCGGCGGGCCGGTGTAGATGCCGTTACGGCCGGGCCCGAGGATCTGCGGCCAGTCCTGCGCCACCAGCGCGGTGGCGGAGGCGGCGACCACGGTCAGGGCGATCACCGCCAGCCTCGCACGCGCCTCGTTGCTCATGCGGCCATCGTCTCATACCCTTACACTGCCCTATGCACAGCCATCGGCCGATCATGGTCGAGGAGGTCTTGCGCTGCTTGCGACCGCAAGCCGGCGACGTCGCCGTCGACTGCACGCTCGGCGGCGGCGGTCACGCGCAAGCGATCCTGGAGCGGGTGCAGCCCGGTGGCCGCCTGATTGGGATCGACGTGGATCCGATTGAGTTGCCACGCACCGAGGGCCGTCTTCGCGCCGCCGGCTTCGGCCCCGAGGCGTTTGTCGCGCACCACGGCAACTTCGCCGACCTTCCGCAGGTGCTCGCTCGGGAAGGACGCACCGCCGTCGACCTGATCCTGGCGGACCTTGGCGTGTCAGCCATGCAGCACGACAACCCCGAGCGGGGGTTCAGCGCCAAGGGCGTCGGGCCCCTCGACATGCGGATGGATCCGTCGCGCGGGGAGCCGGCGTCGCAGTTGCTCTCGAGCATCAGCGAAGCGTCATTGACGGAAATGCTGCGGGCGCATGCGGACGAGCCGCACGCGGCAGTGGTCGCCGGCATCCTGAAGCGCCAGCTTCCGGACACGACACACGCCCTCGAGCGACTGGTGCGGGTCGGCCTCAACGTGACATTGCCGGATCTGCCCAAGGCCGATGTGAAGATGTCGGTCCGCCGCACGCTGCAGGCGTTGCGAATTGCGGTGAACGACGAGTTCTCCGCCCTCGATGCCTTATTGGCCGTGCTACCGCAGTGTCTCGTGCCCGGCGGTCGGGTGGTGATGCTGACGTTTCATTCCGGCGAGGATCGGCGGGTCAAGAAGGCGTTTGTGGCAGGCCGCCGGGCTGGCGTCTATTCCTCGATCGCGAACGAGGTGATTCGGTCGACGAAGGAGGAAACGTTCGCCAACCGGCGTGCCTCATCCGCGAAGCTGCGCTGGGCCGTCCGCGGTCCACGATGACCGCGTGAGCTACTTCGCCGCAGGCTTGGGTGGCGCCGGCTTCGGGAACGTGCCCTCGCGCATGGCGGCCTGATAAAGCACCGTCGCCATCACGATCGACGCCTGCTTGAGCGCAGCAGGGTCGATGCGCTCCGCGAAGTCTGCATTGGTGTGATGGGTGCGAACGTCGTAGGTCACGTAGTCCTGCACCGCCTGGAAACCCGATACGCCGACCTCGAGAAACGACAGGTGATCGGTGGCACCGATGTGTCCCGGCGACGGCATGATCGCGCCAAGGCTGGCTACCGGCTTCAGCCATTCAGCCATGATCGCGCGCGCCGGCTCGTTGCCTTCCATGTAGAACCCGCTGATCGGCGGGAAGCCGTTGTCGAGGTTGAAGTAGACGGAGAACTTGTCGCGCGCGGCTTTGTTCTTGTCGCCTGCGAGGTGTTCGGCCACATACGCCTTCGAGCCGAGCAGGCCCTGTTCTTCGCCCGCCCACAGCGCCGCCCGAATGGTCCGGCGCGGGCGAACGCCCAGTGCCTTGAGAATGCGCATCGCTTCCATCGTCGTGGCCACGCCGTCGGCGTTGTCGGTGGCGCCAGTGCCCGTGTGCCAGGAGTCGAGGTGCGCGCCCACCATGACGATCTCATCCTTCAGCGCATTGTCAGTGCCTGGGATCTCGGCGATCACGTTGTGCGTTCTCGGGTCTTGCTCGTCGAAGCGGGCCTGGATCTCGACCGCCAGTGTGACCGGCACCTTCTGCTGCAGCAGCTTTGCAATCAGGTTGTAGTGCTCGGACGCGAGCACGATCGACGGCACCGAGTTGGCGCCCATGTCGCGGCGGGTGACGAACACGGTGCCGTGCTCGCCGATGTTCGGCTCGAGCGTTACTGCTACGCCCTCGGTCTTGAGCAGCGCCAGCCGTTCCGCGTTCAGTTGGGGCGGACGTGACGGTGCAGGCTGTGGCGGTTTGAGGTCGCCGCTCGCCGCGGGACGATCCGCCCGAATCGCATATGTCTGGAGAGGGCTCGTCATCAGGATGGCGCCCTTCAGCTTGCCCGCTTGCGCCTTGAGTGCGTCGGCTTCGAGCCCAGGCAGCCAAACCGGCGCGGCGACGATGCGGCCCGCGGTCGCTGGCGACCATCCCTTCGGATAGCCAATCATTGGCATGTAGCGCGGCTCGACCATCTCGACCGTCACCTTATCGAGTGTCCAGCCGCGGCCGAACTGGAACGGCTCGGCCTGCACCTCGCTCATGCCCCAGGCCTTCAGCGTCTCTTGTGTCCACGCCACGGCGCGCTTGTGCGCGGGCGAATTGGTGAGTCGCGGGCCGATCACCGTGGTGAGGTAGTCGAACGTCTCGAGCACCTGCGACCGGTCCATGCCCTCGGCTTTGATCTTCTCGATCACGGTGAAGTCGGTGCGGTCTTGCGCGGCGCCGGCGATCGTCAGGAGGAACATGGTGGCGAGAACGCCTAACGATATGGTTCGCATGGGCGGATTCTACTCTCATGCGGCCGTCCCCACCCGTCCTACCCGCCCTAGCCGCTATAATCACCGCCATGAAGACCAACCGACGCTCGTTCCTGAGAATTTCCGGCGCCGCCGCCAGCGCCCTGGCCCTTGGCAGCAACAGCATCGAACTGGTGGCGCAGGCCTCCCGCGCGCTCGGTAGTCGGACGCCGGATGATGTGGCGGCGGATGAAGGGTATTGGCGCGACATCCAGAACGCGTTCACCCTCGACCGCTCGCTCATCAACCTCAACAACGGCAACAGTTGCCCGAGTCCCACCGTCGTGCACGAGGCCTACAAGCGATACCTCGACTATTCCAATCAGGCGCCGGTGTATCACCGCGGGCTGATCGAGCGGAACATCGAAGTGGTGCGGCGCCGGCTGGCCGCCGAGTTTGGCTGTGATGCCGAAGAGATGGCCATCACCCGCAACTCGAGCGAGTCGCTGCAGATTGCCCAGAACGGCCTCGACCTCGCGCCCGGTGATGAAGTGCTCACCACCGAGCAGGATTACGGCCGCATGCTGACGACCTGGGATCAGCGCGCGCGCCGCGACAAGATCACGATCAAGAAGGTGAACTTCCCGGTGCCGACGACGGGCGAAAGCCTGTTCGCGATGCTGGAAGGCGCCATCACGCCGCGTACCAAGGTGCTGCACTTCTGCCACATCACCAACCTGACGGGGCAGATCTTCCCGGTGCAGAACATCTCGCGCATGGCCCGCGCCCGCGGCATCATCACCATCGTCGATGGCGCCCACGCCGTGGCGCACTTCCCGTTCAAGCTGCGCGACCTCGAGATGGATTACTACGGCACCAGCCTGCACAAGTGGCTGCTGGCGCCGACGGGCACCGGCTTTCTCTATGTCCGCCGAGACCGCATTGCCAAGACCTGGCCCATGCAAGCGGCGCCCGAGCGCAATGAGAACGACATTCGCAAGTTCGAGGAGATCGGTACCTCGCCGGCGGCGACCAAGGCCGCCATCAACGAGGCGCTCGCGTTCCACCAGGCGATTGGCACCGACCGCGTGGCCGCGCGCCTGCGCTATCTGACGCTGCGATGGGCGAACAAGCTCAAGGCCAACCCGCGCATTCAGATCCACACCGACCTCGACCAGGTCTACGGCGTCTGCTGCGTTGGGATCAAGGACATCCCGGCCGCGCGCATCAACGCGTTCATGTGGGACAAGTACCGCATCATCACCACGCCGATCACCAGGCCCGAGTACAACGGCATCCGCGTGACGCCGAACATCTACACGCCGCTTGAGGAGATCGACACGTTCACGGCGGCGATGGAAGATCTGCTCAAGAATGGCCTGCCGGCGGCGTGAGTGGCCGGGGACCGGGATCCGGGATCCGGGATCCGATCTTGGCGTTGAAGTCCAATCGCTCGGCACTGCTGGCCGTGCGTTTGCCAGGCCCGATCGGAATATTGAAATATGCCGACCAGCCTATCGGGCCTGAACTAGAGGTATGGTTCGAGCCAATCGTGGTCGATACTCGAACGGGACTCGATGTTGGTTGGGATCTGGGAAATATGTAGTTCTGTCGAATACTAGTACTAGTTGGGCCGACAGGAGCAAATGAGCGTCCAGGAAGAGTTCTCCACGGTCGACCTCATATTGCATTCTAGTAGCGAGACCCGCTGCGTGGATGCGTTTGCGCTCTCGCTAATCAAGGTCGAGAAGCAGGCTCGCCGGTTATTCACCTTCCTCGTATACCAGCACGACTGGTGCGGTCCGGCGTCGAGGTCGGCCATCGTAGACGCATTGGCGCAGAGCAATAAAGTGTACTTCGAAGGAATAGTGATGGGTTGGGACACTCTTTATCCGCTCTCGGTGGAACAACTCGTTGGGGCAGACTACTTGCGACTCCGAGGCCGCGTCCATGAAGCCACTGGGCACCGAAACAAGATCTTCCACGGGCAACTGACCGGTCAAGACCTTGGAAGGCCCGCGCTCGAGGCGTTTGTGAAAGACCTTCGCTCATGGTGCCACGCGTTGGGCGATGGGGCCAAATCGGAGGTTGGCTACGATGGCTGTGGGCGGAACTCTTTGCACAAGGCGAGAAATGCGGCCGCTCTTTCCGCGTCGTACAAGATCAATCTCAGTGATCTGAAGGGGTATCGCCAGTTTATTCGCTCCCACATGGAGCGCGCGCAAGGAAAGAAACGGCGCACCTGATGTCTGCGGGGTAAGGTCAGATTCGGAGCGGGTTTAACCTCGACTAAGTGTGAGCGGCCGGACTTGGGTTCACCGGCGTGTCGAAAGGGTAAGAATGTTCTGTACGGCGTGTGGCGCTAAGGCCCCTGTTCAGGCGAAATTCTGCGGAGCCTGCGGTGCGCTGTTGCTCGGACCAGCTCCAGCGGGCCTTCTTGAGGACGATGCTCCTTCGTCAGCAGGCGTCAAGCCCAAGAGCGGCGCGATCACCAGTCTCCCTACTTGGCGGTGTCCAGCCTGCAAGCAGCTGAACCGACCCGGGAATCCGGTCTGCACGTGCGGTCACCATTACGCACCGGTCCAGCAGAAGCCAGAGACGACCGCACCGACGACGGCCCCAGTCGAGAACCCGAAAGCCCCGCTCGGCACCGCGCCATTCTTTTCCATCTGGGGCAGCCCCCGTGCCACTATTCGGAGAATCGTAGAGACCGATCCGACGAAGCACGTTGCCGGGTTGGCAATGGTATCGGGGTTTCTCGGTTCCGTGAACGTGGCGGCCTCAAGAGGGTGGGGCGATAATCTCACGACTGCCGGTGCGTTATTGCTGGCCGCTGTGACCTCGCCACTGGCGATTCCACTGTTCTATTTCATTGCCATGCTACTGCGTCGGACTGGAGCCAGATTGGGCGGTGTGGCGCCGCGCGAACACGTTCAGGCCGCCATAGCCTGGTCGACGGTGCCGGTCAGTACATGGTCATTGCTCGTCTTGCTGTTGCAGCTGGCACTCTACGGGGGAGAGGTCTTCAGCAAGTCGATCCCCACGATTGAAGCAGCGAACCCCGCGTTGCCGACCACACTTATGCTCGTCGGTTTCGGTGTAGGTACATGGGGGACCGTAATTGGATTGCACTGTCTCGGGGAGGTGCATCGGTTCTCAGCTTGGAAAGCACTTGGAGCCAGCCTGTCCGCGGCGCTAGTTGTGGTAGGGGCTATGTTCGTTCCCTTGTTTGTCGTGGCCGTGATACTGGCAATTCTGGGTTAGAAACGGCGGCCCAACAAGCGGCTGCATTTGAGGGCCGCCGCGGTGGTATCTTTCCGATTCGAACCGCCGCTTCGCGGCCGCCGCAAGTGAGGCGCAGGCGTTAGAGGCATCCGCAAGGCGCGCGACTATGAAGCCTGATTGCGTACACTGTTCTCGCCAACTAGGGCTGCACTCGAATAGCGGCGCCAATTATTCGTGGCAGTGCGAGTCCAAATGCTCTGAACGGATTGACACAGGCGTCCCGATATCGTCATCAATCGTTCCTTTCCAGGGCTATGCGGTGCCGACGGGCGAGCTAGACATTTCACGAGTCATTCGCCCTCTGTTGCCGGAGCATGTGAACGGCGTTCGAGTCTACATGCCACAGATTCTCCACCATTTCATCGAGTGCACTTGGGGCGCTTGCTACAACCATCTCTACTTGAATTGCATCGCCCCCTATCTCGATTCACCGGAAGTCGTGGACTACGTTCTGCGCACGCCAGTAGTTCACTTGTCTGCCGATGCGAGACGCGGCTCGACAGGGGCAATGATCTACGGAGAGCTCGCCTCCAGTCTACGCAACGTCAGCTGTCCTGAGATCTCGGACTACCTTAGGCGCACATTCGACGATCGCGAACAACCACGTGGAGATGGCGCGATGCCTAACACCTATCAGCCCTCCACCCGTCAAGAGCGCAGATCTTCTCCGTCCGGTCGTCGAGTCAAGAAGACATCCGGCCGTAAGAAATAGCGTCGAACGTGCCGCATGCCCTCGTCAGTGCTGTCTTCGTTTCCAGCGCAGGCTTTCGGCCACAAGGGCCGGCGGACCCAACACCTATTGAGGCTCTCACTTCGCGTGGCGAAGCGCGCGGGTCGTGATGACCCGCGCGGCCTAGAAACTCATTCAGGCCCTTGTACCGGCCTCCTCATGACGAGCGACGTCGCCGATGCGCGTCCGTTATCACCAGGCTCGGGGAAGGGGCAGCGCTTCCGGGGAACGTGCCCGGCATAGCACGAAGAGAGCGGGTGTCCCATCAAGCGCGCTCGCTACCGGATCCGTGGCTCATGATCGACGGCTCGTGGCGGTTGGTGCCGCACGCGTGCTGAGCGATCTCGGCGAGCTCGATCCCGTGGGTCGAGTTAGACAACTGGCTCACCCGCTCTCTTCCTGCTAGGCCGCGAGGAACTTCTCCATCGAGAAGACGGTGCCTCGCGCCAGCATGTAGTAGACGGCACGGCCGATCTTGTGCGCGAGGATCGAGAGCGCTTTCCCTTTGCCGTGTTTCTTCGCGAGCCGCGCCAGCAGGGTCTTGCCTTCTTTCGTGTGACGAAGGAAGAGGACCGCCGCCTCGGAGAAGGCCCACTTGCACATCTCCTGACATAGCCTCCGCCATCTCCGTCGAGAACTCCGCCGCGTAGCCTTCCGCGACCTCGCACCCAAACCTGTCCGCGTTTTCCCGATGCGTGGGTCTGCCATTGTCTACAGATGGCACGACCAGACGACCACCCAGCACTCTTTCCGCAGGCAGTTCATCCGCCAGACCTGATCCAGATCAACGCACGCGGCCTGCTGCAAACCGGCGACGGTCACCACGTCGTCAGCGTGTCCGGTATCGTCATGGCGCAATACGCCGTCGGCGACCGCATGTCCGAGGCGTACGCCATGGTCAGCCTCGTCGAGCAAGGCCACGCCGATCAAAATGACGTCGCACGGGCCTTTGCCCGCTCACCACGAACCGCTCGAAGATACCAGGTGCATTTCGCAACGGGCGGACTGCCTGCGCTGGCTCAAACGGTTGGCTATCCCAAAGGCCGGCGCCGCCTTCCAGAATCACGCGACCGCTTGGTCAACCGCCTCAAGTCTGCGGGCCGTTCCAATTGCGACATTTCCCGCCGCTGCGGCGTCAGCGAGAATGCCATCCGCAAACAACTCAAACGTCTCGGCTGGCGGGAAAAAACGCCCGAACAGGCGACCCTTCCACTGACTGGCGGCTCGCACCCAAACCTGTCCGCTTTTACGACCGCGCTCGTCGAGAACGTACCGGCGTCTGCTCCCCCAGTTGCG
>JBCKZH010000003.1:0-67968 GCA_038919385.1 Vicinamibacterales bacterium | reverse complement strand
TCGGGCGGTTTCCGATGTTGGGCCCGCACTTGAAGCGCACCGGCCACATGCTGGTGGATCGCCGCCGTCCGGACCGCACCGGCATCCTCGGCTGGGCGAGCCGGCTGACATCGAACGGCTTGTCGCTGATCGTGTTTCCCGAAGGCACCCGAAGCCGCGACGGCGTGATGGGGAAGTTCAAGGGCGGCAGCATCATGTTGGCCATGCAGGCCGGGTTGCCGCTGGTCCCGATCTCCGTGGTGGGGAGCCGGCGCCTGATGAAGAAGGGTGAGTTCACCGCTCGTCCCGGGCGCGTGACGCTGATCGTCCACGATCCCCTGGAGACGGTGGCCAATGCCAAGCCAACACCGGCGCGGATCCGCGAACTTGCCGAGCAGGTCCGCGAAGTGATTCGACCCGCTGTGGAGGAGGAGGCCCGCCGTGCATAGTCAGACGTTCGCGCTCTTGCCTGAACTGGCATCGATCGTGAAGCCTGGCGTGATCTGGTGGAGCGGCGCCACGGTCGTGGCGCACGAGCATCGACTCGACCCGCTCCTGGCGGAAGCCGAGGCGCGCGTGCGGGTGTCGCCACCGGCCGAATCGGCCACGGTGAGGACGATGTACAAGCGCGTCGGGATCGATCCCACCAAGACCCGTCCGTCGAACGAGGCCCTGCTGCGCCGCGTGCGCAAGGGCGACGCGATCCCCCGCATCAACTCGCTGGTCGACATCATCAACTGGTGTTCGCTCGAGTTCCAGTTGCCATACGGCCTGTACGATCTGTCGAAGATCTCCGGACCGGTCACGATGCGGCTGGGCGTCGACGGGGAGTCATATGCCGGCATTCGCAAGGATGACGTGAATGTCAGCGGGCGGATTACTATCGCCGACAGCGTGGGCGCGTTCGGGAATCCGACCTCTGACTCCGCGCGGACCATGGTGACCCCGGCCACCACCGAAGCGCTGGTGATGGTGTACGCGCCTGCGGAGATCGATCGCCAGCAGATCGCCCGCGTGCTCGACGTGACCGCCAGCCGGATTGCCGGCATCGCCGGTGGTCGCGAGACGGCGCGGGTCCTGCCAGCCACCGATTAGTCACCGATGTGACACAGATTCGGACCCGCGGCGCAAAGCGCCGCGAGTGAACGTGTGTTCGGGCGTGGGTCTCAGTGTCTCGGCGTCTCCGTGGCCGTCTTCTTCAGGCGCCTGTTGAAGAACTCGGCCGCAGCCTGGTAGCCACGCACCCAGTTCTGGTGGCGCAGGAAGTTGTGGACTTCGTCAGGGAAGACCAGTTGTTCCACTTCGACATTGCGTTTCCTCAGCGCGACGATCAGATCGATCGACTCGATGAACGACACGTTACGGTCATCGTCTCCGTGGATCAGCAGGACGGGCGATTTCCAGCCGTCCACCGTCGCCATCGGCGAGGCCGCGAACGCCCGGCGCGAGAAGTCCGGATCGTCCAGCACGTTGTAGTCGGGCACGAAGGTGCGGATGCCCTGGTTCCAATCGTGTACGCCGTGGAAGTCAACGCCCGCCGCGAACAGATCGGACGCGCGCGACAGGCCCATCGCGGTCAGGTAGCCGCCATACGATCCGCCCCATAGCCCGATGCGCGCCGGATCGACGTCGGCCCGGCCCTTCAGGTAGAGGCCGGCCCCCATCACGCCGATGAAGCTGTGAGTGCCACGACCGCTGGTAAACGCCAGCATCGTGCCGTCGGGCGACCACACCAGTCCCGACGCGCTGCCGCGTGAGTTCACGAGCTGCGCCGGCTGGTCAGTGGACGATGAGAGATCGACGCCCCAGATCTGTCCGCGCGCCACCCACGCCACCCCCTGCCCTTGTGGCGAGACGGCTGGGCCACTGCCGGCTCCCAGGCGTCTTGGCGCCCCGCCATCAACCGCAACCGCAAACACCGCCTGGTCGGTGCCGTCCTGTAGTTGAGCGGGGTTTGGCGATTCGCCCTGACGGTTGGCGCCGTCGCCTCGAACATAGACCAGCGTCTTGGCGTCGCTGGTCCAGGCCAGCTCCGTGATCCACAGCCCGTTGTCGCCGGTGTAACTGGTGACGGCGCGCCACTTGTGATCGGGCCCTTCGGCGATCAGCACGTTGTGCACGCCGCTGTGGCTCGAGACCCAAGCGATGCGGCCCGCTGCCGGCGCCGCCACGAGATCGGTTGGAAACGGCGTGGCCATCAGCGTGTCGATGGATCAGCCGCCCTGCGCGGTGGCCGCCGTCTGAGCGCCAATGGTCGGGGCCAGGAAGAGCGCGAGAACAACGGTCGGCAGCATGCGGGCGATGGTGTGCATGAATGGTCTCTCGATGACGCGGGCCTGTGAGGACAGTTCACATGGTCACGGTTCAAAGTCAATCGAACGCGGTGGCGGCCCGGCGATAGGCCGACCCGATCTCGGTCTGAAAGGCGGCAACGGCAGCGCCCAGGACGACGACGATCCAGAGCGCCAGCAGAAACTGGGGTCCCGTGGCGTCAACCTGCTCCAGAATTATCAGGAGCGGGAAGGCGGCAGCCCACAACGAGAAAGTGAAGACCGCGGTGAACAGCATCAGCAGGTCGTATCGCTGGAAAGCGAAGGCGAGCACCAGGTAGTCGAGAAACAACTGGGCGACGACGAATTGGGGTTCCGAGAAGGATCCCATGCTGAAGTGCGTGCCGGTCAGGGCGAGGACAGCAGCCGCCACCATCGGGCCGGCCCATGGCCGCGTCGTCCACCGCCGAGCAAGCGTCGCCGCGACGGCCACAAAGGAACCAATCCAGAGCGCTTGCACGACGGCGGCGACCAGCGCCGTCAGCGCGCCGTAATGCAATCCCATCGAGACGAACCAGACGTGAACGTCCAGATCCAGCGTCGCGCCCAGATAGCTCGTGGCGGTCCACAAGCCCGCGGTGTCCAGCCCAAGGAGGGCGACGCCGACCAGCGCACCCCGTAACACCGACAATCCGACTGGCGCGGCCCCGGCCGATCGACTGAACATGAATCGAAGACTGATCAGTTTCCTCGCATCCAGACGCGTGAGGAGATGCTCCACGACGGCTGACACCAGGATCCAGGCAGCTGTCACAGTGAAGCCCACCGCGGCGGCAACGACCAGCCGGCTGGCCTCCACCCGTCCGGCCAGATAGTTTAATCCGAACATGACGCCTGCGAGCCCGATGGGAACGGCCAACCAGAGATGCCACGGCTCCGATCTCGTCATCCGGCGGCGGACGATGAATCCAAACCCCATCAGCACAAAGACGATGACGAGGGTCACCGGTGTGTACCAACCTTCGAAGGACGGTCTCCAGGGCAGCACGTGCCCGGGCGGCGTGTTCAAATAACGTGAAACGTATTCGAGTCCCTTCGCGCCCACTCCGATCGTGTAATTGTGCGTCAGGCCAGCAAACTTTGCGGGGCTTTCCCAGTCGAACGTGCGTTGCGAGCCAAGCGTGCCCGCGCCGATCACGGTCACATTCGAAGGCTCGATTCCGAACCAATCCCGCAGCGCCTGCTCGGCCTTCAGACGCGCGGCATCCTCGGGCATCGGACGAACCGAGGGGTCGAGGATGATGATCCAAAAAACAATGAGATTCCCGGTGTGGTCGACGCGCATGACGGACCTGTCCGCAAAACGGAGAATCCAGCTGAACACCCCGGTCTCGGCGGCCAGTTCCCTCGCCTGTTGATGCCCACCCTCTTCGGCCAAGTACGCGATGGCGCTTCGATACGAATAGATCTCGGAACTCGCGACCGCCGAGTGTGATGCGCCCAGCCGCTGGCGATGCTCGCGGCCGATTCGCTCGAGCGCCCCGCGATCGAACGTCACTTGGCTTCGATAGTTCAGGTTCGTCGCGCTGAAGAGCGGGACGAATGCGAGCATTCCCAGCACGGCTAGCACGAGCAGCGCCCAGTCGGACTGTTGCCAGCGCACGAGCGAGGCAGGCAGGCTCTCCACGCGCGGTGTCGGCGTGTTCGCGGCCAGTTCCTCGCTGGCGAGCGCTCGCAGGACCTCGGCGGCGGATTGGTAGCGGCGCTCGGGTCGCTTTTCGAGACAACGCAGGATCACACGTTCGATACGTGCCGGCAGGTCGGGATCGACATCGCGAGGCCTGGCCGGCACGTCGCCGGTCTGCTTGGCGAAGAGGGCGATGGGATCGTCGGCCGAGAACGCCGGTTGCCCGCAAAACATCTCGTACATCATCAGCCCGAGCGCGTAGATATCGCTCCGGGCGTCGGCAGGCTTGCCCGCGATTTGCTCAGGGCTCATGTAGGCCGGCGTGCCGGTCAACGTGGTCGTGGTGCTGTGGTCGCGGCCGCCGGTCGCGCGGGCAATGCCAAAATCCATCACCTTGACCCAGCCCTGCCCGTCGATCAGGATGTTCTCCGGTTTGAGATCGCGATGGATCACGCCTTGGGCGTGGGCCTCCGCGAGGCCATCGAGAATCTGCGAGAGGATCCTAGTGCCGTGGCGCACTGAGACCGAGCCGACCTGCTCTAGCAACACGCGAAGGCTCTCGCCCGCCACGTACTCCATCGAGATCGCCGCGACGTTCGCAAAGCGATTGATCTCGTAAACGCGGCACACATTCTTATGGGTGATGCGGCGGGCGAGCAGGAGCTCGTCTTTGAAGCGTTCCGCCGCCTGCGGGTCGGTCATCACCTCGGCGCGCAGCACCTTGACGGCCACTGTATCGCCGGTCTGCTTATCGCGCGCCCGGTTAGACGATACCCATGCCGCCCCGCCCGAGCTCGTGCAAGTCGTCGTAGCGCTCCGCCAGGGCGGCTAGCCCCGCGGCCGTCTCGACTCTAACGGTGGCGTGATCGTCGGTGCGGTTCATGACCAGGGGGAGGTCAGCGAGATGGGCCGATTCTAGCACCAACAGCACCAACCGCGCGGCCCTTCTGGATCGACGTCACGGAGTACAATCTTCGTTTCACGCCATGCACGTAGCAGCCATCATCGCCGCCGGCGGACGGGGACTTCGGCTTGGCGCCGACCGACCCAAGCAGTTTCTCGAGGTGGGAGGGCAATCGATCCTCGACTTGAGCCTGCACGTACTCGCGGCCAGCGATCGCATCAACGAGATCGTGGTGGCCGTGCCGCACGATTACCTGGCGGCGATTTCGCAAAGCTGGGAAGGCAAGTCGGCCAAGCCATTGGCCTTCGTGGCGGGAGGCGAGCGGCGGCAGGATTCAGTGGCCCGCGCGTTTGCGAAGACTTCGCTCGCTGCCGACATCGTCGTGATCCACGACGCCGCGCGGCCGTTCGTGACGGCCGAGATCATCGCCCGCACCGTTGACGCCGCCCGCACGCACGGCGCCGCCATCGCCGCCGTGCCGGTCACGGACACCGTGAAGCAGGTGGGCGAAGCGGCAATCGGGGGCTCGCGGCCGATCCGCGCCACCATCGCGCGGGAGACCGTGTTCCTTGCCCAGACCCCCCAGGCTTTTCGGCGCGATGTGCTGGCGCGCGCGCTCGAGGCCGGCCGCGGCATCGACGCGACAGACGAGGCCATGCTGGTGGAACGCCTCGGCTTACCGGTCCACATCGTCGATGGCGATCCAGGGAACATCAAAGTGACGACACCGGAAGATTTGGCGGCGGCGCGGCGGCGGGTGGCGCCAGAAGGCCGGCCCTTCAGTGCCGGCGGCTTGCGCATCGGCAACGGTTACGACTTGCATCGCCTGGTGGTGGGCCGGCCGCTGATCCTGGCAGGCGTCACCATCCCATTCGAACTCGGTCTGGATGGCCATTCCGATGCCGATATCGTCTGCCACGCGGTGACTGATGCCGTGCTGGGTGCAGCCGCGGTGGGCGACATCGGCCGGCTGTTTCCCGATACCGATCCGAAGTGGCAAGGCGCCGACAGCATCGCGCTGCTCAAGGGTGCGCTGGCGCACGTCCACGCGTCTGGCTATCGCGTCTCGAACGTGGACGTGACGGTGATCGCGCAGCAGCCGAAGCTGCTCCCGTACCTCCAGGCGATGCGGGAGAACCTGGCGGCCGCGTTGCAGGTGGAGGTCGCGGCGGTGAGCGTGAAGGGGAAGACCAACGAGGGAGTAGATAGCACGGGCCGCGGCGAAGCAATGGCTTGCCACGCCGTGGCCCTGCTCACGCCTGTTACGATCCGGGGGTCATGATGTGGGCCGAGCTCGTGCCCGCAGCCATAATCCAGGCGCCGCCCATCTTGTTGTTGTCCGGCAGGCCGAGGGTGGCGGTCGTGGCGCCCGGCACCGCGATGGTGACGTGCAGGCGCGCGGTGGCCTGGTCGGCGCCGCTCAGTGAATACCACACGGCGCCGAATTCCGGCTTCACGCGCGTGCCATCCTTCTCCGCGGCATCAAGCGCGGCTTGGCGCTTGACGCGATCCGCTTCCTTCTCGAACTTCTTGTTGTCGGCCACGCGCGGCAGGTTGCCGGCGCTGGTGCATTGCACGGCAAACGGCTGCTCGGTGGATTCACCCGACTGGTCGTAGCACACCAGGCGGCTGGTGCCAGGCTTCAGCGTGTCGTAGGTGCCATCGGCTTTCCACTTGATCACCGCGGCCGCTTCGCGGGCGTTGCGCGGCGCCGCCGACAGGGCCTTCTCGATGGCCTCCGCCGGGGTCTGCGCGAACGCGCTGGTCGCGAACGCGAGCAGGCCGGCCGCCATCAGGACTGTACGTTTCATGAGTAACCTCCAGGTCACAGACTTCCAATGGCGCTCAATCGCGCCCCTGTAAGGATACGCCAAAGGCATCGATTCAAGCTGATAAGATCGACCGCAGATCCATGAGAGTCCGCTTCGCCCCGTCGCCCACCGGCCACCTGCATGTCGGCAATGCCCGCACGGCGCTCTTCAACTGGCTGCTCGCACGCGGCCAGGGGGGCACGTTCATCCTGCGTATTGAAGACACCGACTTCGAGCGGTCGACCAAGGAGTCGGAGCAGGCCATCCTGAACGACTTGCGGTGGCTGGGTCTGCAGTGGGACGAGGGCGTGGAAGTGGGGGGGCAGTTCGGCCCGTATCGCCAGACCGAGCGGCTCCCGAGCTATGCCGATCACGCCGCCCGCCTGCTGGCGGAGGGGAAGGGCTACTACTGCTTCTGCCCGGCGGCGACGCTTGATGCCCAGCGCAAGGCACAGCTCGCCGCGGCCCTGCCGCCGAAGTACGCCGGCACGTGCCGGAACATTCCTGCCGCCGACGCGGCGGCGCGTCGTGCCAATGGCGAGGCCGCGGTGATTCGCCTGCGCGTACCCGAAGGCCGCGAAGTGGCCTTCACCGACGTCGTCCGCGGCCTGATCACGTTTCACACCGACGTGATCGGTGATCCCGTTCTGGTTCGTTCCGACGGCATCCCCGCGTACAATTTTGCGGTGGTGATTGACGATCAGCTGATGAAGGTGACGCATGTGATCCGCGGCGAGGATCACATTTCGAATACGCCGCGCCAGATCCTGTTGTACGAGGCGTTCGGCTACACGCCGCCGGCCTTTGCCCACTTGTCGTTGGTGATGGGCCCCGATCGCGCCCCGCTGTCGAAGCGCCACGGCGCCACGTCGGTGCGCGAGTTCCGCGAGAAAGGCTATCTGCCAGAGGCGCTCGTGAACTACCTGGCGCTGATCGGCTGGTCGCCGGGGCAGAACGAGGAGCTGCTGCCGGCCACTGAACTGGCGCGCCGGTTCCGCCTCGAGAACGTCGCGCACAGCGCCGGCGTGTTTGATGAAGACAAGCTGGCGTGGGCGAACCGCCACTACTTGAAGCAGTGTGCGCCCGATCGGCTCGCGGAGCTGGCCGAGCCGCACTTGCGCGCGCGCGGACAAATCGTGGGACCGCTGTCGGCGGCCGCCCGCACGTGGCTCGAGCAGGTGCTGCCCGCCATGGCATCGTCGGTCGATCGCTTGCCTCAACTGGCGGATCGAATCGAGGCCGTGTTCCGTCAGCCGGGTGCTCCGTTGGAACTGGAGGACGAGCCGAATCTGCCGGCCGTGTCCTCTGCGTTATCTGATGAGCTGTCAAGCGGACTGCGGCTGGTCGACAAAGACACCTTTCGTGCGGTCGCGGGTCGAATAAAGGACCGTACGGGGCTGAAAGGAAAAGCGCTGTTCCATCCGATTCGCGTAATTCTCACTGGAGCGTACGAAGGCCCCGAACTCGACCTCATCGTTCCCGCCATCGACCGTGCAGCCGACCTGCGGGATTCGGGGCTGGCGCCTGTCGCGAGCTGTCAGAAGCGTGCAGCGTTCATTGCGAAGATGTTGACCTGACCCGTTCAAGCCCCAAGCCGCAAGCCGCAAGCCGCAAGACTCCTGTAAGATGCGCCCCATGAAGCGCCAATTCATGCTGCTCGTCATGGGTGCGATGGTCGCCGGCCTCGTCGCCCAGGCCCAACAGAAGCCTGCGGCTCGCCGCGCCGCGGCGGCCACCGCGACTCCGATCGACGTCACCGTCAGCGAGGGCACCTCGATGTCGGTCGCGGTGTCGCCCGATGGCCGCACGATGGCCACTGACATGCAGGGCAGCATCTGGACGCTCCCGGCCGCTGGTGGCGCGATGACCCGCATCACCGACGTGTTCAACGACGCGCGTCAGCCGATGTGGTCGCCAGACGGCCGCACCATTACCTTCTTCGCGTATCGCGACGGTGGCTACGACATCTGGTCGGTCAACCCGGACGGCTCCAACCAGCGCAAGGTCACCTGGGGCACCTTCGACGATCGCGAGCCAATCTGGTCGCACGACGGCACCCGCGTCGCCTTCTCATCCGACCGCGGCAACCCGCTTGGCAGCGACTACAACCTCTGGATGCTCGACACACGGTCCGGCGCCATCACGCAAATCACGAAGTCCCCCGGCGAAGACTTCATGCCGAGCTGGTCTCCCGACGACACCGAAATCGCGTTTGCTTCATCACGTGACGCTTACGACGGGGTGTGGGTGATCAACGCCGCCACCGGTGCGGAGCGTAAGGTGCGCACCGTAGCCGGCGCGCGCGTCGATGCCCCGTCGTGGGGCCCGGGCGGTCACCTGCTGTATCACGTGACCGCAGGCAACCAGACCCGATTCGAGCTCGATGGCAAACCGATCACGGGGGCCGAGAATGTGTTCGCCTTCCGCGCCTCGTGGGCCTCGGCGACGGAGTTCATCTACGTGTCGGACGGCAAGATTCGTAAGCGGTCGGTGGCCGGCCTGCCCATGCAGACCCTCGACTTCACGGCGACTATGCAGGTCACGCGTCCGCAGTATGTCCGGCGCGTCCGCGACTTCACGTCGCCGGCGCCGCGCAAGGCACTCGGCATCGTCCGGCCGGTGATTTCGCCAGACGGCACGCAGATCGCCTTTGCCGCCGTCGGCGACATCTACGTGATGCCGATCGGGGGCGCGGCCGTGAACGTGACGAGAGACGCCGCGCTCGACACGGATCCGTCGTGGTCGCCCGATGGCTCGTCGCTGGTGTATTCATCGGACAAAGACAGCGAGCAGTTGCAGTTGTGGATCCGCGACCTGAAGAGCGGCCAGAGCCGCAAGGTGACGAACCTGGCCACGCAGCCGCAGGGCGCCTCGTTCTCGCCCGATGGCAAGCGCCTCGTGTTCTTCAATGTCGATGGCATGTGGCGCGTCGCCGAGATGTCGATTCTCGACCTCGACAGCGGGCGCGTCACCAAGATCCACGACTCGCTGCCCCAGCCCGGCACGCCCACCTGGTCGCCGGATGGCAAACGCATCGCGCTCGCCGGCATTGCCCCCATGACCGTGCGATTCCGCGAGGGCACCAACCAGGTGCAGACGATGTCGGCTTCGGGTGGCGACGTCAAGTGGTACGCGCCGATCCCGATGCTCTCGATCGACTCGCGCGGTGGCGGCGGGCCGGTGTGGTCGCCGGATGGCACCAAAATGGCGGCGATCTACGAGGGCGTGCTGTCGGTGTGGCCGGTGGCGGCGAGCGGCGAGCCGCTGGGGCCGCCGCGGCGCGTCACGTCCGAGAGTGCGCATGCGCCGAGCTGGCAGGGCGATTCGCGCCACCTCCTCTATCAGTCGCTCGATCGGCTGCGCATCGTTGACATCGAGACCGGCGAGAGCCGAACGGTGCCGCTCAGCCTGACGTGGACACCGGCGATCCCGAAGACCCGCACGGTGATCCATGCCGGCCGCCTGCTCGACATGAAGAGCGCGACGCCCCGCACGAACGTCGACATCACGGTGGTCGGGAACCAGATCGTCTCGGTGGTGGCCCATGCGGCCGCCAATCATGCGAAGGCGACGGTGGTGGACGCGTCACACCTCACGGTGATGCCGGGCCTCGTCGAATTCCACTCGCACTTGCAGAAGGACTACGGCGAAGCCCAGGGCCGGGCGTGGCTCGCGTTCGGCGTGACGACGGTGCGCAGTCCGGGCAACACGCCGTACGAAGCCGTGGAGGATCGCGAGGCGAACGAGGCCGGTGTGCGCCCGGGCCCACGGGTCTATGGCACCGGTTACCTGATGGAATGGAACCGTGTCTATTACAAGATGGGCATCGCCATTTCGAACGTCAGCCAGTTCGAAATGGAATTGCAGCGCGCGAAGGTGCTCGAGCACGATCTGATCAAGAGCTACGTGCGCCTGCCGGACCTGCAGCAGAAGCGCATGGTGGAGTTCGCGCACAGCATCGGCGTGCCGGTGGCCACCCACGAGATCTGGCCGGCCTCGCTCGTCGGCGTCGATAACACCGAGCACACGGCAGCGACCAGCCGCCGCGGCTACTCGCCGAAGCAGGCCACGCTGCAGACCGCCTACCAAGACGTGGTGCAGCTGTTCGGCAAGAGCCAGCGCATCTTCTGCCCGATGATCTCCGGCAGCGGCGCGCGCAAGCTGTTCGAGGACGATCCCACGCTGAAGCTGGATGCGCGATTCAAGCTCTATCCGGGTTGGATCCAGCGCCAGGTGGCCGCGCAACCAGCCTCTGCCAACCCCGGCGGCGGTGGCGACCCGGCGGGCCCCAGCGGCAAGATGGTGCTCGACATCATGAAGGCCGGCGGCCTGGTGGTCGCGGGCACCGACACGCCCAATGCCATCAACCTCCACGGTGAGCTGATGTCGTACCGCATGGCAGGCATGGCACCGTTCGACATCCTGAAGACGGCCACGGTGAATCCCGCGAAGGCACTCGCCCTGAATGCCGGGACGATCGAGGCCGGCAAGCTGGCCGACATCATCATGATCGACGGCGACCCGCTCGCCAACATCGCGAACACTGTCAAGGTCCGCAAGGTGATGGCGAACGGGCGGATGCACGACGTGGAGCAGCTGGTCACGCCGAAACGATAGACGTCCAATCCCCATGCTCATCTACGGCATCAACCCGGTCGCTGAGGCCATCAAGAGCGGCCGCGTGAGGGAGATTCGCGTGGCCGAGCGGTCGGACGACCGCTTGCAGCGCCTGCTGGATGACGCGGCGCATCACGGCGTGCGGGTGCGGCGTGTGGCGCGTGACGTGCTCGACAACCAATCGAGGGGTGGCGCGCACCAGGGCGTCGTGGCTGATGTCGCCAAGCGAGACGAAGTGACGCTCGATGAACTGGTGCGCGGCGCCACTGGCCCGCCCCTGATCGTGGTCCTGGACGAAGTCGAGGATCCCCAGAACGTTGGCGCCATCCTGCGTACGGTGGACGCCTCGGGCGCGACCGGGGTGATCCGGCAGACCCGCCGGGCAGCGGCCCTGGACGGGGCGGCGGCCAAGGCCTCGGCCGGAGCCGTGAACTACGTGCCGGTCGCCGACGTCGTGAACATTGCCCGGTCCCTCGACGAGCTCAAGAAAGCGGGGGTGTGGACGGTGGGACTCGACGCCGACGCGAAAATGTCCTACTATGAATGGGATCTCACCCTTCCGACGGCGTTGGTAGTAGGCGCCGAGGGTCACGGGCTACGGCGGCTCGTGAGGGAACGGTGCGACCAGGTGGTCAGCATTCCCATGCTTGGCCACGTGGGAAGTCTTAATGTTTCGGCCGCAACTGCGATCGTCTTGTATGAGGCGGTCAGGCAGCGGCGGAGCCGGAGCCGGGGGAGGCCAGGGTCATAGGGACCACGGCCGATTGCACCCCGGAGGAGATGAGGATTGGTTCCTAGAGAGCAGTGTCCCTTCCGTTTGCGTAACTGGCACAAGTCGTGCTAGTATTCCAGTTTTGTCTAGGCTGGCGTAGCTCAGCCCGGTAGAGCAGCTGATTTGTAATCAGCCGGTCGGGGGTTCAAATCCCTTCGCCAGCTCCATCTTTTTGAGCAGCGCTGGGCCAGGACGGGGCAGCAACAGGGGTCATCCGACAAGACAAGGGGCAGGTGGCGGAGCGGTCAATCGCAACAGACTGTAAATCTGTCGCCCCAGTGGCTACGAAGGTTCGAATCCTTCCCTGCCCACCAACCTTCGCTCGCTGCGCACGCAGGGCAGCGAGCTTCGGTTGGCAAGCCAACCTTCGCAGGTGTCGCGGAGGGCGCAAAGGGACGCCAAGGGCAAGGCGTTCCATGTGGTAATGAGGCCCAGGTCGAGTGCGAGGAGTAACGGGTGCGGCAGGCGGGCTTGCCCGCCGAAGTTCGGTAGGCGCCGGAGGCGCTCCGGCGAACGAAGGCGGGAGTAACTCAGTGGTAGAGTCACAGCCTTCCAAGCTGTTGGTCGCGGGTTCGATCCCCGTCTCCCGCTCCAGCCTCCGCTCGCAGGATTGCTTGCGAGCGATGGCTGGCAAGCCAGCGACAGGCTGACTTGTCGGCCGAAGCGCCGACCTGTCCACCATAGCCGAGAGGCGACGGTGGAAGGCGCGAAGGCTGATGTAGCTCAGTTGGCAGAGCACGTCCTTGGTAAGGACGAGGTCACCGGTTCGATTCCGGTCATCAGCTCCATCCTTCGCTCGGATGTGCGCGAAGGATGCCCACCATAGCTCGCGAAGCGAGCGGCGGTGGGCCGCAGGCACCGGCTTGAGCTACGGATGGCAGGCCACAGGTTGAATGGTTCGAGCTTCGGTTGGCGAGCCCAGCCGGATGGGCAGTAACACTCTCAACCGACGCCGG
Source organism: Vicinamibacterales bacterium (assembly GCA_038919385.1). Classification (GTDB taxonomy): domain Bacteria; phylum Acidobacteriota; class Vicinamibacteria; order Vicinamibacterales; family UBA2999; genus 12-FULL-67-14b. The sequence goes on along the minus strand of JBCKZH010000003.1, from coordinate 54,972 downwards.
CACGAAGCCGGGTCGTAAGGAAGCGAGCGCAGACGAGTCATGGCGAAAGAGAAATTCGATCGGTCCAAACCACACGTGAACGTCGGCACCATTGGCCACATCGACCACGGCAAGACTACGCTCACCGCGGCCTTGACCAAGGTGTCGGCCGACAAGGGCTGGGGCAAGTACGTCCCGTACGACCAGGTCGCCAAGGCGTCCGAGTCGCAGGGGCGCCGCGACGAGACCAAGATCTTGACGATCGCCACGGCGCACGTGGAATACAGCACCGCCAACCGGCACTACGCGCACGTCGATTGCCCGGGCCACGCTGACTACATCAAGAACATGATCACCGGCGCGGCGCAGATGGACGCCGCCATCCTCGTGGTGAGCTGCATCGACGGCCCGATGCCGCAAACGCGCGAGCACGTGCTGCTCGCCAAGCAGGTCAACGTGCCGTACCTCGTCGTCGCCCTGAACAAGGTCGACGCGGTGGACGACATGGAACTGGTCGACCTGGTCGAACTCGAAGTGCGCGAGCTGCTCAAGAGCTACGGCTTCCCTGGTGACGACGTCCCGGTGGTGCGCGTGTCGGCGCTGGGCGCCATCAACGGCGACCCCAAGGGCGTGGAATCGGTCAGCAAGCTGATGGATGCGCTCGACACCTACATTCCGATGCCGCAACGCGACATCGACAAGCCGTTCCTGATGCCGATCGAAGACGTGTTCTCGATCTCGGGCCGCGGCACGGTGGTCACCGGCCGGATCGAGCGTGGCCAGGTCAAGGTCGGCGAGGAAATCGAAATCGTCGGCTTCAAGCCCAGCGAGAAGAAGGTGGTCACCGGCGTCGAGATGTTCCGCAAGCTGCTCGATTCGGGCCAGGCGGGCGACAACGTCGGCGTGCTGCTGCGCGGCGTGGAAAAGGACGACATCGAGCGCGGCCAGGTGCTGGCCAAGCCCGGGTCGATCAAGCCGCACACCAAGTTCAAGGCCGAAGTCTACGTGCTGTCGAAGGAAGAGGGCGGCCGTCACACCCCGTTCTTCAACGGCTACCGCCCGCAGTTCTACCTGCGGACGACCGACGTCACCGGCACGCTGAACCTCAACGAAGGCGTCGAGATGATCATGCCCGGCGACAATACCAGCGTGACCGTCGAGTTGATTGCTCCGGTGGCCCTCGAGCAGGGCGCCCGCTTCGCGATTCGCGAAGGCGGTCGCACGGTCGGCGCCGGTTCGGTTACCGAAGTCATCGAATAGTCGCTTGACGGGGTCCGGGATCCGGTTTCCGGGTCCCGGACCCCGGATCCCGACAAGGATTTACGGCTAATGAGAGACATCATCCAGTTGGCGTGCGGCGAGTGCAAGCGCCGGAACTACAGCACGACCAAGAACAAGAAGAAGACGACCGAGCGGCTGGAAATGAAGAAGTACTGCCGCTTCTGCCGGAAACACCAGCCGCACAAGGAGCAGAAGTAGGCGCGTAGGCCAGTAGCTCAATTGGCAGAGCACCGGTCTCCAAAACCGGGGGTTGGGGGTTCGATTCCCTCCTGGCCTGCCATCCAGCGCCGCGGCACGCGACACAACTGCGAAGCAGAAAGAACACTGCGAACCGATGAGCACCGAGACGATTGAACAAGCCGGCGAGCGGACCCCGTCGGGGCCGCTGGGCTGGTGGCAGCGCGCGGGAGAGTTTTTCTCCGAGGTGCGCAACGAGATGAAGCGGGTCACGTGGCCCACGCAGCGCGAGGTCTATGCGACGACCGTGGTGGTGATTCTCACGTCGGTGTTTTTCGGGGTCTACCTGTTTGGCGTCGACTTGCTGTTCGGTCGCGCGGCCGAATGGGTGTTTCGCCGCTTCGGGGGCGCGTAATGACTGACGTCGCCACCAAGAGCTGGTACATCGTCCACACCTATTCGGGCTTTGAAAAGAAGGTTTCGGAATCGCTCGAAGAGCGCAAGAAGGCGTACGGACTCGCCGACGAGATCGGCGAAATCCTGATCCCGACCGAGGACGTCGTCGAGATGCGCGGGGGCCGCAAGGTGGTCTCGTCGAAGCGCTTCTTCCCCGGCTACATCCTGGTCGAGATGACCATGACCGACAATGCGTGGCACGTGGTCAAGAACACGCCGAAGGTCACCGGATTTGTCGGCGCTGGCGCCAAGCCGACGCCGCTCACAAAGGAAGAGGTCGAGCAGATTCTCGACCAGGTCAAGACGGCGGCGGAGAAGCCAAAGCCGAAGTACATGTTCGACAAGGGCGACCATGTGCGCATCAACGAGGGTCCGTTCACGGGCTTCAACGGCGCGGTGGACGAGGTCAACGTCGAGAAGAACACGCTGAAGGTCATGGTGACCATCTTCGGCCGCGCCACCCCGGTGGAGCTCGATTTTCTGCAGGTTGAGAAACTGTAATGGCGAAAAAAATTCAGGCGATGGTGAAGCTCCAGATTCCCGCTGGCAAGGCCACTCCGGCCCCGCCCGTGGGCACGGCGCTCGGTCCGCACGGCGTCAACATCATGGACTTCGTCAAGGCCTTCAACGCGAAGACGGCCAAGGACGAAGGGCTGATCATCCCCGCGGTGGTGACGATTTATTCGGACCGCTCGTACACGTTCATCACCAAGACGCCGCCAGCGTCGATTCTACTCAAGCGCGCGGCGGGCCTCGCCAAGGGCTCCGCGGTGCCCAACAAGAACAAGGTCGGCACGGTCACGGCGAAGCAGGTCGAGGAGATCGCCAAGCTGAAGATGCCCGACCTCAACACCGATTCGATCGAATCGGCGGTCCGCACCGTGTCCGGCACGGCGCGGTCGATGGGACTCGACGTAGTCGGATAGGCACGGTGGGAGGGCTGGCTGCGGCCACCCGTTAACACCACGGTTGGAGAAACATGAGAACACACGGCAAGAAGTACACGGCGGCCCTCGGACAAGTGGAGAACAAGGTCTATCCACTGGCTGACGCCCTCCCGCTCGTGCAGAAGATCACGTTCGCGAAGTTCGACGAAACCGTGGCGCTGTCGATTCGCCTCGGCGTCGACCCGAAGCACGCCGACCAGATGGTGCGCGGCACGGTCGTCCTGCCGCACGGCCTCGGCAAGTCGAAAACCGTGCTGGTGATCGCGGGCCCCGACAAGCAGAAGGAAGCCACCGAAGCCGGCGCCGACATCGTCGGCGGCGAGGAGCTGGTCGAGAAGATCAACGGTGGCTGGACCGCCTTTGATGCGGTCGTGGCGACGCCCGACATGATGCGTGCGGTCGGCAAGCTGGGCAAGGTGCTCGGTCCCCGCGGCCTGATGCCGAACCCGAAGACCGGCACCGTGACGCCGAACGTGGCGCAGGCGGTGAAGGAAATCAAGGCCGGCAAGGTGGAATTCCGCGTCGACAAGACCGGTATCGTCCATGCCCCGGTCGGCAAGGTTTCGTTTTCGTCGCAGAACCTGGTCGACAACGCGACCGCGCTGATCGACAGCGTCGTGCGCGCCAAGCCCGCGGCGGCGAAGGGCAAGTACCTGAAGAGCATCACGGTGTCATCGACGATGGGCCCCGGCGTCAAGATCGATGAAAGCGGCATTGAAACTGCCGCCAAGAAGTAGGCGGGGGAAGCAGACATCATGGCAGTGACACGAGCCAACAAGACCGCCACAGTGGCAGCACTGGAAGGCCTGTTCAAGGGCGCCGAAGTGGCGATCCTGCTGGACTACAAGGGCATCAACGTGCCGCAGGTGACCGAGTTTCGCTCCCAGCTGCGCAAGTCGAAGGCCAACTACAAGGTCGTCAAGAACTCGCTGGCGAAGCGCGCCCTCAAGGGCACCGCCTACGAGATGCTGTCGTCGCACTTCGAGGGCACGACGGGCATCGTCTACACCGACGGCGATCCGGTGGCGTTGGCGAAGACGCTGACCATTTTCATGAAGACCGTGCCGGCGCTGCAAATCAAGGCGGCGGTGGTGCAGGGGCAGACCCTGACAGCGGCGGAAGTGGCGAGCCTCGCCACCCTGCCGGGCAAGCCGGAACTCTACGCGAAGCTGCTCTTCCTCCTCCAGGCGCCGATGGTCAACCTGGTGCGCGTGCTGAACGCAGTGCCGAGAGATCTGATGAGCGTGCTCGTGCAGGCGGAAGAAAAACGCAAGGAATCGTAAGGGCAGAGGCCGCAAGCCTCGAGCCCCAAGTCTGTGGTCTTTTTTTAAGGAGCGATAGCAATGGCCGACGTGAATCAGCAGCAGGTGATCGAATACATCAAGGGCATTACCGTGATGGAGCTCTCGCAGCTCGTCAAGGCGCTCGAAACCGAACTCGGTGTGTCAGCCGCGGCCGCGATGCCGATGGCGATGCCGATGGGCGGCGCGGCGGCCGGCGGCGGCGCCGCGGTGGTGGAAGAGCAGACCGAGTTCACGGTCACCCTGACGGAAGTGGGCGGCAACAAGATCAACGTGATCAAGACCGTTCGTGAAGTCACCAGCCTCGGCCTCAAGGAAGCCAAGGACCTCGTCGAGGGCGCGCCCAAGGCGATCAAGGAAGGCGTGACCAAGGACGAGGCCGCGGCGATCAAGAAGAAGTTCGAGGACGCCGGCGCCAAGGTTGAGGTCAAGTAACACTCGACCGACGCGGACAAAGTTAAGCCGTATTTTTCACCCTCCGGGATCCCGAGCGACGCATGTACAGCCTTCCGAAAAACGTCTACCGCGAGCGTAAGGATTTTTCCAAGATCAAGACCACGGTTCCGATTCCGAACCTGATCGAGATCCAGCGAAAGAGTTACGAGCGCTTCTTGCAGATGAACCGCCTGCCCTCGGAGCGCGAGGACCAGGGCCTGCAGTCGGTGTTCAAGTCGGTGTTCCCGATCAGCGACTTCCGGGAAAACTCGTCACTTGAATTCATCGAGTATTCGATTGGTAACTGGGAGTGCAAGTGCAGCAAGCTGCAGGGCCTGCATCACCTGCGCAAGCCCTGCAAGAGCTGCGGCCACACGCTGATCTGCGATCCCTACGGCGACAAGGACGTCCTGTGCCCGAAATGCGGCACCGGCAACCACGCCCGCGGCGATATCTGCGACATCTGCGGCAACGCGGTCGCGCTCAAGCTGAAGTACGACGTCGACGAGTGCCAGGAGCGCGGCATGACCTACGCCGTGCCGCTGAAGGTGACGATCCGCCTGGTGGTCTGGAACAAGGACCCCGAGACCGGCGTCAAGACCATCCGCGACATCAAGGAGCAGGAGGTCTACTTCGGCGACATCCCGCTGATGACCGACAACGGCACCTTCATCATCAACGGCACCGAGCGCGTCGTCGTCTCGCAGCTCCACCGGTCGCCGGGCGCGTTCTTCCACTCGGAAGACAAAAGTCTGTACGTTGCACAGATCATCCCGTATCGCGGCTCGTGGGTTGAGTTCGAGTACGACACCAAGAACCTGCTCTACGTGCGCATTGACCGCAAGCGCAAGTTCCTCGCCTCGGTGTTCCTGCGCGCGCTCGGCCTGCGCGGCGCCGACGAGATCATCCGCACGTTCCACCAGGTCGATCGCCTCAACCTGCGCGAGAATGCGCTGTTCTGGTCGGTGGGCGAGGGCCTGGTCGGCCAGCGCTCGCGCCGCGACGTCAAGACCGGCGACGTCTCGATCGGTGAAGGCAAGAAGATCACCAAGACCCACATCGAGGGCTTGCGCAAGGCCGGGGTCAAGGACATCGCGATTACCGACGAAGCGCTCGAAGGCGCCTTCGCGGCCGCCGACATCGTCGATCCGGCGACCGGCGAAGTGCTGCTCGAGGCCAACGACGAGTTGAGCCAGCGCGTCGTCGCGATGGCGCACGAGAAGGGCGTCGAGAAGATCGACGTGTTCTTCCCCGAGCGCGACGAAGTGGGGCCGATCATGTCGGCCACGCTCAAGAAAGATCCGATCCGCACGCACGAAGAGTCGCTGATCGAAATCTACCGGCGCCTGCGGCCGGGCGACCCGCCCACGCTCGACAGTTCGCGTTCGCTATTCGAGAACATGTTCTTCAACCCGCAGAAGTACGACTTCTCGCGCGTCGGACGACTGAAGCTCAACACCAAGCTCAAGCTGACGACGCCGCTCGACGAGCGCATTCTGCATCCGCAGGACTTCTACGAGGTGATCAGCTACCTCCTGAAGCTGCGCAAGAACGCCGCGAACGTCGACGACATCGATCACCTGGGCAACCGCCGCGTCCGCTCGGTCGGCGAGCTCCTCGAGAACCAGTTCCGCATCGGCCTGGTCCGCATGGAGCGCGCGATCAAGGAGAAGATGTCGGTCTACCAGGAAATGGCGACGGCCATGCCGCACGACTTGATCAACGCGAAGCCCGTGATGGCGGCGATTCGCGAGTTTTTCGGGTCGTCGCAGTTGTCGCAGTTTATGGACCAGACCAACCCGCTCTCCGAAGTGACGCACAAGCGGCGTCTCTCGGCGCTTGGGCCGGGCGGTCTGTCACGCGAACGCGCCGGCTTCGAAGTGCGCGACGTCCACACCACGCACTACGGCCGCATCTGCCCGATTGAGACGCCGGAAGGCCCGAACATCGGCCTGATCAGCTCGCTCAGTTCGTACGCCCGCATCAACGAGTTCGGGTTCATCGAATCGCCGTACCGCAAGGTCAAGAACGGCCATGTCGTTGACTACGTGCTGGTCACCAACGCCGGCGGTCACCCGAAGTACAAGAACGGCGAAATCGTCGAAGCCGATGAACTGGTCGGCGCTGATGGCCGCGCGAAGAAGAAGGGCGTCGAGTTCGAGCCGCACTGCTTCTACCTGTCGGCGTGGGAAGAAGACAACTACATCATCGCGCAGGCCAACGTCGAGCTCGACGAGAACATGCGCATCAAGGGCGATCGCGTCAACGCCCGCCAGACCGGCAACTTCATCCTCGCCGCGCGCGAGCAGGTGCAGTTCGTTGACGTCTCGCCGAAGCAGCTGGTCTCGGTCGCCGCCTCGCTGGTGCCGTTCCTCGAGCACGACGACGCGAACCGCGCGCTGATGGGGTCGAACATGCAGCGTCAGGCCGTGCCGCTGCTGCGCGTGCAGGCGCCCTACGTCGGCACCGGCATGGAATACATCACCGCCCGCGACTCGGGCGCGGTGGCCGTGGCGCGCCGCACCGGGGTGGTCGACTTCGTCGACAGCACGCGCATTGTCGTGCGCGTGGAGTCGGAGTCGGACATCAACGAGGACATGGGCGCGGATATCTATCCGTTGACCAAGTTCAAGCGCTCGAACCAGAACACGTGCATCAACCAGAAGCCGATCGTGCGTGAAGGCCAGCGCGTGCAGAAGGGACAGGTCCTCGCGGACGGTCCCTGCACGGAGCTGGGCGAGCTGGCGCTCGGCCGTAACGTGCTGGTGGCCTTCATGCCCTGGCGCGGTTACAACTTCGAAGACGCCATCCTGGTGTCCGAGAAGATGGTGCGCGACGACTACTACACCTCGATCCACATCGAGGAGTTTGAAATCGAAGCGCGCGACACCAAGCTCGGGCCGGAAGACATCACCCGCGACATCCCGAACGTGTCGGAAGGCTACCTGCACGACCTCGACGACAGCGGCATCATCCGCATCGGCGCGGCCGTCAAGCCGGGCGACATTCTGGTCGGCAAGGTCACGCCCAAGGGCGAGACCCAGCTGACGCCGGAAGAAAAGCTGCTCCGCGCGATCTTCGGCGAAAAGGCCGGCGACGTGCGTGACGCCTCCCTGATCTGCCCCCCGGGCATCGAGGGCATCATCGTCGGCGTGAAAATCTTCTCCCGCAAGGGCATCGAAAAGGATGACCGCGCGAAAGCGATCGAGCAGGAAGAGCTCGACATGATGGAGAAGAACCTGCAGGACGAAGTTCGCATCCTGCACGACGAGACCAAGAAGCGCGTCGGCAACATGCTGCAGGGCCAGACCCTGCGCGCTGACCTGTTCGACGAGTTCGGCCGCGAACGGCTGCTCAAGAAGGGCCAGCAGCTGACGATGGAAGCGATGCAGCCGGTGCCGTTCATGGCGCTGGTCCGCTCGAAGATTCAGACCGACGATGCGCAGATGGAGCCGGATCTGCGGCTGGTCGAAGAGCGCACCGAACGGCAGCTCGAGGTCGTCAAGCAGCTGTTCGAAGAGAAGAAGGAAAAGATTCGCCGTGGCGACGAACTGCCGCCGGGCGTGATCAAGCTGGTCAAGGTCTACGTCGCGATGAAGCGCAAGCTGTCGGTCGGCGACAAGATGGCCGGCCGCCACGGTAACAAGGGCGTCATCGCGCGCATCCTGCCCGAAGAGGACATGCCGTACCTGCCGGATGGAACGCCGGTGGAGATCGTGCTCAATCCGCTGGGTGTGCCGTCGCGTATGAACGTCGGCCAGATCCTGGAAACGCACCTGGGCTGGGCCGCGCACGCGCTGGGCCTCTATTTCGCGACGCCCGTCTTCGACGGCGCGACCGAGAAGGAAATCATGGACTGGCTCGACAAGGCCGGCCTCGAACAGCGTGGCGGCAAGACCACGCTGGCTGACGGCATGACCGGTGTGCCGTTCGAGCAGGACGTGACGGTGGGCTACATCTACATGCTCAAGCTGTCGCACCTGGTCGACGACAAGATCCACGCCCGGTCGATCGGGCCGTACTCGCTGATTACGCAGCAGCCGTTGGGCGGCAAGGCCCAGTTCGGCGGCCAGCGTTTCGGCGAAATGGAAGTGTGGGCGCTCGAAGCGTATGGCGCCGCGCACATCCTGCAGGAATTGCTCACCGCGAAGTCGGACGATGTGATCGGTCGCGCGAAGATTTACGAATCAATCGTGAAGGGCGACGCGTCCTTCACGGCGGGGCTCCCCGAGTCGTTCAATGTGCTCATCCGCGAGCTGCAGTCGCTGTGTCTTGATGTGGAACTCATCTCCACGAAACGCAAGCCGGCCGAACTGACCGAAGAAGTCCCGGCCGAGCCGGTGTTGGAGGGTTGATGAACATGAGACCAAGCTTCACCGACGCGAAGACGACCCTGCGAGCCGACTTCGACGCGATCCGGATCAGTCTGGCGTCGCCCGAGAAGATCGAGCAGTGGTCGTTTGGCGAGGTGACGAAGCCGGAAACGATCAACTACCGCACGTTCAAGCCTGAACGCGACGGCTTGTTCTGCGCCAAGATCTTCGGGCCGATCACCGACTGGGAATGCCTGTGCGGCAAGTACAAGCGCATGAAGCATCGCGGCGTGATCTGCGACAAGTGCGGCGTCGAAGTGACGCAGGCCAAGGTGCGCCGCGAGCGCCTGGGCCACATCAAGCTGGCGACCCCGGTCAGCCACGTCTGGTTCTTCAAGGGCCTGCCGAGCCGTATTGGGCACCTGCTCGACATCTCGCTGCGCGACCTCGAGCGCGTGCTCTACTTCGAGGCCTACGTGGTGGTGGATCCGATGGACACCAAGCTGGTTCAGAACCAGTTGCTGACCGAGGACCAGTTCCGTAAGGCCCGTGAAGAGTACGGCTACTCGAAGTTCAAGGCGCAGATGGGCGCCGAGGCGATCAAGGAGCTGTTGAAGCGCGTCAGCATCGAGAAGCTGGCGGTCGAGATGCGCGAGAAGATGCGCACCGAGACCTCGGCGCAGAAGAAGCTGAAGCACTCCAAGCGCCTGAAGGTGGTTGACGCCTTCCGCAAGTCGAGCAACAAGCCCGAGTGGATGATTCTGGACGTGGTTCCGGTGATTCCGCCCGAACTGCGTCCGCTGGTGCCACTGGACGGCGGCCGCTTCGCGACCTCCGACTTGAACGACCTCTATCGCCGCGTCATCAACCGCAACAATCGGTTGAAGAAGCTGATGGAGCTGAAGGCGCCCGACGTCATCATCCGCAACGAAAAGCGCATGCTCCAGGAAGCCGTGGACGCGCTGTTCGACAACGGCCGCCGCGGCCGCGTGCTGCGCGGCGCCAACAACCGCCCGCTCAAGTCCCTGAGCGACACGCTCAAGGGCAAGCAGGGCCGGTTCCGCCAGAACCTGCTCGGCAAGCGCGTTGACTACTCCGGCCGTTCGGTGATCGTCGTCGGTCCCGAGCTCAAGCTGCACCAGTGCGGCCTGCCGAAGAAGATGGCGCTCGAGCTGTTCAAGCCGTTCATCTACAACAAGCTCGAAGAGCGCGGCCTGGTCGCCACCATCAAGCAAGCCAAGGAGATGGTCGAGAAGCAGGTCCCGGAAGTGTGGGACGTGCTCGAAGAGGTCATTCGCGAGCATCCCGTGCTGCTCAACCGTGCGCCGACGCTGCACCGCCTGGGCATCCAGGCGTTCGAGCCGGTGCTGGTTGAAGGCAAGGCCATCCGCATCCACCCGCTCGTCTGCACGGCGTTCAACGCCGACTTCGACGGCGATCAGATGGCGGTGCACATCCCGTTGTCGCCCGAGGCGCAAATCGAAGCCTCGACGCTGATGATGTCGTCGAAGAACATCCTGTCGCCCAGCAACGGCACGCCGGTCGCGGTGCCGTCGCAGGACATCGTCCTTGGTTGCTACTACCTGACCAAGGCGAAGCCCGGCGCCAAGGGCGAAGGCCGCGCCTTCGCGTGCGTGGACGACGTGATCCTGGCGCTCGAAGCCGGCGAGCTCGAAACGCTCACGCCGATTCGCCTGCGTTACACCGGCCCGCTGCAGGACATGTCGGCGTCGCGTGACGACCAGGACGTGCTGCACGCCGATGTGCAGGACGTGCAGAACAAGATCATCAACACCACCGTCGGCCGCGTGATTTTCAACGACGCGCTGCCGAAGAGCATCCCGTTTGTCAACGGCATGCTCAAGAAGAAGGGCCTGCAGCAGTTGGTGCAGCGCTGCTACCTGACGACCGGTCTCGACAACACGGTCGAGATGCTCGACAACCTCAAGCAGCTGGGCTTCACCTACGCCACGCGCTCGGGCCTGTCGATCGGCATTCAGGACCTGATCATTCCGCAGAACAAGGCGGTGCTGTCGCAGAACGCGCACGACGAGGTGATCAAGGTCGAGCAGCAGTACCTCGAAGGCGCAATCACCAACGGCGAGCGCTACAACAAGGTGATCGCCGTGTGGTCGGACGTCACCGAGAAGATTGCCGACGCCATGTTCGGCGAGATGGAACAGCGGGACAAGGAAGGCAAGTTCAATCCCGTCTACATCTTTGCCGACTCCGGCGCGCGTGGTTCGAAGCAGCAAATTCGCCAGCTGGCGGGTATGCGCGGCCTGATGGCCAAGCCGTCGGGCGAAATTATCGAGCAGCCGATCAAGGCCAACTTCCGCGAAGGCCTGTCGGTGCTCGAGTACTTCATCTCGACCCACGGCGCGCGCAAGGGTCTGGCCGATACCGCGCTGAAGACCGCCGACTCGGGCTACCTGACCCGTCGTCTCGTCGACGTCGCGCAGGACGTGATCGTGTCGGATCACGATTGCGGCACGCTGGACGGCATCGAAGCCCGGGCGATCGTCGAAAGCGGCGAGGTCATCGAGCCGCTGCGCGAGCGCATCATCGGCCGCGTCTCGCTCGAGAAGATCATCGACCCCATCAAGGGCGGCCTGATTCTCGACTTCAACCAGGAGATCGACGAACAGCTCGCGGCTGACGTGCAGGACGCCGGCATCGAGAAGGTCAAGATCCGATCGGTGCTGACCTGCGCCTCGCGCCGCGGTGTCTGCAAGCGCTGCTACGGACGCGACCTGTCGACCGGCAAGCTGGTCGAGCTCGGCCTCGCGGTCGGCGTCATCGCTGCCCAGTCGATCGGCGAGCCCGGCACGCAGTTGACGATGCGCACGTTCCACATCGGCGGCACGGCGTCGCGTATTTCGGACCAGTCAACGCTGGACTCGAAGCACAAGGGCGTCGCGAAGTACGAGAACCTGCAGACCGTTGCGCGCCCGAACGCCGCCGGCGGCACCGAGACGGTGGTCATGAACCGCACCGGCTTCATCGTGGTGCAGGACGACAAGGGCCGCGACCGCGAGCGTTACCAGGTGGTCTACGGCGCGCGTCTGAAGGTGAAGGACGGCCAGGCCGTCGACACCGGCATGATTCTCGTCGAGTGGGATCCCTACACCTTCTCGATCCTGACCGAAGAGCCGGGCCAGATCCGGTTCAGGGACATCATCGACGGCGTCACCGTCCAGGAAGATCTCGACGAGGTCACGGGCTTGTCCCGTCTGATCGTCGTCGACTCGCCGGACGAGAAGAAGCAGCCGACGGTGGAGATCAAGTCGGCCAACGGCACCACGGTCCGCCGCTACATCATGCCGGTCAGCGCCCACTTGATGGTGCAGGACGGCGAGATGGTCAACGCCGGCGACGTGCTGGCGAAGATTCCGCGCGAGACCACCAAGACCAAAGACATTACGGGCGGTCTGCCGCGCGTGGTCGAGCTGTTCGAGGCCCGCAAGCCGAAGGATCCGGCCGTGATCAGCGAGATCGACGGGTCGGTGAAGTACGGCGGCGTGGTCAAGGGGCAGCGCAAGATCATGATCGTGGCCGACGACCCGAACGCCGAGCCGCGTGAATACAGCATCCCGCGTGGCGTGCACGTCAACGTCCAGGAAGGCGACCGCGTCCGCGCCGGCGACCCGCTGATGGACGGCCCGAACAACCCGCACGACATTCTCCACGTGCTGGGCGAGAAGGAACTGCAGAAGTACCTGGTCAACGAGATCCAGGAGGTCTACCGCCTGCAGGGCGTGAACATCAACGACAAGCACATCGAGGTGATCACCCGCCAGATGATGCGGTGGGTGCGCGTCGAGGATGTCGGCGACACGGAATTCCTGGTCGACGAGCAGGTCGACAAGTTCCGGTTCATGGAAGAGAACGAGCGCGTGATCGGCAACGGCGGCCATCCGGCCAAGGCCCAGCCGCTGCTGCTCGGCATCACCAAGGCGTCGCTGTCGACCGAGTCGTTCATCTCGGCGGCGTCGTTCCAGGAGACCACGCGCGTCCTCACCGAGGCGGCGATCTCCGGCAAGATCGACTACCTGCGCGGCCTGAAGGAAAACGTGACGATGGGACGCTTGATCCCGGCCGGCACGGGCTTCTGGTGGTATCGGCACGTGCAGATCCCGGCGGACGAACCGCCACCGCCGCCGCCGGTGCAGCAGCCGAGCGACGACGAGCTGGAGCTGGAACGCGAGATGGAATATCTGGTGGAGCCGGACGAAGTCGACGCGCGCGGGACGACCGAAGTCTAGTAACCCGGTGGAGGTTGCCTGTCTACGGACGTTAGCCACAGAGTACACAGAGGACACAGAGAAGTCATTTTCTCTGTGTCCTTTTCTATCATTCGGCCGCCTGCCGCAATTATTCTTGCAGGAACTGCGTGGCTGTGTTTTTGACTGAAGCAGATGTAAAGGCGGCTGGATATCGAGCCGCCGCCGACTGTCCGCGCTAGTCGCGCGCTCCATTTGGCCGCTGGCTCGGTGCCTGCTCTCGTACCCCCGTCATTTGAATCGACGTATCAGATTGTTCAGCGATCCGGCCGTGATCAGCGAGAACGAGATCCAGGAGGTCTGCCGGCTACAGGGCGTGAACATCATCGCGGGGCCCCCGGCGCGCGGACTGTGTGCGCTGGGGTGCGAGCGACAAGCACATCGAGGTGATCACGCGCCAGATGATGCGGTGGGTGCGCGTCGAGGATGTCGGCGACACGGAATTCCTGGTCGACGAGCAAGTCGACAAGTTCCGGTTCATGGAAGAGAACGAGCGGGTCATCAACAACAGCGGCCGTCCGGCCACCGCGCAGCCGCTGCTGCTCGGCATCACCAAGGCGTCGCTCCACCCCAGCGCGCAGAATACGCGCGCCGGGGTGCGAGGAGACCACGCGCGTCCTCACGGAAGCGGCGATCTCCGGGAAAATCGACTACCAGGGCCGCACGTTAGTGCCGCCCTGAAACGAATTCGAGAATTGGCGTTTGTCGCCATGGTGAAGCGCGGACTCGCCGATTCCGATGCCGGTCGAACTATCAGCCACGAGGACATGAGGACGACCATTGAGTCGTGGCGCAAGTGTGGACGGCGTAGACCAGTCCAACTGGGGCGGGCGGCACGCGGGAATCGGGTAAACTGGCCGCAATGAGCCGCGCGGCTACCGGACGGCGCCCTGCGACCTACGAGGACCTCCTCGCGGTGCCCGAACATCTCGTCGCGGAGATTCTCGACGGTGAGCTGCAAACCTCGCCGCGACCCGCGGTGCCGCACGCCATCGCCACTTCTGGACTGGGCGCCGACTTGATTGGTCCCTTCGACCGGGGACGAGGCGGTCCGGGCGGGTGGTGGATGCTGGCGGAACCCGAGCTCCATCTGGCGGCCGACGTCGTGGTACCGGATCTGGCCGGCTGGCGTCGGGCCCGCGTGCCTGACCTGCCGCGTGGCGCGTTTCTCGAAATCGCTCCTGATTGGGTGTGCGAAACGTTGTCTCCCTCCACCGAGCGCCTCGACCGCGGCACGAAGCTGGCGATCTACGCACGCGAGGGCGTCGTCCATGTCTGGCTGCTCAACCCCCTCAGCGAAACACTCGAGGTGTATCGCCTGGAACTGGGCCGCTGGCTGCTGCTCGAAACACACGCCGGTGACGTCGCGGCGCGCAGCGAGCCGTTTGACGCCGTCGAGCTCGAGCTGTGGCGTCTCTGGGGTCGCTCGGAACCTCGCTCATAGCGTCGGGTCTCTGGAGGCCGCTCGAGGCGAGGCGGGTCCTACGAGCGACGCCGCGGACAAAAAAAACGGCGGGAGGGCCCGGCGCAGCCCAGTTCCGCCAACACCCGACTCACTCGCAGCGGGAACCCCGGTGGATCGTGTTCGGCAAGATCGACCGTCGCGTGTGGGCCGCTGTCGTCACCTACCGGGGCGATCGTGTGCGCGTGATCAGCCTGCGACCGGCGAGCCGAAAGGAACGGCAGCACTATGGCGAAGCGACGCGGCTCGTGAGCCTGCGCCTCAGTCCTGATGTGCTGGACGTGTATCGCGGTACGGGTCGAGGCTGGCAGGCCCGAATCAACAGCGACCTGGAACGGGCGGCCAAACGCATTCGGCGGGAGCCGCGAAGCGCGGCCTGAAGGCCAACGTGACGATCGGTTGTCTCGGAGGCCCCGACATGGCGATCATAGCCATATTGGGGATCCCCCCATGCGCAGCACCAATATCGCCGACCTTCGAAACCGGCTCACCCAGTACCTGCGGGAAGTCCGCGCGGGCGAAGAAATCATTGTCCGCGATCGCCAGCGCCCGATCGCCAAGATTGTGCCGTTCACCGTCGATGATGACGATGCTGATGATGTCGCGCTGGTCGCGAGCGGCCTGATGCGCAAGGGATCGGGCACGCTCCCGCCATCGTTCTGGCGGGCACGCCGCTCACGTGTCACGCTGCGTGCCGCTGTCGCGGCCGTCAGCGCCGATCGCCGCGAGGACTGACCGTGGCGTTTTGGGACGCCAGCGCGATTGTGCCTCTGTGTTGCTCGTAACCGGCCACCGCGCAGGGCCGCCGGCAACAGTACGCATTGTTGGCGTAGGGGCTTTGCTTGGCACCGGCCGGAGTCGGCTCAAGGCGCGAGCGTCGAAGCTGAATGGCCGCCTCGGCGGGCAGCCTGATAGTGCTGCGAATCTGACCGGGACCAGGTGCAAGAAATAGATCCCCACGACACCATCCCCTAATCTTTTTTTCTGAGGTGTCCGTACATCAACTCTTCCGCGAACTCCACGCACTTGTATTCCATCAGCCGCGCGTTGGGTTCCCGGCGACGGTAGAGCGGCATGCTCATCTTCCACGGCTTCGAGAACACCTTCGCGTCCTCGATGGTTGCCTCGTACTGCAGCGTGTTGGCGTCGATCGCGGTGTAGCGCTCGGTGACCTTCAGCGCATCGCTGTGGTAATTACCAGCGCGATCGAACCACGTTTCTTCCATGTGATCGATGACGTCGATGACGAGCGCCTCGCCTTCCCAGCGGCCGAGCGACCATCCCATCCACGCCGGCGCCGGGCTCTTCTCCTGGCTGTTCATGCGCACGATGCGGCTCGTGCTGGCGAACTCGTAGGTGAAGAGGATGTTGTCGGCCGACTGCACGATCTGAAACGGGTAGGGCATGTAGGTGGCGCGCGGGATGCCGGGCATGAAGCACTTGATCTCGGGGTCGAGTGTCATCCAGCGTTCGCCGTTCGCTTTTCGCTTTTCGAGGGCCTCTGGCAGGTACGGGATCTCGTCGCCGTCGACGACCCCCATGCCCGGCGGCACGGCGAAGGCGGCGCCCAGCGCGAAGACCGGGCCCTGCTTGGCCGGGTGCGCTTCGAGGTTCCAGTTGGCGGTGTTGTTGGTTTGCCAGATGCCGCCGAGGTCCGGCGTGCCCTCTGGCGTTCGTGGGGCGCGATAGGCCGTCGGCGCCGCTGGCGCGCAGGCCGCCAGGGTTGATCCCAGCATGACGCCGACGGCTGCCGACGCGAGGCGCGCGCGCCTCGTCATCGCGCCGGCCCCTTCGGCTTGGGCCGATCGTTCGGGTCGCGGCCGTCCTTCGGTGCGCTCGTGCCCGACGAGCCCATGAACAACGTGCGGCCGTCGGGGAAGGTGATGTCGCGGCCGTTGGCGCGCATGCGGCCGTCCTTGGCGCGGAACCCGGCGACCACGATTTCGCTGCCGATCTTGATCGAGTCGCGCGAAATGCCGCCGCGCTGCAGGGTGTTGGGCGTGCCGCCCTCGACCATCCAGATCTCTTTCTTGCCGTCGGGCCTGGTGACCTCCATGTGGATCCACGCGTGCGGGTTGATCCACTCCACCTTGGTGACCGGGCCCTTCAGGGTGACGGGGGCCTTGGCATCAAACTCGGCCGAAAAGGCATGGTGGGCCAGCAGGGGCAGGGGCCCGCCAGCGAGCAGCACTGCGGCGGCCACCATCCAGATTTTCTTCATCATGGCGGGAGCTTAACCCAATTCTCCCCCTTCCCTCGTCCCGCGTCTTGAGCGACACTACGCGGCATGGGACACCTCAAAGCGGTTCTCGTCGCCGTCGCCCTGGTAGCCGGCTCGGTGCTTGTGGTCTCGCTTGCCGCCCAATCGGGAGACGCCTCGTCTGGCGCGGCCCCGGCGGGCTGGAAGGTGCCGCGGACGGCCGATGGCCGCCCCGATCTGCAGGGCGTGTGGGGCAATAACAGCGTGACCCCCATGACCCGACCGACCCAATGGCAAGACAAGACGTCGCTGACCGACGCCGAGTTCGACGATCTGAAGAAGACCGCGGCGCAGTTTGTCGACCAGGGCGGCGATGCGATCTTCGGCAACTTCGTCCAGTTGATGCTCAACGCCAAGGACCAGGGCGGGTTCGCGCAACTCTCATACGACCCGACCACCGGCAACTACAACCAGTTCTGGATGGCCGACCGCGAGTGGGACAAGCGGACCTCGCTCATTACCGACCCGCCCGATGGCCAGTTACCGCCGCTGACGCCGGCGGGTGAAGCGCGGCGGGCGGAACGCATGGCCGCCGCCGCGAAGCGCACGCGCGGTCCGTCGGATGGTCCGGAAGACCGGCCGCTGTCGGAGCGGTGCATCTCGTACGGCGCGCCGCGAACCGGCGCCAACTACAACAGCTACGTCCAGATCATCCAGTCGCCGGCGACGACGGTGCTGCTTCAGGAGATGATCCACGACGCGCGCGTGGTGCCGATGACGCCGGGCCCGCGCCTGCCGGCGCGCATCAGGCAGCTGCACGGCGACCCGCGCGGTCGCTGGGAAGGGGATTCACTGGTGGTCGAGACCACCAACTACATCAACGGCTTCCAGGGGTCGACGCCCGACGTGAAGCTCACCGAACGCTACACGCGCGTCGGCCCCGACTTCATCAACTGGGAGATCACCGTCGACGATCCCAAGACGTGGACCAAGCCCTACACGTTCATGATTCGGCTGAAGAAGGCCTCCGGCCTGATCTACGAGTACGCCTGCCACGAGGGCAACTACGCGATGGAAGGCATTCTCGCCGGCGCCCGCGCCGAAGAAGCCAAGGCCGGCAGCGTGAGGAAGAAGACCGGGTCGCGCTGAGTTGTTTCGCCTCGCCTCACTCGCCCTGGCCGTGACGGCGCTGTGGCAGCCCTCACCGGCGTGGCAACCGGCGTTCGAGTTGGTGCAGCCGGACGTGTTTGCCGCACCCGGCGGGCAGGCCAGCGCATGGGCCGATGCCGACGGCGATCTCGACCTGTTTACCGCCAACCAGGAAGGACAGGCGAATGGCTTGTACCGTCAGGACAAGGGCCGCTTCGAAGACGTCGCGGTCGCGATGGGGGTGGCCGGGACACCGCGGCCCGCGGCCGACGGCGGCGTCGGCCCCAGCGTGGCGGACTTCGATCTCGACGGCGACTTCGACCTGTTCGTCGCGAACTATGGGGCGAGTGCGCTTTATCGTAACGAAGCGGGGAAGGTGTTCTCCGATGTTTCGGCCACCAGTGGCATCAGCCTGAGTGGCCACGGCGTGACGTCGGCCTGGGGCGATCTCGACAACGACGGCTTACCCGATTTGTATGTCGCCAACTTCATTGCCGGACAGCCGCTCTATCGCGATGCGCTATTCATCAATCGCGGCGCCAACGGGTCCGCGTGGAGTTTTGCCGAGTTGCTTCCGGACGTGATCCTCAAACACGACGCCACGCACGGCGTCCAGTTCGTCGACTTCGATGGCGATGGACGCCTCGACCTGTCGTTGACCAACAACGACCCCGATGGTGGCGGGCACCCGCTGCTGCGCAACGTGGCCACCACACGCGGCCGCGGCTTCTTCGTGGAGGTCACCGACGAACGTGGCCGGCAGACGCTGGCTGGCAGCGACCCTTGTCGATGGTGGCAGTGGTGACTGTTCGCAGAACGCGATGCCAGTGCATCTGGGTGTGCCCGACGCCTGGAAGGGTCGCGTTGATGTTGAGGTCACGACCATCACACATGGGCTCCGCCGGGTGACGACCGTCAAGGGCGTGGACCCAGGGGCACACGTGCGACGCGCTCTGCGGGTGTCACTCGGAGATTGACGCACTGTATGACGTATGACAGCATACAGCATATGAAGCGGACAACCATCTTCATTCCCGAAGGCCTCGATCGTCGGCTGCAGTCGTTCCTGCGCCGCTCGTCGAAGCCCATGGCTGCTGTGATCCGCGAGGCGCTCGAGGCGCATCTCGATGCGCATCATCCGCCGGCCGGGCTCCCGAGTTTCCTGGGCAAGTACGACAGCGGGCATTCGGATACTGCCTCTCGCCTGGACGAGTTCGTGTTTCGCGATCTCCAGCCGCATGAGCCCGCTGCGCCCTCTGGTGATCGTCGCCAGAAGTGAAGACCCTGATCGTCGACACCGGCGTCATCTACGCCTGGTTCGACGCCCGCGACGATTGGCATGCTCGCGCGAAGAGCTTGCTCGAAGGCGGCGAGTTCGAACTCATGGTGCCGATCACGACCTTACCTGAAGCGGCGCACCTGCTCGAGCAACGGTTTACGACCGGGGCATCGCGCGAATTGGCGGATTGGCTCGCCACCGGCCAGGTGCAACTATTGGACCTCTTGCCGCAAGACCTTCGGCGCATTGGCCACCTGATCGCGAAGTATCCGGGCCTGGGCCTGGTGGATGCGTCACTCGTCGCCCTGGCGGAGCGGTTGCTGATCGACACCATTGCGACGACGGATCGGCGTCACTTCGCGACGATCCGCCCGTCGCACACGGCGCGGTTCACATTGGTGCCGTGACGCTGCTGGTCACGACACCCTGGCCGCGTGTGGGTTCTCCGATGCAACCACGAAGGCGCGAAGGACACGAAGAAAGCCTATCGTCGCGGTCTTCGTGTGCGTCGTGGTTCAATCGCAGGCGCGGCCGACGGCACCACCGGCCAGCACCGCGGTCCAGCCGAGGATCTTCGCGAGCGATGGGCCAGGCGTCGGTGCGGGAGGCAGCACCGACGCCGTGGGCGCCGGCGGGGGAGTAGTTCTGGCTGCTTCCGCGGGTGGACTGGGCTTGGGCGAGTTCTGAACCTGCTGGGCGACCCGCGGCCCGCAGAGGCCGCTGGTGAGATCCTGCCGATAGCCGTTGACGCGATCCTTGAGGTCCTGGTGCGCCGAGCTGAGCTTCGCGACGTTGTCGCGCCACTGCGCGGCTTCTTGCGCGGTGAAACGTCCCTTGAGGCCGGCATAGACCAGGTCGGTCTGGTTCTGGCGCAAGGCGTCGACAAAGTCCGCGCGCCCCATACCCTCCTTGATCTTCGCGCCGGATGACTTCATCGCGTTCACGCGCGCGCGCAGCGCCTTATTGAATTCCTCGGCGGCCTCGGCGCGGCCGGCCTCGGCTTCGCTCAGTCGCCACTTCTGATCGGCGAGGTCCCGCGCCTGCTGGGGCAGCGCGATGTAGCGGTTGTTCTCGAGCTCGGCGACCTTGGAGCCATTGCAGAGCACGTTGCTGTCTCTTGCCGCCCCTCTGCTGCTCCGGCCAGTAGACATAGATCAACGCCGGCCCGGCTGGCGGACCATCGCCGTCCGCTGACGTTCGGCCCACCCGCGACCGTATACAAATCTGACGTTCAACCTGCAGTTCTTACTCGCCGGCGCCCGCCCTGGTTCGCGAACAATTCGCCGGAGTGCGGCTAAGTACCCGCCGCCACGGTAGTTAGACCACCTGACTCCGAAGCGCTCCCATCCGGTATTCCGATTGCA
Organism: Vicinamibacterales bacterium; assembly: GCA_038919385.1. GTDB lineage: Bacteria > Acidobacteriota > Vicinamibacteria > Vicinamibacterales > UBA2999 > 12-FULL-67-14b. The sequence goes on along the minus strand of JBCKZH010000003.1, from coordinate 34,346 downwards.
GTGATTCCTTGTAGTCCAGGCCATACCCCGGCCGCTGACGAGGAGAGAGTGCATGTTGATTGTGAAGACGGCAGGGCTGGTCGGTTTGATAGGTGCGCTGTTGGCCACTGCGGCATGTGGCGACTCGTCGAGATCCCTGAACCCTACCGCACCATCAGCGGTGGTGGCGGCGTCGATCAACGACGAAGCGGGCGATGCGACCGCCACGTCCGGCGCGACTGGCAATTCCAAGCCCAAGCCGGTGAACCCAGGCAACGGCAACGGAAACGGTAATGGCAATGGGCCGACCAATCCCACCACCGGCAAGGTCGAAATCGAAGGCTTGATCTCTGCGATCGCCGGCACCTCGATCACCGTCAATAGCCGAACCGTGTCCGTGCCGGTGGGCACGGTTATTCGTCACGGCTCGCGAACGGTCGCGTACTCGGCGCTCCGCATTGGCGACCGCGTGCATATCACGGCGCGCATGCAGGGTACCGTGCTCGAAGCCACCGAAGTGAAGCTGCAGAACCCCGGCGGCGGCGGCGGCGACGATGATGGCGATGACGGTGACGATGACGATGATGAGAATAAGAAGGGGGGCGGCAGGGTGTCGGTTTCGGTCGTCGACGCGTCCGCCTCGGAAACCGGCGCCGACACCGGCACCTTCCGCCTGACGCGCGTGGCGAGCGCGACGTTGCCCCTGACCGCGCCGCTGACGGTGACGTTCACGCTGACCGGCACGGCGACCAATGGCACCGACTACACCACCGTGCCGTTGTCGGCGACGTTGCTGGCCGGCCAGTCGGCCGTTGACGTGACCGTCGCGCCGCTCGCCGACGCGCTGGCCGAAGGCGCGGAGTCGGTGATCCTGACGCTGACCTCGGTGGCGCCCTATGCGCTGGGCTCGTCGACGTCGGGCACGGTGACGATCGCCGATGCGGCGTCGGTGCCCGTCGTGTCAGTGGTGGCGTTCGATGCCGCGGCGTCGGAGACCGGACCCGATCTCGGCACGTTCCGCTTCACCCGCACCGGCAGTCCGACATCCCCGTTGACGGTGACATACCTCGTGACGGGCACTGCGGTGAATGGCACGGACTATCAGGCGATTCCGCTCACGGTGACGTTCCTGGCGGGGCAGGCGACGGCGGATGTGTTTGTGATTCCGACGGCGGATGGCATCGTCGAAGGTGTCGAGACGGTGATCGTGACGCTGACCGACGGCGCGACCTACGACCTTGGTGCGCCGGCGACGGCAACCGCCACGGTGAACATCGCGGGCTGACCGAGAGACACAGGCTGGCGCGGCCGCCCGGCCGCGTCAGTCCTGCTTTCGCGCGCGCGTGGTCGTGGCGCGCGTGAGGTCGGCGTGGGCAAGACCGGTGAGGATGCCCTGTCCCGTGAACAGCGTCTTGCGATCCGAGCCGTTGAGCTTCAGGCTGTAGACGCTCCCGCGCAAATCGGTCAGGAACATCCGCCCGCCCGCGATGTCGAGCGCAATCCCAATCGTTTCGTCGAAGCCACCGGCCAGGATGGTGCGGCGGCGGGGGCCATTCGCGCGCGTGGCGCGTACGAGGTATCGAAGCCGGCGCTGTAGACGAGGAGCGCCATGGAATGCGACGGCCTCATCTTGTTGGCACCGAGAGCACGGGCGCATTGACATATGTATCCAATTCGGGATACACATCATCAGTGCGCTGGAAGCGGGGCGGCGTCATCGTCGTGTTGTACGCAACCGACCACGACCCGCGACATGTCCACGTCTTCGAGGACGGCAAGCGTCTACTGAAATTCAGCCTTGAGTCATGGACCGTGATGGCGGGCACGCTCACGCCGAACGCGCGAAAGGCCCTCGATGCGCTCCGGGAGGAAGGCGCCTTCAATGAGAAACCCAACGTTCAAGGCCATTGAGCCGAACTACCGCAAGAGCGTGCTGGACATCACGCTGCAAGAGGGGCGGAAGCTGACACGCTACGCTCTGCCGTTTTCGGCGCTCAAAGGGAACCGGATCAGCGCCAGGAATCGTTTCGTGTCGATCGATATTGATGCGGAACTGGGCGGCCAGGGCGCAACGTATGCACTCGCCGACGGGACCCGCGGCGACTTGCCGGCAGATTTCGTTCTCTACGTTTGTGATCCCACCTACGACTGGTCTCCGATTAATCAACTGAAGCGCGTCTTGCGCAACAAGCTTGATGCCTCGGAACTCTCCGTCCGTGTCGTGGCCGACGCGCTCGGGACCTCGCCGTCGCAAGTCGTACGCCTGCTGGAGGAGAACCGGGGATCCAAACAGCTCCTTCAGCTGCTCAAGCTTGCGGACCTGGCCGGCTACCGTGTGGCGTTCACCCTGAAGCGCAAACCGGCGGCATGAGCAGATCGACCGCAGCATCAGAAACCGTCTCCCGTTCGCAGGGCGCGCGTTCGCGACACGTTGCTGGCCACCCTGCTGCGCATGACGTCGGTATGTGAGAGAGCTGGATGCGCGCGACGCCCCACGAGTGGATGACGGCGCTTTGCGACTGGACGATCCGATCCGCAAGTACGTTGGTTCCGGCCGCCTGGGCCGCCATCACCGTCCGACACCTCCTGACACACACGTTTCGGGGCACGAGCAGCGAGATGGTATGGATCGGATGGGCGACGAAGCCGGTTACGAGGTCGCGGCGAGACAACAGTAGGGTCCGGCCAGTCTGTGGAGTCCGGCTTCAGCCGGATGCGGCCGAGGGCCCGGTGAGGGCTAGCTTTCGAAGAGACTTCTTGCCCGACCGGACTGGCGAATGATGCTGGAGAGCGTTCCAGCCTTGAGTTCAGAATGGACGTGATCCGATTCGGTGGACAGTCGAGTTACGTCGTCCTACGCGTATCGGTCAAGTAGATTGAAGCCGCCGAGCCCGCCTCGAGAGCTGAGCAAACTGGTCGGGCGCGCGATTCTACAGCGAGCTGTGCGGCCGGACCGTGTTGTAGTCGCTCGTGGTCCGAAAACCTTGGTCTCACCCGAGGCCATTCTCCAGTAACAAGTGGTCCGAAGAAAGTAATGCCTCGCCGTGCCCCGTCTGGGCAAGCGGCAAAGCATCGGTCACAGTCTCCGCGCGAGGAGGAGGCCGATGGACGACGCGGTACAACGATTCCGACGACAGGTACGACGGGAGCTCGGTGAGCGCCGGGGTGACGGACTCCGGACGGTGGCCACGGCGCTCGGCATTGCCCCAGTGAGTTTACGGCGGTGGGCGCAGGACACCCGGTTCCGGCCGGTGCAGGTGGTGGCCGAGGCGGACGCCGCGCGGCCCGGCGTCGTCGTGTTCATCGAGCGCGCCGGCGTCCGCATCGAGGGCCTCGACCTGGACGGAGCCGCGCAGTTGGTCGCGCGCTTGCGATGAGGTGGGCCGGGCGGCGCGTCGGGGTCTACGCGCAGACGGCGCCGACCGACATGCGCAAGGGCTTCGATAGCCTCTGTGGGATGGTGACGGAGCGCTTGGCGCGGAATCCCCTCAGTGGTGACGTTGTTTTGTTCGTCAGCCGGGATCGGATCCGCGCCAAGGTGTTGCACTTCGACGGGACGGGACTCTGTCTGTACGTGAAACGCCTGGAGCGTGGGCGCTTCGCGGCGCGGTGGCGTGACGAGGCCCGCTGGGCCGATGACACTCACCGTCAGCGAGCTCGATCTGTTTCTCGATGGCAGCGCGCTGGTCGGGCGCATGGTGCTCACGCCGCCCGCGCTCACGCTGGTTTTCGCTTGCCTCGGATCCGCGTTGATGATCGACTGCCGACACCGTGGTGTCGCTCACTGACGAACGCGAGGTCGAGACGCTCCGCCAGATCAGTCGGCTCCTCGAGCGCGAGCACCAGCGGCTCATCACCAAGAATCTGCAGTTGACGGCGCAGCTCGCGCGCCTGCGCGGGTGGCCCGAGGTCGCGCAGCTGACGTTGGCGGTCGCGCAGACGCTGCAGCAGGCCCGGGCGGCCATTCTCGAGGGCGAGCCGGCGACGCCCCCGTCGCCGCCGCGGCGGCCACAGCCGGCCCAAGAGCGCCAGCACGGTGAACACGATCGTCTGCCAGTTTTCCCACCCGCTGTATATCGCGAACGCTTGCGCGAACAGGCACACGCCACCCATCAGCAGGCCGACCCACATCATGTGCTGCCACATGTCATGCGCGAAGATGCTCTCCTTCGGGGGGCGCGGCTTGCGCGACATGATCCCCCAGGCTGGCCGCCTCGCGCGCGACGTCCATGCCGCTCTTCCCCATCGCCACGCCGATGTCGGCGGCTTTGAGCGCGGGGGCGTCGTTGACCCCATCACCGGTCATGGCCACGAACTCGCCGTTGGCCTGCGGCGCTTGAACGATCCGGATTTTCTGCGCGGGGTCGGTGCGCGCGTAGACGCGAATGTGTTCGACGCGCCCGGCGAATTCCTCATCGGAGAGTTGCGCCAGTTCCGGCCCCGACATCACCGCCTCGCCATCCGCCAGAATGCCCAACTGTCGTCCGATGGCTCGCGCCGTCACCACGTGATCCCGGCGGATTGGCACAGGCGCACGGCGTCCGCCGCTTCCTGGCGCGGCGGATCCATCAATCCCACCAGGCCACGAGGGCGAGCCCGTGTTCGATCGCGTCGATGTCTTCGCCGCCGGGGTCGGCAGCGGACTTCAATAGCCTTCGCACGCCGAATGGGTCGCTGCGGGAATTATTGGGCGTGGTCTTCAGGGGTGGCAGTATCGTCCGGGATACGGGACGCTTCGGTATCGCCGGGGCGGCACGCCTCGATTGGGGATCTGGGTGACCAATATCGCCACCGGCAGCATTCGTGACAACGTGATCGTCGAGCACAATCGGCGACCGAACCGGCCTTTGGTTGGGATACAGGCCGGCGACCGCGCCCAGCTTCTGCTCGACTTCGCGCAAGCGGTCGTTGTGCGCTCGTGCGACGGCGTCGACGCGGGCAGCAACACTGCCCGCGTACCGTAGTTCTGAAGCTGGCCCATCCCGAATCTATCGCGACGAGTTCGGCATCACGCCCACGAACGCAATCCCGGTCAGCATGCCTTGCCCTGTGAACAGCGTCTTGCGATCGGAGCCGTCCAGCTTCAGGCTGTAGACGCTCCCGCGCAAATCGGTCAGAAACATCCGCCCGCCCGCGATGTCGAGCGCAATCCCAATCGTTTCGTCGAAGCCACCGGCCAGAATCGTGCGGCTGCGGGGGCTGTCCATTGACGCGCGATTCACGGTGTTGCCGTCGGGCGGGTTCCCGCGATCGGTCCAATAGAGATGGCGCTTCGCGAGGTCGAGGTCGAGTTCGAGGTCGATCGGTTCGGGCAGGCCATCGAAGAGCACTTCGATGTCGGCGCGGTTCAGCGCCGTTTGCCCGCGCGGGATGTTGAGATTGGCGCGACGAATGGTGCCGGCGTTGGCGTTATCGCCACCCTTTTGCGTCCAGTAGATCTTGCCGCCGGCGACGTCCACCGCCATGCCGACGCACCAGTTGCGCTGGTCCTTGCGCGCCTCATCGCCGCGGCCGGTCTCGACCAGGGTCTCTAGTCCGGTTCCGTCGAGATTCACGCGCATCACGCGCAGGCCTTCGCGATCGGACCAATAGAGCTTCCCGTTCTGCTGGTCGAGCACCAGCTGCTTGCCGGTCCACGTGCCGCCGGTCTTCACAATGGTCGTGACGTTCGAGCCATCCAGATTCGACCGCTCAATCGAGCCATCGTCGGCGGCGGAGTCGCCCATGTTGGTCCAGTAGATGTGTCCGGCTTCGACGTCGATGGCAATGCCGTCGGGTTGGCCTTTCAAGCCCTCAATCACGACCTGCCGATCGGCGCCATCTGGTGTGGCAGACACGATCTTGCCGCGCAGGTCGAGGAAGAAGATTCGCGCATTCGGATTGCCCGCTACGGAGGCGGACCATCCCAGGAACAAGACCAGAACGAGCGCGGAGTGTCGTGTCATGGGGCTCCCTATCCTACGCGGCCTTTTTCATCCCGCGCTCTTTCGCCGCGGTCTGCAACATCCCGACGGCAGTGTAGATCACCACGACCACGACACCCCAGCGGACGTAATCGAGCGGCAGCGACTTCACGATGAACGCGGCGATCAGCACGGCCAGCGGGCCGCCGATCATCAGGCCGATCGCGGCGCGCAGGTCGTAGCTTTGCTTGCGAATGAACTGCAGGCTGCCCGTCGGCATCAGGAACGCGCAGGCGCCCATCATGATGGGAAACGCCGCGGTCGGGTTCATGCCGAGCAGGCTGATCATGATCAGGCACGGCGCGTAGTAGCCGATGCCGAGCATCATCAGCGCACCGAGGAAGGCCGAGATAATGACGGCGATGCCGAGTTTCGCGCCCGACACGCCCAGCGCGATGCCCGGGGCCGGGCCAATGCCGGTGAGCGATAGCAGCATCAGCGTGGCCGCGCCCAGCAATGCGAAGCCCATCCCGATCTGCACCTGCCGGCGGGGCAGACTGGCGACCACGCTCGCCCCGAGCCAGGCGCCGACCGCGGCGGCGGCGATGATGGCGACCAGCGTGACGAAGTCCACCTCGACGATGGTGATGTAGATGATGGCCTGGACGGTGGTGGGCAGCACGTAGCCGACGTTCAGCGTGCCGGGGATCTTCTCGTCACGCACCACGTTCCAGAAGCGGAACATCGAGGTGGTGGTGGCATACGAGCCGATGCCGAGCGTGTCGAAGAAGTTCGCCACGAACGAAATGCCGAGGGTGGCCGGCTGGGGCGCCAGGGGCGAGTGGCCGGCCGCCGCCCGCTGCCGCGACACGGTGGTAAACCAGAAGATGAAGTACACGACCCCGATCAGGATCATGCCCGCGAGCAGAATGTTCTTGGGTTCCATTGGCCGTGATTCTACCTCACCAGCCCCACCCGCCCGACCAGCCCTACCCGACGAACTTATATCCCGAGCCGTGAATCGTGAGGATGTGCTCCGGGGCGTGGGGTGAGCGTTCGATCTTCTGCCGCAGCTTGGCGACGAAGTTGTCGATGGTGCGCGTGGTCGGAAACTCCTCGTAGCCCCAGACCTCGTTCAGGATCTGCTCGCGGGTGACCACCTGTCCGGTGTGCTGGACGAAGTAGCGGAGCAGGTCGAACTCGCGGGCGGTGAACTCGATGCGCACCTTGCCGCGGCGGGCCTGGTGCAGCTTGAAATCGATCTCGATGTCGCCGATGCTGATGACGTCGGCCGTGGGCTTGGGCGTACCCGTGCCGGTGCGCCGCAGCACGGCGCGCACGCGCGCCAGCAGCTCGGTAATCGAGAACGGCTTGGTGACGTAGTCGTCCGCGCCCAGTTCCAGGCCGAGCACCTTGTCGGTTTCGGCCGAGCGGGCGGTCAGCATGACGATCGGCGTCGCGATCGATTTCGCGCGCAGCTCGCGGCACACGTCGAAGCCGTTCTTCTTCGGTAGCATGACGTCGAGAATGACCAGGTCGGGCGAGAACGCGGCGGCCTTCACCAGGCCGTCGTCGCCATCGACCGCGGTTTCGACTTCATAGCCTTCGAGCTCGAGGTTGTCACGCAGGCCGAGCCGCATTTGCGGCTCGTCTTCAATCACCAGAATTCGTTTCATCGTGTGGACTCTGCCAGTGTCGGTTCGAAGACCTTCTCCCCGGGAATCGGGAAGTGCAGCGTAAAGGTGCTGCCCTGTTGCGGCTCGCTCGTCACGCGCGCGAAGCCGCCATGGCCGCGCATGGTGTGATCGACGATCGCCAGGCCGAGGCCGGTGCCCTGCGGCCCGCCGCCCAGCTCGCGCTGCACGCGGTAGAACTTGCGGAAGATACGGGCCTGCTCGCGTCGCGAAATACCGATGCCGTGATCGGTCACGCCGATCTCGAGATGGTCGCCCGCCCGCCGCGCGTGGACGTCGATGTGTTTCGCATCACCGGAATACTTGACGGCGTTGGCGAGCAGGTTCTCGATCGCCTGTTCGGTGGCGCCCTCATCGGCCAGCACGCGCGGCAGCCCGGGTGCAATCTGCGTGTTGACGACGAAGTGGCCCTGCGAGAACTGCGTCTCCATGCGCGCCAGTACGCGGGTCACGACCTCGCCCAGATCGGCCGGCGCCATGCGGTAAGGCCGCAGCCCCGCTTCCATGCGCGAGAAGTCGAGCATGTTCTCGATCAGGCGGGTCAGTTTCTTGGCTTCGCCGTTGATGATCTGGTAGTACTCCTGTGCGCGTTCCGGCGTCCGGACGCGGCCGAGTTCCAGCGTTTCGGCAAACAGTTGAATCAGCGCGAGCGGCGTCTTGAGGTCGTGCGACACCGACGCCACGAAGTTCGACTTCAGTTCGGCGACCCGCACTTCGCGGGCCGCGGCGCCGGCCACCAGGAACACGCCGAGCGCCATCGCCACCGCGAGCACCACCATCAGCGCCCTTTGCGGCCGTGTGCTGGCGCTGACGATTTCGGGAATCGGGAGCGGCCCGTATCCGGTGCGCAGACCCCAGATTTCACGCTGCTGTTCGTAGGGCGCGGCGAACGCCAGCAGTTCCTTGTCGAAGAAGATGATGGCGAAGTTGCGCTCATCCACGGGCATGTCATCGGACCGCGCCGGGTTCGATTCGAAGATCCGCGTTCCGTCCTCGGCCAGCACCGCCGCCTCGAGCGACGGGAAGCCCACCGGCTGTTGCACGTTGGCCAGCCGATCGCGCAGCAGCGCCGGGATGAACTCCGTGCGCAGGCGTTCGGCGTCGACCGCCAGCGCGACGACGCTGGTCATGCGCTCTCGGGCGAACGACTCGAAGCGGAGCTGGGCCTGCACGTAGTACTGGCGGCCGTTGATTACCTCGGTGAAGGCGACAATCACCATCCGCGCCTTGACCAGTTGATGGAGCCGCGGCAACAGCTTGGGGCCAAAGACCGTGTCTTCGCGGAAGCGGCTGCCGAGATCGCCGGTGGGTTGAGTATCCGACTGATGGTCGTATGCGAGCCACTTGTTCCCGTTCGGACCGCGCTCGGTCCACACGAAGAACGACGTGACAAAGGGACTCTCCTGCAGCGCCTCGTGCATGATCGGATCGATCCACGACAGGTCGAGGGGCTCGGTGCGGGCCTGCGGCACGCGGAGCAGCACGCTCAGGTAGGGCCGCTTCAGGTACCCCTCCACGGTCTCGGTCAGCGAATCGGCGGTGTCGCTGCTCAACTGGCGCAGGACGATGGTCGAGGTCTTCTCGATGTCGTTGAGCGATCTGAACTGGAAGTAGAACAGCACCGCCATCGGGATGGCGACGACGATCGCCAGGCCCACGGCGAGGCGCATCCCACGGTCGCGCAGCAACTGCCACGCTGGACTTGAGCCGATTCCGTCGTTCATCTCGTCACCCCTTCAGCTCGGCCGTGACCCACGCGTAGACCGGCTGCCATCCGTCCAACCCCGGCTGCTGCGTGACGAGCGCCCACAAGATCGCGCTGGTGTCGGCCAACAGCTGCTGCCGGTATTCCCGCGGCAACCCTGCGGTGGCGCGGCGCAATTCCGTCAGCGCGCCTTCCGCATCGCCGGTCGCGACCCGGCACAGGGCCAGTCGCGCGGCCTGCACCGGGTTTCTTTCCGGGTCGCGGGCCTGACCCTCAGCATAGGCTGATAGCGCGGCCTGGAAGCGTCCCTGTAAAAACAGTGTATGCCCGAGATTGTAATGGCCAAAGGCCATGCCTGGGGTCAGTTGGATGACCTGCCGGAAGGCCGCTTCAGATTCCGGCAGGCGGCCCAGTTCACGGCGGACCACGCCCACGTTGTTGAGGGCCTGGGCACTGGCGGGATCGAGGACCAGGGCGTGGTCGAACGCCGTGAGCGCCTCGGCCGGCCGATCCAGTTCTCCGAGGGTGGCGCCCAAGTTGGACCACGCCGGCGCGAATGACGGCAGCAGGTTGGCGGCGGCTTGAAAGGCTTCGGCGGCCTGGGGCATGTCGTCGCGCCGCAGACAAAGCTTGCCTCGTTCATAGTGCGCGGCGGCCCACCGCGGGGCGAGCGCGAGGGCTTCATCGAGATCGCGCGATGCCGCCTCGAGGTCGTTCACCTCCATACAGACGCTCGCGGTCGCGATCAGGGCGGGAGCGGTGCGGCCGGCGCCGAGCGCGTCGACGCACAAGGCGAGGCGCTCGGCCGAATCGGAGACGCGGAACGCCCGAGGCAAAGGTGCTGTGGTGATGTAGTGCTGCGGTGCTGGTGTGCAGACGAGCAGCAACCACGCGTCGTCACGCGTGGCGAGAGCGGCCGACCATTCCTGCTCGAGATACGCCTGCTGCGTGGTGACCAGTTGCGTGCCGTTGGTCTGGTGGTTGACGAAGGCCTCTTCGAACGCATTCGCGCGGAGGACGACCGGACCAGCCGGCAGGACCGGTGCCAGCGGATAACGGAACGGCCACTCCGCCGGGGCCGGCGCCGCGATCACGCTGCCGCCGGTGTTCTCGCCTTGCCACGACTCAATCCACTCCGCTGCCGAGGAGGGCGACTCGGCGATCGCGATGCGTGGATGGAGCACGCGCCATTGTCACACGGGCGGGCGAACCGAAGACATTGCGCGAAGTGACAAGACAAGAGATGACCTTCCGAGATCAGCCAGGCCGTATACTGCGGAGCAACTAACGAGCGGTCCCTGCCCGCGCCAGCGAGGCTTCGCTCCCTTCACGGGAGTGTATTCATGGACGTCTGCAGCTCACACCACGACCCCGCGGGACGCCGCGGCTTTCTCGTTCGCGTCATCCAAACCGTGCAGGCCAGCATTGGCGCCACCCTCGCCTTCGTCGTCGGCGGGGCGGTTGTCGCGCCCAGCTTCACCCGCCGCGCGCCGCTGTGGCTGGCGGCCGGTGACCTGCCGCACCTGGTGGAGGACACACCCGTGCCCGTTACCCTGCGGTTCTCGCGATTGGACGGCGCGACCGAGGTCGTCGATCGCCGGGTGGTGTACCTGGTGAAGTCGGGCGATGACGTGCGTGCGCTCGACTCCACGTGCACGCATCTCGGGTGCCGCACGCGGTACAACGCCGAGACGAGGCGCATCGAGTGCCCCTGCCACGGCGGCCTCTACGACGCGGAGGGCAACGTGATTGGCGGGCCGCCGCCGTCGCCGCTGGCCCGGATTCCGACGCGAATCGAGCGCGGCACGGTCATGGTGCAGGTCTAGCGTGATCGCCACCATACTCAATTGGCCCGACTCGCGTACCGGCTACCGCGCGATCGTTCGTCGTGCGCTCGACGAGGAGCTGCCGCCCGGCACCAGCTGGCCGTTCACCACTGGCAGCGTCGTCACCTTACTCGTCGTCTGCCAGTTCATCACCGGCGTGGGCCTGACGATGTACTACGTGCCGGCGCCGTCGCTGGCGTACGACAGCGTGCGGTTCATCATGCAAGAGCTGACGCTCGGCTGGATGCTGCGCGGCCTGCACTACTGGGGAGCGAGCTTTCTGGTCGTCGCGGCGGTCGTGCATATGCTGCGGGTGTTCCTGCTTGGGTCGTACAAGGCGCCGCGCGAAGTGACGTGGCTGAGCGGCCTGCTGATGCTGCTGGTGATCCTCGGGTTCTCGCTGAGCGGCTACCTGTTGCCGTGGGACCAGAAGGCGTACTGGGCGACCACGGTCACGATCAACGTGGCGCGCGGCACGCCGCTGGCCGGAGAGTACCTCGCGGATCTGATGCGTGGCGGCCAGGAACTGGGCGCGCTCACGCTGGGGCGCTGGTACTCGGCGCATGTGTTCCTGCTGCCGGCGGCGCTCGTCACCCTGATCATCGCGCACATCGCCTTGATGCGAAAGCACGGCATCTCGGGTCCTCTCGAGCCCCAGCCCGGCCCGGGTGAGACGTTCTTCCCGTGGCACGTGGCGAAAGACACCGTCGTGATGGCGTCGGTCTTCGCAGTGCTGGTGACGCTGGCCTTGCTGGTCCCGGTCTCACTGGATGAGGTGGCCAATGTAGCAGGTGACGCGACCCAGCACGGATTCGCCCGACTTCGGTTTGTGGTCGGGGAAGAACTGCTTGTTGATGGCTTTGGTCATTTCAAGCATCCGCCGCGCCGTCAATTTCTTCGGGTTGTCGTCGCTCGCGAAATTGCCGCGGACGTGGCAGGTGCCGCAGGTGACGCCCAGCGCCTGGACCATGTGGTTCATTTCTTCCTGGAAGTCAGGAGCCAGCAGGCCGGTGAGAACCTTGACCGTGGCGCTATCGACGACTGTCGGGACTGGAGCCTGAGCGTTGATCAATGGGCCAAAACCACATATAGCGACGAGGATCGCGACGATTCGCATGGCGCACAGTATAGGGGAAGGAATCGGCCCTATTCCATTCGGCGCGCTCCACAAACCGGGCAGAACGCTACGGCGTCGGGAAGCTGGGTGCCGCACGCACCGCAGCACGCAACGGTCGGGCCTGGAGGCTGCGTCCTCGCGTTTTCGGTCGCGGCCGCGTCTGTGCCGGTCGCAGTCGGCGACTGCTGCCGAATGTTCCTCGCTACGAAGTCCATCACGGTCGTGTAGCGCACGAGCAACAGCACCGCCCCGCCAAGCATGATCATCTGCAGGCCAGTTTGTTGTGCCCGTTCCCCTTGCTCCCTGGCAGCCATCCTCCGCGACCGACCGTAGATGCTGCTCTCCAGGAAGTTATCCCAGTAGGCACCGTTGGTGGCGCCGGACGACGCCGCTTGTGAACGAAGGATGCTCGGCTAGATTGAGGCGAGAAACAGACCCCGTGCCAGCACGATTGAGCTGACCACGCGGATATTCCTGGTGAGTTTGTCCTGCCACTCCTTTTCGGTCATGGAACGACTCTCGTCATGGCAGCCGGAACCAGTTGTTCGCCTCGGGTTTGAAGAGGAGAACCAATGCGACAACCTGCGAGCCATAAGCCGCGAGGCTGAGAATGCCGGAGAACGGAATGACCTGGAAGACGATTCTGACCTGCGGCGACAGGAGCCAGATAAGTGCCCCAGGCACCCCCAGAACGAGCAAGGTGACTCGCGCCCAGTTCTTTCGGCTGTCGACCATCACAACGAGCCCCGCCGAGATCGCCATGCTGACAATAGTGATAATCGCCATTATCCCGACGGTGACCCCAGCCAGCGCGGACAAGGTGTCCGAGTAGATGAGGGCATTCAATGTTCCGATCCCGAGTGAGGCCCAAAGCAGCGTGGTCGCCCGGCCGACACTTGCGGGTTTCGCGGGTTGGGCACTTGGTGTCGGCGGGGCGCCTATCTCGGCTACCGGGATTGGTGGCGCCTGCTCGCTAGTGGCAGCACCGCCAGCCTGCTTGATGCCGCAACCGGCGCAGAACGCCGCGCCGCTCACTAATTTCATTCCGCAGGTGATGCAGAATGCCGGGATCGCGGTCGTCATAGCTTTGGGTCCACAGGCGGTTGACCGATGTGTAAGTTCTGGCTACGCACTCTACTACAGACGGTTAATTGAGACGGAGCTGCAACTCGTTACAAGCAGTGCGAGACGCCGCTACCGAGATACGCAAAACCGTGCAGATGGGCAGGTTTCAGGCCTTCAAGAGGCCGAGCGACCGAGCAGGGTTGCTAGTTTTTCTCGGTGCGTGCTATATTCGTCAGGTTCTCGTGAGGCTAGGACACCCTATCTAGTCTCAACCGCATCGTGACGCGTCCGCGCGGAGCCCCGGAAACGGGGAACTGCAAAGAGTTCGAGCTTCGAAGAGCCGAGCGAAATAGCGTCCGCCGATGCCGAAAACACCATTAGTAGGGTTTTACCGCGCGAGGTGCCAAGCCGCCGGCCTCTTGATGAGGTGGTGGGCTTTCAGGCCTCGGGCACCACAACCGCCCGCGAGGGAGGTGGTGGGCGTTTTTTTCGTTAGTTGCGCCGCGCCTGTGGCGACAGACCATTGGGGTTTGTCGAGGGCCTGCGGCGCTGTGGAGTGCTCGTGCCGACGATTAGTCAGCTGGTCCGCAAGGGACGCGAGAAGGTCGAGTGGAAGACGAAGAGCCCGGCGCTGCAGAACAGTCCGCAGAAGCGCGGCGTCTGTGTGCGCGTCTTCACGCAAACCCCGAAGAAGCCGAACTCGGCGCTTCGCAAGGTGGCGCGTGTCCGCCTGACCAACAAGATTGAAGTCACCACCTACATTCCGGGTGTCGGCCATAACCTGCAGGAGCACTCGCTGGTGCTGATCCGCGGCGGTCGCGTGAAAGACCTGCCGGGCGTCCGCTACCACGTGGTGCGCGGCACCCTCGACGCCGTCGGTGTGCAGGGCCGCAAGCAGGGTCGTTCGAAGTACGGCGCCAAGCGCCCGAAGTCCTAAGAGAGATTTATGCCGCGCAGACGAGTAATCGCGAAACGTGAACTGTTGCCGGACGCCCTCTACGGGAGTCCGCTCGTCACCAAGTTCATCAACACGATCATGAGCGAGGGCAAGCGTTCGACCGCCGAGCGCATCCTCTACCAGAGCTTCGACCTGATCAAGGAACGGTCGGGCGATGATCCGCTCAAGGTCTTCAAGAAGGCCGTCGACAACGTCAAGCCGTCGCTCGAAGTGAAGTCGCGCCGCGTCGGCGGTTCGAACTACCAGGTGCCGATCGAGGTCAACCCCAACCGGCGGCTCTCGCTGAGCATCCGCTGGCTGGTGGGTTTTGCCCGCTCGCGTGGCGACGGCAAGACGATGCAGGAAAAGCTGGCCAACGAGCTGCTCGATGCCGCCAACCTGCGTGGCGGCGCCGTCAAGAAGCGCGAAGACACGCACCGCATGGCGGAAGCGAACAAGGCGTTCGCGCACTACCGCTGGTAGCTTCGCAATTGCAAATTTCGAATTCTGAATTTACCAGGTTCTTGACCTAAATGGCTCGCTCGGCACCACTGGAACGCACGCGGAACATCGGCATCATGGCCCACATTGATGCCGGCAAGACCACGACGACTGAACGGATCCTGTTCTACACCGGCATCACGTACAAGATCGGCGAAGTGCACGAAGGCACCGCCGTCATGGACTGGATGGAGCAGGAGCAGGAGCGCGGCATCACCATTACCTCGGCCGCGACGACCTGCTTCTGGAAGGAACACCGCGTCAACATCATCGACACGCCGGGCCACGTCGACTTCACGGTTGAAGTCGAACGCTCGCTGCGCGTCCTCGATGGTGCGGTCGCCGTGTTCGATGCCGTGTCGGGTGTCGAGCCCCAGTCGGAAACCGTGTGGCGCCAGGCCGACAAGTACCGTGTGCCGCGCATCTGCTTCGTCAACAAGATGGACCGCGTCGGCGCGGACTTCAAGGAGACGCTGGCGCAGATTGGTTCGAAGCTGCAGGGCAACGCCGTTGCGATTCAGCTGCCGATCGGCGCCGAAGACAAGTTCCGCGGCGTGATTGACCTGGTCCGCATGAAGGCGCTCGTCTACAAGGACGAGACCATGGGCGCCGACTACGAGGTCGAGGACATTCCGGCCGACATGCTCGAGGACGCCGTGAAGCACCACGACATCCTCGTCGAGAAGGTCAGCGAAGCCGACGACAAGCTGCTTGAGAAGTACCTCGCCGGCGAAGTGATTACCGAGGCCGAACTCAAGGCCGGCTTGCGCAAGCGCTGCATCGAATCGGTGCGCAAGGAAGAGGCGCCGTTCGTGCCCGTGATCTGCGGCGCCGCCTTCAAGAACAAGGGCGTGCAGCCCATGCTCGACGCGGTCATCGACTATTTGCCCTCGCCACTCGACATTCCGCCGGTCACCGGCATCGACCCCAACAGCAAGGACGAGAACAAGATCGAACGCAGCGCCAACGACAGCGAGCCGTTCTCGGCCCTGGCGTTCAAGATCATGACCGACCCCTTTGTTGGTCAGCTCACGTTCTTCCGCGTCTACTCGGGCACGCTGACCTCCGGCTCCTCGGTGATTAATTCCACCAAGGGCCGCACCGAGCGCATTGGCCGCCTGCTCAAGATGCACGCGAACAAGCGCGAAGAAATCAAGGAAGTGAACTCCGGCGACATCGCCGCCGCCGTCGGCTTGAAGTCGGTGACCACCGGCGACACGCTGTGCGACGAGAAGAAGCCGATCATCCTCGAGAGGATGGTCTTCCCGGAGCCGGTCATCTCGCTCGCGATTGAGCCGAAGACCAAGGCCGATCAGGAAAAGCTCGGCCAGGGCATGGCCAAGCTGATGGCCGAAGACCCGACCTTTCGCGTCAAGACCGACGAACAGACCGGCCAGGTCGTGATCGCCGGCATGGGCGAACTGCACTTGGAAATCATCGTCGACCGCCTCAAGCGCGAGTTCGGCGTCGAGGCGAGCGTCGGCAAGCCGCAGGTCGCCTACAAGGAAACCCTCACCAAGCCGGCCGAAGGCCATGGCCTGTTCAAGCGCCAGACCGGCGGCCGCGGCCAGTTCGGCGACGCCTGGATTCGCCTGATCCCGCTCGCGCCGGGCACCGGCTATCAGTTCGAGAACAAGACCGTCGGCGGCTCGATTCCCCGCGAGTTCATCAAGCCGATCGACCAGGGCATTCAGGAAGCGCTGACGCGCGGCATTCTCGCCGGCTATCCGATCGACGACGTCCGGATCGAAGTGTTCGACGGTTCGTACCACGATGTCGACTCGTCGGAAATGGCCTTCAAGATTGCCGGCTCGCTGGCGTTCCAGGACGCCGCCAAGAGGGCCGGCGCCGTGCTGATGGAGCCGGTGATGCGCGTCGAAGTGGTCTGCCCGAAAGACTATCTCGGCGACGTGATGGGCGACCTGGCGTCGCGCCGCGGGCGCATCCAGTCGCAAGAAGATCGCGGCGGCACGCAGATCATCTCGGCGCGGGTGCCACTGAGCGACATGTTCGGGTATGCCACCGACCTGCGGTCGCGCACCCAGGGCCGCGCCACCTACTCGATGTACTTCGATCGCTACGAGCAGGCGCCGCGCAACGTGAGCGAAGAAGTGATCGCGCGCGTGCAGGGTACAAAATAGTCCGGACGTATCGCGAATAACGAACGACGAAAAGCGAAAGACGAAAGACATGCTGGGCGACAAGATTCGAATTCGACTGAAGGCCTACGACGCGCGCGTGCTCGACCAGAGCACGGGCGAGATCGTGGAGACGGCCAAGCGCACCGGCGCGCGGCTGGCGGGGCCGATTCCGCTGCCGACCGAAATCAACAAGTGGACGGTGCTCCGTTCGCCCCACGTGGACAAGAAGTCGCGCGAGCAGTTCGAGATCCGAACGCACAAGCGCTTGATCGATATCTTCGAGCCGACGCCGCAGACGGTCGATGCCCTGATGAAGCTGGATCTGCCGGCGGGCGTCGATGTCGAAATCAAGGCGTTCAGCAAAGAACACGGAAAGTAGGACGCGATGGTCACCGGAATCATCGGTAAGAAAGTCGGGATGACGCAGCTGTTCCTCGAGGACGGCACGCTCGAACCTGTCACGGTCATCCAGGCCGGCCCGTGCATCGTCGTGCAGAGCAAGTCGGGTCAGACCGACGGCTATGACGCGGTGCAGCTCGGGTTGGTGGAGAGCCATCCCATCCGCAACGCCAACCAGGCGCTGACGGGTCACCACAAGAAGGCCAACGTGCCGCCGACGCGCGTGCAGCGCGAGGTCAAAGTCGCCAAGGGCGCGGAAGCACCGAAGCCCGGTGACCAGGTGCTGGTCTCGATCTTCAACCAGGGCGAGCGCGTGGACGTGATCGGCACGAGCAAGGGCCATGGCTTCCAGGGCGTGGTGAAGCGTCACCACTTCCGCGGCGGCCCTGCCAGTCACGGCTCGATGTTCCATCGCGCGCCGGGTTCGATTGGCGCCTCGTCGTATCCATCACGCGTCATGCCCGGCATGCGCGCGCACGGGCACATGGGTGTGGACCGGGTCACAGTTCGCAACCTCAAGGTGTTGAAGATTGATTCCGAGAACCATCTGCTGCTCGTGAAGGGTGCGATTCCCGGCGCGAACGGCGGCTACGTGGTGATTCGCAAGGCGGTGGCCGCGAAGCCAGAGCCGCGGCCGCAGCTGCAGGAAAAGCCCAAGAAGGGCAAGAAGTAGGACGCCATGACTATCGATGTCGTGAACGCGGAAAACAAGAAGGTCGGCTCCGTCACCCTCAACGACGAGGTGTTTGGCGGACGCGTGAAGACCGACCTCATCCACGAATCCGTGGTGCGGCTCAACGCGGCCGAGCGCCGCGGCACGCACGGCACCAAGACTCGCGCCATGGTCCGCGGCAGCGGCAAGAAGCCGTGGCGCCAGAAGGGCACCGGCCGCGCCCGGGTCGGCGAAATCCGCAACCCGCTCTGGCGTGGCGGCGGCACGGTGTTCGGTCCCCAGCCACGCAGCTACGAGTACTCGATCCCGAAGAAGGTCGAGAAGGGCGCGTTGCGCGCGGCCTTGATGGAGAAGCTGCAGTCCGGCTCGGTGATCATCGTCGACGCCTTGACGGCGTCGGAGGTCAAGACCAAGTCGGTGGTCGGCGTGCTGAGGGCGATTGGCGTCAAGGGCAAGGCGTTGCTGGTTGACGCTCGGCTCGACGACAACTTCAAGATGTCGGTGCGTAACATTGCCCGCGTCAGGCTGGTGCAGAGCAACACCGTGACCGCCCGCGACATTGCCGACAGCCGCCAGGTGGTGCTGACGACGGCGGCGATGGAAAAGCTGGCGGCGGCCCTGAGCGACCGTAAGGGAGTCGAAGGGTAATCATGAAACTTACTGAAGTCATCCGCCGGCCGCTGATCACCGAGAAGACCACGGTCCTGCGTGACGATGGCAAGACCGTGGTGTTCGAAGTGGCGAAGGCCGCGAACAAGATCGATATTCGCCGCGCCATCGAGAAATTATTGGGCGCGAAGGTGGCCGACGTGCGCACGTCGATCACCCGCGGCAAGCTGAAGCGCCAGGGCCGTTTTGTCGGCCGCCGTTCCGACTGGAAGAAGGCATACGTCACGCTGCGTGCGGGCGAAAAGATGCCGGACTTCCTCGAAGGCGCATAAGAGGGACGATATGCCGATCCGCAAATACAAGCCGACTACGCCGGGCCGTCGCCAGATGACGGTGCTGGTGTTCGACGAGATTACGACCGACAAGCCGTACCGGCCGCTGACCGAGAACCTGCACACGACGGGTGGCCGCAACAACACGGGCGAGCAGACCATTTGGTGGCGCGGGGGCGGGCACAAGCGCCTCTATCGCATCATCGACTTCAAGCGCGACAAGACCGGCATTCCGGGCAAGGTCGCGACCATCGAGTACGACCCGAACCGCTCGGCGCGCATCGCGCTCGTCAACTACGCCGACGGCGAGAAGCGCTACATCCTGCAGCCGATGGGGCTGAAGGTCGGTGACGCGATCATCGCCGGCGACAACGTCGACATCCTGACGGGCAATTGCCTGCCGCTCAAGAACATCCCGCAGGGCACGATGGTCCACAACGTGGAACTGAAGCCCGGCAAGGGTGGCCAGATGGCGCGCAGCGCCGGGGCCAGCGTGCAGGTGGTCGCCAAGGAAGGCAACTACGTCTCGGTGAAGATGCCGTCGGGCGAAATCCGCAAAATCTACCATGACTGCCTGGCCACGATCGGCCAGGTCGGCAACATCGACCACGAGAATGTCTCGATCGGCAAGGCCGGCCGCAGCCGCTGGCTGGGCAAGCGTCCGCACGTGCGCGGCGTTGCCATGAACCCGGTGGACCACCCACTGGGTGGTGGCGAAGGCAAGACCTCGGGCGGTCGTCACCCGGTGACGCCGTGGGGCGTGCCGACCAAGGGCTACAAGACGCGCCGGCCGCAGCCGAGCGACAAGTTCATCGTTCAACGACGCAGTAAATAATTTATGAGCCGCTCACTCAAAAAAGGTCCGTTCGTCGACACGCATCTCCTCGAAAAGGTCGAGGCGATGAACCGGTCGAACGAGAAAAGGGTCATCAAGACCTGGTCGCGCCGCTCGACGGTGATCCCCGAGATGGTGGGGCACACACTGGCGGTGCACAACGGCAGGAAGTTCGTGCCGGTCTACCTGACCGAGAACATGGTGGGCCACAAGCTCGGCGAGTTCTCGCCGACGCGACTGTTCAGGGGCCACTCGGCTCGTTCCGACAAGTCGGCCTCTCCGGCTCCGGGCGGCGCGCCGGCGGCACCGGCAGGAAAGGGCTAAGCCATGGTGCGCGCAGAGGCGACCGCCAAGTACATCCGCACGTCGGCCCAGAAGGCCGGGCTCGTGCTTGATTTAATCCGCGGCAAGGACGTGAACATGGCGCTGTCGGCGCTGCAGTTCAGCCGCAAGTCGGTGGCGCGCGACGTGGCCAAGGTGCTGCGCTCGGCGGTCGCCAACGCGAAGCAGCAGGAAGCGTTCGGCGGCGATGTTGCCCGGCTGTTCGTCTCGGGCGCGTTCGCCAATAACGGGCCGTCGCAGAAGCGCGTCCGTCCCGCCCCGATGGGCCGGGCGTTCCGGATCGTGAAGCGGACCACGCACCTCACTGTGGAAGTGACGGAGCGGGCCCAGGCGATCAAGGCCGTGCCAGCCGCAGAGAAGGGAAAGTAACGTGGGCCAGAAAGTTCACCCTTACGGGTTTCGCATCGGGTTCAACAAGACCTGGAAGTCGCGCTGGTTCGCGACCAAGGACTACGCCAACCTCCTGCACGAGGACCTGGCGCTCAAGAAGGACCTGAAGAAGCGGTTTCAGCACGCCGGCGTCGCGATGATCGAGATCGAGCGCGCGGCCCGCAATCTGAAGATCAACATCCACACCTCGCGTCCCGGCATCATCATCGGGCGCAAGGGACAGGAAGTCGACAAGCTGAAGCAGGAGATCCAGAAGCGGACCAACCGCGAGGTCTTCATCAACATCCAGGAAATCCAAAAGCCGGAATTGGATGCGCAGCTGGTCGGCGAATCGGTCGCGATGCAGCTCGAGAAGCGCGTGGCGTTCCGCCGCGCGATGCGCAAGGCGGTCGAGTCGGCGCTGCGCTTCGGCGCGCGCGGCATCAAGGTGCGCGTGTCGGGCCGCCTCAACGGCGCGGAAATCGCCCGCTCGGAGTGGTACCTGCACGGCCAGTTGCCGCTGCAGACACTGCGCGCGGACATCGACTACGGCTTCGCGGAGGCCAACACCACCTACGGCAAGATTGGCGTCAAGGTGTGGCTCTACAAGGGCGAGCGGCTGACGCCGCGGACCAGCCGTGAAGAAGAATTTGGCACCGGCGGCGGCGGCCGCGACCGCGATCGCGATCGGGATCGCGGCCCGCGTCGGCCGTCCGGCGATCGTCCGGGAGCGCGAGGCTAACCACCATGTTGATGCCGAAGAAGGTCAAGTACCGGAAGCAGCAGCGCGGCCGCATGCGCGGCAAGGCGTGGCGCGGCTCCGACGTGTCGTTCGGCGACTTTGGGCTGAAGGCCCTGGAGCCGTGCTGGCTGACCGATCGCCAGATCGAGGCGGCCCGGATCGCGATGACCCGGTTCGTGAAGCGCGGCGGCAAGGTGTGGGTGCGGGTGTTTCCCGACAAGCCAATCACCAAGAAGCCGCAGGAAACCCGCATGGGTAAGGGCAAGGGCGCGCCCGAAGGCTGGGTCTGCGTGGTCAAGCCGGGCCGCATCCTGTTCGAGATGAACGGCGTGCCGGCGGCGGAAGCGCGCCGGGCGTTCGAACTGGCGTCGGCCAAGCTGCCCATCAAGGTGCGCTTTGCCACCCGGTTTGCCCAGGAGACGGTGTCATGAAGGCCGCTGAATTGAGAGACATGGACGTCGAGACGCTGCAGGCAAAGACGCAGGAGATCGACGATCAGTTGTTCCGCATGCGGATCCAGAAGGCAATGGGCCAGCTGGAGGCCCCCGGGAAGGTCAAGACGGTGCGCCGCGAGCGTGCGCGCATCCTCACGGTTCTGAAAGAGAAGGCGAAATAGCCATGGCGGGCAAAGCGGAAGTCCAGGGCGTGGTCGTGAGCGACAAGATGCAGAAGAGCGTCATTGTCGCCAGCGAACGGCGGGTGCAGCACGGCCTCTACGGCAAGCTGCAGAAGCGCACCTCGCGGTTCGTCGCGCACGATGAGAACAACGACGCGAAGCTCGGCGACACCGTGGTGATCGCCGAGTCGCGGCCGCTCAGCAAGCGCAAGCGGTGGGCACTGGTGCGCGTCGTCGAACGCGCTTCGCAGGTTTAGGAGACGCCATGATCCAGATGCGATCGATCCTCGACGTCGCCGACAACTCCGGCGCGCGCAAGATTTCCGTGATCAACCCGCTCGGCGGGTCGACCGGACGGTATGCCTATCTCGGTGACATCGTCACGGCCAACGTCAAGGAAGCGACGCCGGAGGGCACCGTCAAGAAGGGCCAGGTGGTCAAGGCCGTGGTCGTCCGCGTGCGCAAGGAACAGCGCCGCAAGGACGGCAGTTATATCCGGTTCGACCGCAATGCGGCCGTGTTGATCAACGATGCGGGCGAACCGATTGGCACCCGCGTGTTCGGGCCCGTGGCCCGCGAACTGCGCGAGCGCCGGTTCATGAAGATCGTCTCGCTCGCGCCAGAGGTGCTGTAACACCATGGCCATGTCGATTCGTAAAAACGACCAGGTCGTCGTCCGCGCCGGCAAGGATCGCGGCAAGCGTGGCCGCGTGCTGTCGGTGCTGCCCGAGAAGAACCGGGTGATCGTCGAGGGCGTCAACCTGATCAAGCGGCACACGCGCCCGAACCCCCAGAAGAACATCAAGGGCGGGATCGTCGAGCGCGAGGCCGCCATCCATGCCAGCAACGTGATGTTGGTGGACCCGGAGACCAACGGGCCGACGCGCATCGGCAGCAAGACGCTGCCCGATGGCACGCGCGTGCGTATCGGCCGCAAGAGCGGCGCGGTGGTGGACAAATGAGCAAGGCAAAGGCAACCGAGACGACGCTACGGCTGCGCGACAAGTACCGCGCCGAGGTCATCCCCGCGCTCCAGAAGGAGTTCGGCTACAAGAGCGTGATGGCCGTGCCCAAGGTCACCAAGGTGGTGGTCAACATGGGTCTCGGCGAGGCGACCCAGAACGCCAAGGTCGTCGACACCGGCGCCGAAGAGCTCGGCAAGATCACCGGCCAGAAGGCCGCCGTGCGCAAGGCGAAGAAGTCGATCGCCCAGTTCAAGGTGCGCCAGGGTCAGCCGATCGGCGCCATGGTCACGCTGCGCGGCAACCGCATGTACGAATTTCTCGACCGGTTGATGAGCATCGCGCTGCCGCGCGTCCGCGACTTCCGCGGCGTGTCGCCGAAGGGCTTCGATGGCCGCGGCAACTACACGCTCGGCCTCAAGGACCAGCTGATCTTCCTCGAGATCGATTACCTCAAGGTGGACAAGAACCGCGGCATGAACGTGAGCGTGGTCACCACCGCGAAGACCGACGAAGAGGCCCGCAAGCTGCTGCAGCTGATGGGCATGCCGTTCCGGACCGTAGGGCAGTAGGAGTAACGAGTGGCGACAAGCGCGAAGAAAGCACGCGAAAAGAAAACCCTGAAGTTCAAGGTGCGGCACCGCAACCGGTGCCGCCGTTGCGGCCGTTCGCGCGCCTACATGCGCAAGTTCGCGCTGTGCCGTTTGTGTTTCCGCGAGCTCGCCCTGACCGGGGATGTGGCTGGCGTCACGAAGAGTAGCTGGTAAGAACTCATCAGCCGCCGGTGCCATCGGGGTGCGTACAGTGCGTACGGTGCCTCTGGTGCCTAAGGGCTGGT
Source organism: Vicinamibacterales bacterium (assembly GCA_038919385.1). Lineage (GTDB taxonomy): Bacteria > Acidobacteriota > Vicinamibacteria > Vicinamibacterales > UBA2999 > 12-FULL-67-14b. The sequence continues at coordinate 10,761 of JBCKZH010000003.1, read as the reverse complement.
GCTTGAGCTGAAGGCCGCTGCCAACAGCTGAAAGTGAAGAGAGAGCAAAGATGACCGATCCGATTGCCGACATGCTGACCCGGATCCGCAACGCCGTCACGGCGCGCCACGTGCGCGTCGAGATGCCGGCGTCGAAGCTGAAGTCCGAAATTGCGCGGATTCTGCAGGACGAGGGGTATATCTCGGGTTTCAAGATGGTGGAGACCCCGGCCGAGCGTCCGGGCAAGGCGCCGCGCCAGCAGATGCGGATGTTCCTGAAGTACGGCCCCGGCGGGGAGAAGGTCATTTCCGGCATCACGCGCGTGAGCCGTCCGGGCCGTCGCGTGTATGCCAGCACCGGCGAGGTGCCCTCGGTCCTCGGCGGGCTGGGCGTGACCATTTTGACAACCTCGCGCGGGGTGATGACGGGCCGGGCCGCAAAGCAGGCCGGCGTCGGCGGCGAAATCCTCTGCAACGTTTGGTGATCCCATGTCACGAATTGGAAAGAAACCGATCGCGATCCCCCAGGGTGTGACCATCAAGGTCGACGGCGCGACTGTCGACGTGAAGGGCCCCAAGGGACAGATCAAGCAGGCGCTTCCGCCCGGCATCATCGCCGCAGTGGAAGACGGCACCCTCGTCACGAGGAAGAGCTCGGACGACCGCGAGTTCGACAAGTTCCACGGGCTGGCGCGCAGCCTGGTCAACAACGCCGTGCTCGGCGTGACCGACGGCTGGAAGCGCGAACTCGACATCGTCGGCGTCGGCTACCGCGCGGAAATGAAGGGCCAGCAGGTGCATCTCGCGCTCGGCTATTCGCATCCGGTGGTGTTCGACATCCCCAAGGGGATCGACGTGGTCATCGAGAAGCAGACGCACATCACCGTGACGGGCGTCGATCGGCAACTGGTCGGCCAGGTGGCCGCCAACCTGCGCCGCTTGCGCAAGCCCGACCCGTACCAGCAGAAGGGCGTGCGCTACACCGGTGAAGTGCTGAAGAAAAAGGCCGGAAAGACCGGAGCTTAGCTATGCAGATTAAGACCAAAGAAGATCGCCGCGATCGGATCAAGTTCCGCATTCGCAAGCGCATGACCGGTTCGGCCGAGCGGCCGCGCCTCAGCGTGTTCCGCAGCGCGTCGCATATCTACGTGCAGGTGGTCGACGACCGCACGGGCCAGACCGTCGCCTCGGCCTCCTCCATCGATGCCGTGGTCAAGGGGCAGATGCCGGAGGGCGTCGCCGGCGGCAACCTCAAGGGCGCCGAGCTGGTCGGGACCGCGATTGCGGAGCGGCTCAAGGAAAAGGGCATCACCAAGGTGGTGTTCGATCGCAACGGGTTCCTGTACCACGGGCGGGTACGCGCCGTGGCCGAGGCCGCGCGTTCGGCCGGCCTGGAATTTTAGGGGTTTTATGATTCGGACACGCGAAAAAATCGACCCGGCGCAGCTCGACCTCAAGGACACGGTGGTTGCCATCAACCGTGTGACCAAGGTGGTCAAGGGCGGCAAGAACCTGAGCTTCAGCGCGCTGGTCGTCGTCGGTGACGCCCACGGCGTGGTCGGCTACGGCGTCGGCAAGGCCAAGGAAGTGCCCTCGGCAATCAAGAAGGGCATCGAAGCGGCCAAGAAGAACCTGATCCGCGTGCCGGTGCAGGGCACGACCGTGCCGCACCCGATCGTCGGGCGCTACGGCGCCGGCCGCGTGTTGCTGAAGCCCGCGCCGGACGGCACCGGCATCATCGCGGGCGCCGCGGTGCGTGCGGTGGTGGAGGCGGCGGGCGTGACCAACGTCATGACCAAGTCGCTGGGATCGGCCAATCCGCACAACGTGGTACGGGCGGCGTTCACGGCGCTGAAGGAACTCAAGGATCCGGGCAAGCTGATGCGGCTGCGCGGTAAGAACACGCTGGAAGAGCTCGCCGGCGGCCGTTCGGCATAGGACATAGAACAATGACTAAGGCGAAGCAGGCAAAGCAGGCGGACAAGAAGACCGTCACGATCGAGCTGACGAAGAGCCCGATCGGCTTCAACAGGAACCAGGCCACGGTGGTCGAGAGCATCGGCCTGCGTCGGATCAACCACTCGGTGACGCTGGCGGACACGCCGGAGACCCGTGGCATGATCTTCAAGGTCCGTCACCTGGTGACGGTGAGCGAGTAATTATGAGTCTCGATAAGCTGAAGCCGGCCGAGCGGTCGAAGTTCAAGAAGAAGCGCGTCGGGCGCGGTCCCGGTTCGGGCCTGGGTAAGACCGCGGGCCGCGGCCACAAGGGCGCGCAGTCGCGTTCGGGCTACGCGTTCAAGCGCGGCTTCGAAGGCGGCCAGATGCCGCTGCATCGGCGCGTGCCGAAGCGCGGCTTCACCAACATCTTCCGCACCGAGTACGACGTGGTGAACCTGGATCAGCTCGATTCGGTGTTCGCGGCGGGTGACACGGTGACGGTCGAGTCGCTGCGCGAGCACGGGCTGGTCAGCAGCCGCACGTCGCTGGTGAAGATCCTCGCGCGCGGGGAGATCACGAAGGCGCTGACGGTGCACGCTCACAAGTTCAGCGGAAAGGCCGCCGAGAAGGTGGCCGCCGCCGGTGGCCGGACCGAGGCCATCCCTGATGGTTCGGCCGACGCAAGCAATCAGTAGGTAACTGAGGGCGGTTGTGCTGGATACACTGAAGAATCTGTTCGCCGTCGCGGACCTCCGCAACCGAGTGCTGTTTACGCTCGGGATGCTGGCGGTCTACCGCGTCGGCAACTTCATCCCGACGCCCGGAGTCAACTCCGAGGCGCTGCGGATCCTGTCGGAGCAGGCCCAGAACTCGATGTTCGGCCTCTACGACATGTTCACGGGCGGAAGCTTGTCGCGCGTCACCATCTTCGCGCTCGGCGTGATGCCGTACATCAGTTCGTCGATCATCCTGCAGTTGCTGACGGTGGTGTGGCCGTACCTCGAGCGGCTGTCGAAGGAAGGCGAGCTGGGCCGGCGCAAGATTACCCAGTACACGCGTTACCTGACGCTGCTGCTGGCGACCGTGCAGTCGCTCGGCATCGCCATCTTCCTCGAGCGCCAGACCGAGATCGCCGGCGGCCTGCCGCTGGTCTACGAGACCGGCTGGGGCTTCCGCCTCGGCTGCATGCTGACCCTGACCACCGGCACCATGTTCATCATGTGGCTGGGCGAGCAGATTACCGAGCGCGGCATCGGCAACGGCATGTCGCTGATCATCTTCGCCGGCATCGTCGTCAACTTCCCGCGCGCGGTGATTGGCACCATCGAACAGATGCAGACCGGTCAGATTGGCCTGTTGACGATGGCGTTTCTGGTGGTGCTGATGGTCGGCGTGATCGCCGCCATCATCTATGTCGAGCGCGGCCATCGCCGCATCACGGTGCAGTACGCCAAGCGCGTGGTCGGCCGGCGGCAGTACGGCGGCTCGAGCACGCACATCCCGCTGAAGGTGAACACCGGCGGCGTCATCCCGGTGATCTTCGCCAGCTCGATCTTGACCTTCCCGACCGCGCTGTCGGGCATGTTCGCGCCGGACGGCTGGGCGGCCGCGGCGGTTCGCCAGATCGATTACGGCATGCCGCTCTACAACCTGATCTACGTGTTGGGCATCATCTTCTTCGCATACTTCTACACCGCCATCATCTTCAACCCGGATGACGTGTCGGAGAACATGCGCAAGTATGGCGGCTTCATCCCGGGCATCCGTCCCGGCAAGCGGACCGCGGAGTACATCGACACGATTCTCGCGCGCATCACGATCGTCGGCGCGGTCTACCTGGCGATGGTCGCGATCTTGCCGGAGTTCCTGCTGATGGGCTTCAAGGTGGCGCCGATTCCGTTCATCGGCGAGTCGCTCGATGCGATGCTGCCGCGCTTTGTCACGCAGGGCCTGAACGTGCAGTTCTTCTTCGGCGGCACCTCGCTCCTGATCGTGGTCGGCGTGGCCATGGATACCGTGAACCAGGTCGAGTCGCAGTTGATCATGCGGCACTACGACGGGTTCATGAAGAAGACGCGAATCCGGGGACGGCGCGGCTAAGGTGGCGCTCAACCTCGTGATGCTGGGCCCGCCGGGGGCCGGCAAGGGCACGCAGGCGGAACGGTTCGCACGCGAGCACGGGATTCCCAAGGTCTCGACCGGGGATATCCTGCGCGAGGCGGTGCACAGCGGGTCCGAACTGGGCCGCGCGGTGAAGGCCGTGATGGAACGCGGCGAGCTGGTCGGCGACGACCTGATCATCGGCATCGTTCGCGAGCGGCTGACGCGGCCCGATGCGCTGGCGGGGTTCGTGCTCGACGGCTTCCCGCGCACGGCCGCGCAGGCCAACGCGCTGGACGAGATTGCGGCGTCGCGGGGACCGGTGATCTGCGTCGAGATTCAGGTGCCGGACGAAGAGCTGGTGCGGCGGGTGCGGGGACGGCGGGTGTGCGACGACTGCGGCGCCAACGCCGATGCCTTCGAGCACCGGCCGGATGCGCTGCCGGACCTCTGTCAGAACACCGAGCGGTGCCGGACGACCGGACCGAAGTGGGTGGCGCGGTCGGACGACTCGGAAACGGTGGTACGAGAGCGGTTGAAGATTTACTGGCGCGACACGCGGCCGATGATCGAGTACTACAGCGCCCGGCCGACGTTCCGGGTGATTGACGGTCTGCAGTCGCCCGAGCAAGTGCGCGAGGCGCTGGTCGGCGCGGTGGCTTCGGCGCTGGGCCTGCCGGCCGCGCAGTTGCCGACGCCGGTGGCGAAGAAGCTGGGAGCGCAGGCATGATTGTCTGCAGGTCGGCGGCGGAAATCGCGAAGCTGGCGCGCGTGAACGCCCTGGTGGCGCGCGTGCTGAAGGAGCTGGCGGCGGCGGTGCGGCCGGGCATTACCACGGCCGACCTCGATGCGATTGCCGAGCAGCGGTTGCGCGAGGCGGGTGCGGCGTCGGCGTTCAAGGGCTACCACGGCTACCCGGCGACGATTTGCGCGTCGGTGAACGAAGAAGTCGTGCACGGCATTCCATCGCCGCGCGCCCTGGTCGAAGGCGACATCGTTTCGATCGACTTGGGCGCCAAGCTCGACGGGTTTTACGGCGACTCGGCGGTGACGGTGCCGGTCGGTGCGGTCACGCCAGAGGCGCAACGGTTGCTCGACGTGACCAAGACCGCGCTCGACCGCGCGGTGGCGGCGGTCAAGGCCGGCGCCCGGGTGTCGGATATCGGCGCCGCCGTGCAGTCGTATGTCGAGGCCCAGGGGTTCTCGGTGGTCCGCGAGTTCGTGGGCCACGGCATCGGAACGTCGCTCCACGAGGAGCCGCAGATTCCGAACTACGGGACCGCCGGACGCGGTCCGCGGCTAGCGGAAGGCATGGCGCTCGCGATCGAGCCCATGGTGAACGCGGGCAAGCCCGCGGTGAAGGTGCTGGGAGACGGGTGGACGGCGGTGACGAAAGACAAGGGCTTGTCCGCGCACTTCGAGCACACGGTGGTCGTCACCGAAGACGGGTGCCGGATTCTGACGCTTCCTGACGTGGCCGTCGATGGACGAACCGCCAGCGCCGCCCGGTAATACCGCGGACGGCGTCGTGAGGGAGTTGCTGCCGAGCCAGCTCGTGCGAGTGGAGCTGGATGGGCGGCACCAGGTGACGGCACACCTGGCCAGTCCGGTCGGACGCAATTACGTCCGCGTGCTGGTGGGTGATCGGGTAAGGGTCGCGCTCATGACGAACGACCCGAGCCGCGGACGGATCGTGGAGAAGCTATGAAAGTAAGAGCCTCGGTGAAGAAGATTTGCGTTAAGTGCAAGGTTGTCCGCCGCCGTGGGGTGGTCCGGGTGATTTGCAGTAACCAGAAGCACAAGCAGCGGCAAGGATAAGACATGGCGCGTATTTCAGGTGTCGATCTCCCGCGCACGAAGCGCATTGAGATTGGTCTCACGTATATCTTCGGCATCGGGCGTCATCGCTCGAACGCCGTGCTGACGGCAGCCGGTGTGGATCCGAGCGTCCGGGTGAAGGATCTCACCGAAGACGACGTCCGCAAGATTACCCGCCTCCTCGAAGAGCAGGGCGGCGTGGAAGGTGATCTCCGCAAGGAGATCTCCATGAACATCAAGCGGCTGATTGAAATCGGCAGCTATCGTGGCGGCCGTCACCGTCGCAACCTGCCGCTGCGCGGACAGCGGACCAAGACCAACGCGCGCACGCGCAAGGGCCCGCGCAAGGGCGCCGTGGCGAAGAAGAAGACGGTGTAACGGATCATGGCCAAAGCAGAGACTCCCGGCGGCGCGGAAGTACCGACCAAGAAGAAGAAGAAGGCGTTCAAGAAGCGCGGCGAGAAGCGCATCGTCCATCACGGCTTCGTGCACGTGCAGGCGTCGTTCAACAACACGCTGATCACGATCACCGATGCCGAGGGTGCGGTGGTGTCGTGGTCGAGCGCCGGTGCGATTGGCTTCAAGGGCTCGCGCAAGGGCACGCCGTTCGCGGCGACCCAGGCCGCGCTCAGTGCCACCAACGCCGCCAAGACCTTCGGCATGCGCTCGTGCGACGTGCTGGTCAAGGGCCCCGGCTCCGGCCGCGAGTCGGCGATTCGCGCGCTGCAGACGGCGGGCCTCGAAGTGCGATCGATCCGCGACGTCACGCCGATCCCGCACAACGGCTGCCGGCCGCCGAAGCGCCGTCGCGTGTAACTTGGCAACTGTTAACTGTGGACTGTGAACTGATTTATGGCTCGATATAACGGACCCGTTTGCCGCCTGTGCCGCCGTGAGGGAATGAAGTTGTTCCTCAAGGGCGAGCGCTGCTACACCGAGAAGTGCGCCATCGAGAAGCGCAACATGCCCCCTGGCCAGCACGGCCGCCTGCGCAAGGCGAAGATGGTCGGCTACGGCGTGCAGCTGCGCGAGAAGCAGAAGGTCAAGCGCATCTACGGCGTGCTCGAAGACCAGTTCCGTCGCTACTTCGAACAGGCCGACCGCACGCGCGGCGGCATCACCGGCGAAACGCTGCTGCAGTTACTGGAGCGCCGCCTCGACAACGTGGTCTACCGCATGGGCCTCGGCACGTCGCGGGCGCAGGCGCGCCAACTGGTGCGCCACGGCCACTTCCTGGTCAACGGCAAGCGCGTCGACGTGCCGTCGTACTCGCTCAAGGCTGGCGACACCGTGGCGGTCCGCGAGGGCAGCCGTGCGAACACGACCATCGTCCACGCCACCGAAGAAGTGAAGGGCCGCGGCATTCCCGCATGGCTCTCGCTCGGGGGCGAGATGGGTGGCAAGGTCGTCAGCATGCCGACCCGCGAACAGATCAACCTGCCGGTGCAGGAACAGCTGATCGTCGAGTTGTACAGCAAGTAGTGCCAGAAGGCCGGGACTTCAGTCCCGGCCCAATCGCCAGCCGCGCTCCAGCAGCTTTTCAGGCCTGCAGCGAGCGAGCGTGGTCATTACCCGCAGGCCTGGAGGCCGCAACTCCACCCCCTCACGCGAAGCACGCGTGACGGGGACCCCGAGGAGACGGCCCGTAGCGAGAGGAAGAGATCCCATGTTGTGGAAAGGTTTTCAGAGGCCCAAGCGCCTCGAGTTCGAGCGCGAGACGCTGACCGGCCGGTTCGGCCGCTTCTACGCACAGCCCTTTGAACGCGGCTTCGGCACCACGGTCGGCAACGCGCTGCGCCGCGTGCTGCTGTCGTCGATCGAAGGCGCCGCCATTACCGCGGTGCAGATCGACGGCGTGCTTCACGAGTTCTCGCCGATCAAGGGCGTGGTCGAGGACGCCACCGACATCATCCTCAACCTCAAGCAGCTGCCGTTCACCTGCCACGTCGACTACACCAAGACGCTGACGCTGCGCAAGGACAAGCCGGGCCCGGTGCGCGCGTCGGACATTGAAGCCGATGCCGACATCGACATTCTGGAACCGGATGCCATCATCGCGACCATCGCCGAGGGCGGCAAGCTGCGCATGCAGCTGCGCGTCAAGCGCGGCCGCGGCTACGTCTCGGCCGACCGCAACTTCGACGAGGATCTCGGCATTGGCTGGATCCCGATCGACTCGGTCCACTCGCCGGTCAAGAGGGTGAACTACCTGGTGGAAGGCGCGCGCATCGGCCAGACCACCGACTACGACAAGCTCACCATCGAAGTGTCGACCAACGGCTCGGTGACGCCGCGTGACGCCGTGTCGCTGGCGGCCAAGCTGATTCGCGACCACCTGAACATCTTCGTCAGCCTGGACGAGGCTGATGACGAGACCTCCGAATCGGGCGCGGAAGCGCCGCGCGTCGGCGTCACCAACGAGCACCTCGACAAGAGCGTCGAAGAGCTCGAACTGTCGGTGCGGTCCTACAACTGCCTCAAGAACGCCAACATCAGGACCATCCGCGAGCTGGTGGGCAAGACCGAAACCGAGATGCTGAAGACCAAGAATTTTGGGCGCAAGTCGCTCAACGAGATCAAGGAGATCCTGACGTCGATGGGGCTGAGCCTCGGCATGAAGCTCGACTCGCCCGCGACGACGGAATAAACAGTCATGCGTCATCGAAATGCACATCGCAAGCTCGGCCGCGACACGTCGCATCGCACGGCGTTGCTGCGCAACCAGGCCGAGGCCCTGCTGCGCCACGAGCGGATCGAAACCACCGTGCCCAAGGCGAAGGAGCTGCGGCCGTACGTCGAACGGCTGATCACCATCGCCAAGCGCGGCGTCAAGGCCAACGACCCGAAGGGCGTCTCGCTCTCGGCCCGTCGTCTCGTCATGCGCGACATCCTGAATGAAACCGTCGTCACCAAGCTGTTCGACGAGCTGGCGCCGCGGTTCATGGAGCGTGCGGGCGGTTACAGCCGCATTCTCAAGCTCGGTCACCGTCGCGGCGACGCCGCCGAGATGGCGCTGATCGAGCTCCTCGGCAGCGAGTTCGACCCGAAGAAGGCCGAAGCCGAGAAGAAGGCGGCCGAAGAAGTCGCGGCAGCCGGCGATCAGCCGAAGTCGCAGAAGAGCGTGGGCGAGCGCCTCAAGGCGGCGGCCAAGAGCATTCGCGGCGGCGGCGGCCAGAAGAACAGGGGCGACGGCGGACCGAAGAGCAAGGCGAGCAAGCCCGCGCGTGGCGCGTCGAAGCAGACCTCGACGCCCCGCAAGGCCGGCGGCGCCTAGGCCACCGATTAGACACAGACTGAGGCCTTGATGGTTCGCCATCAGGGCCTTTTTCTTGCCTCAAGCCTCAAGCCTCAAGCCCATGGATCTCCTGACCGAGTTCGGCGACATCGACATCTACGTCTTCGATCAATTGCTGCGCGGCCGCCTGGCGCCGGGCATGCGGGTGTTCGATGCCGGGTGTGGCGGTGGCCGTAATCTCGTCTACTTGCTGCGCCAGGGCTACGACGTGTGCGGCAACGACGCTAACCCCGCGGCCATCACGCAGGTGCGGGCGCTGGCCGCGGAGCACGCGCCAGGCCGGCCGGCGGACTTTCGCGTCGAGACGATCGAGGACACATCATTTCCGGATGCCAGTGCCGACGTCGTGTTGGCCAGCGCCGTGTTGCACTTCGCGCGCGACCCGGCGCATTTCGAGGCCCTGCTGCGGGCGACGTGGCGGGTGCTGAAACCCGGCGGCGTGTTCTTCGCGCGGCTGGCCTCGACCATTGGGATTGAGCAGCAGGTCCATCCGCTCGGCGAGAGCCGGTATCGGCTGCCGGACGGTTCCGATCGCTACCTGGTTGACGCCGCGACGATCCTCGACTGGACCGAACGGCTTGGCGGGACGCTGCTCGACCCGATCAAGACCACGGTCGTCCACGACCAACGGTCGATGACCACGTGGGTGGCCCGACGACGGTAAACGGTGGGCTGATGGATTCGCTGACGAAGCTGCTCGACAACAACCGCGCCTGGGCCCCCGATCAACACCGATTAGACCGAAGTTCCTCCCCGTCTCGTAGTCACGCGGCGGGGCTAACGTGCTGTCTTTCTTGAGAAATATCGAGCGTCAGGCAGCAATTCTAAATGTGAGCCGATCTGATTGGTTTTGAGGGCTGGGGGGCGGAGCAACGACGGTGGGTTAGGGGATTTGCTGCAACCTGTGCCTGACCTCAGGCACCAGTGGGTAGAGCAAGACGCGCTTTGGGCAAGCGTGATGACGCTCGTGATAGCGATCCTGGCGTCCACGCCCGGTGGTCTGGCCGACCTCAATCCAGTTGGCTGCCCGATAGCAGTGTCCGGTGAAGCGTGCGGCATCGATGAGCGTTTCGGCCAGATAGGGACGGATGCCGTAGGCGGTTTCCCAATCGGTGGTCACGGTGCGTAGCACCAGCGCCAGCACGTGGGGCAGGATCAAGAACCTCGCATGGTTGATGATGCGTTGCAGGTGCTGGGCGCGGGTGGCGTCATCCCAGCCGATCCAGCCATCTCGGGCGCGCATGCGCCAGGCTGGCGAGGAGAACTGCAGGCAACCCAATACGCTGTTCTGGTCGGGCGCGGCCTGGATCAAGTAGCGCAGATGCGCGCCAAAGGGCACGCGGTGGCCCAGATCGTGATAGCGCTCGATCAGTTCGCGCCACAACTGCCGTTGTTCGATGGTTGGCACCCGCTGCAGCCTAACCGGTTGCCGCGCGTGCAGCGCGCCCGATACCGGGGCAATGACCGGGCTTGCGCTCAGCGCCACTGCGGTGCCCGCACCGCGCGGGCGGCCTTGTCGTAGCGTGGGCAAGCCGATCAGCGTGCGCTCATTCATCTGCTCGAGTAGCAGGCGACATGCCGCCGTCTTCAGGCCGCCATTGGGGCGGTGCCAGTCGAGCCATTCACACA
>JBCKZH010000002.1:0-81469 GCA_038919385.1 Vicinamibacterales bacterium | reverse complement strand
CTCGTTGCCGCTGTCTTGACCATCAGCGTCAGGGCGCAGCAGTGGCCCCACTACGCCGGCGACCAGGCGGCCTCCCACTACTCGCCTCTCGATCGGATCACCGCTGCGAACGTCGACCAGCTGCAAGTCGCGTGGGAATGGAAGCCCAACGAGAAGGTGCTATCTGAGTTCGGCACGCGGCCCGGCGCGTTTCAGAACACGCCGCTGATGATCGACGGCGTGCTCTACGTCAGCACGCCGTACAACCAGGTCGCCGCGCTCGAGGCCAGCAGCGGCAAGCACCTGTGGCGCTACGATCCGAAAGCATATGAAGACGGCCAGCCGCCCAACGGTCAGGGCTTCGTGCATCGCGGCGTCGCCGCCTGGCGTGATCCCGCGAGCGGCGCGCTCCGCATCTTCCTGAACGCGCGCTACAAGCTGATCCAGTTGGATGCGAAGACCGGCGCGCCGGTCGAAGGTTTCGGCAAGGGCGGCACCGTCGATCTCAGCGAAGGCCTGGTCTGGGCCATCAACAAGAAGCACTACACCAACACTTCCCCGCCGATCGTCTTCAAGGACCTGATCATCGTCGGTAACGGCGTCGCCGACCGGCTTACCTACAAGAACGATCCGCCCGGCGACGTGCGTGCATTTGACGCACGGAGCGGAACATTAGTGTGGAAGTTCAACACCATTCCGCAGCGCGGTGAGTACGGCAACAACACCTGGGACGCCGGCTCGTGGCAGTTCACCGGCCACACCAACGTGTGGGCACCCATGAGCGTGGACGAGGCGCGTGGCCTGCTGTTCATGCCCGTGAGCACGCCGAGCAACGACTACTACGGCGGCCGGAGACCGGGCCAGAACCTGTTTGCCGACTCCCTCGTCTGCCTTGATGCGAACACCGGCGTGCGCAAGTGGCACTACCAGATCGTGCATCACGGATTGTGGGACTACGACCCCGCGTCCGCGCCGAACCTGGTGACCATCACCGTGGACGGCAAGCGCATCGACGCCGTGGTCCAACTGACCAAGCAGGGCTGGGCCTTCGTGTTCGACCGCGTCACCGGCCGGCCGGTATGGCCCATCGCGGAACGCGAGGTGCCGCGCAGCGACGTACCGGGCGAGGCTTCGTGGCCGACGCAGCCCTTCCCGACGAAACCGCCGGCATTTGAATCACAAGGCGTCACGCTGGATGATGCGTTTGATGCCACGCCGGCGTTGAAAGCAGCGGCGCAGGCAGAGTTGAAGAAGTATCGGCTGGGCCCCATCTACACGCCGCCATCGCTGCAGGGCACCGTCGTGTTGCCCGGCGTGTGGGGCGGCGCCAACTGGGGCGGCGGCGCCTTCGATCCAGAAACGGGGCGTCTCTTCGTGAAGACCTCACGCAGCCCCGCCATCTTCAAGATGGAGCCGTTCAACAAGTCGGGCCAGCAGGCCGACCGGCTTGATGAAGTGGACGCCGAGTACGTGCAACGCAGCCCGTCTTCGTTCGTCGATGGCGTGCCCATCCTGAAGCCGCCATATGCCCACCTGGTGGCGATCGATCTCAATCGCGGTGACATCGCGTGGAAGGTGCCATTCGGCGATGCGCCCGAGCTACGCGGCGTGCCCGCCCTGAAGGGCGTGACGCTGCCCGAACGCCTTGGTGCCATCGGACCTCCGGGCGCCATCGTCACCAAGGGCGGCCTGGTGTTCGTGGGCGGCAACGACATGGCGCTCTCGGCGTTCGACAAGATGACGGGACGCGAAGTGTGGCGCCACCTGCTGCCGCGGCAAGCCACGGCCACGCCCATGACCTACCTCGCGCCCGATGGGCGGCAGTTCGTCCTCATCGCGACCGGCCGCGGCGAAGACACGGCCCTGGTCGCCTTCGCCGCGCCCAGGTAGACGGTTGGTCGCCGCACGCATGAAGGCCGATCCGGTCTAGGATCAAGCCATGAGCGATCGAGTTGTCGTCCACCTGCCGCCGATGCCCCAGCCGAAGGACTTTGGCCTGGATGCCAAAGTCCCCGACGACACGCCCGCAGCGGCGCGCTACGACAAGGCGCTGAAGGTCTGGGAACGTGTCGTCCGCGACATCGCCAAGCGCATCGGCAAGAAGTAGCACGGCCACCCTGCGGGGCACTTTCGACTCCCTTTGTCCTCGCATCGTCCACTGTCGAGCAGACCCGGGCGGCCCGGCGCGTTCGTTTCAGGTTCACGACTGGAACGGCGACGACCGGTTGTCTGGTGACGAGATCCGCATGAGTTCGAGAACCTCGACGTCAACCGCAACACCTCCATCGATCGCGCCGAGTGGCACTGGTCGAACACCAGCTTCACGCAGCGAGACACCAATCGTGACGGCCGGCCGTGGGGAAGCAGGGTCTCGAACATACCCGGTTAGGTCGGCATCGATTCGCTGCTTGCAACTGACGTCGAACTTATAGTTCAGCGGGTACTCGGCATCTTCGGTAGCCGAAGACGCGGTGTGCGGCAGGCGCTGCTTGTTTTCTTTTCTGTCTCATGTATTCTAGAGGTCCAATGAGATAAGGCAACCAGTCGTATTGTTGCCATGGCACTGATACCTAGGGACGTAGCGTTCCCGCCCTCTGGGTTGTAATTACAGTAGCGGCATCGAGAAACTTGGATTCAAGGTATCGCTAGACACGGTTAGGAAATTAACCGCAGACGCAACAAGCACTGAGTGTCGCAAGAGAGGCAGACGGAAGAAGGCTGTTTGAGCCATGCTAGTCTCGCGACCATGGCGAAACGCGTCAAACGGGTTCACAAGTCGCAAAGCTATTACGGTCAGATCTACACGTTGTTCCCGAAATCACAGCACGGAATGGCATCGCAAATCGCGCGATTGATTGTGCTCTCTGAGGACCTGAAGATCGAAAAGCTGGGGGCATTTCGAGAAAAAAAGACCTTTCTCGACTTCTTCAAGAACCCCGATTACAGGCGCCACTATTTCGTCAGACGGGCGATGTTAACCTTCAAAGAACTGCATACTGTGCTGAAACAGTTGGAAGTAGACGACGATTTTCGACGCGTGAAGGTCAAGATGAGTGCCGAGCACAAGGCGCGATGGAAACAGGCAGTCAGGTATCTCAATGACAATGCCGAAGCCATTCGTGCGGCGAGGAACGTTACTGGTGGTCACTTCTCTAATAGCGCCGGCAAATATGTGGTCGATGAGTTATCGACCGATCTCCATGGCAAAGTCGAAGTGGTATGGAAAGGCGACAACGTTCACCGAATCAACCTTCACTTCGCTTACGATCTGGTAACCCTGGGGCTGATTGAACCACGCGCTACTGGGCAGACTGTGAGCGAGTACATAACGAAATTTTTGGGAATCTTGCATGGTGCGTTCCCCCACGCCGAGCGAGTCATGCAAGCAGTTACTGAGACCTACATCATCCCGAAATTTCGCGGCACTTATTGACTCTCATCTGTTGGTCGGCAAAGAGTGGAGCAGCAAATGAACTTGGTTCGATTGCTTCGAGCCCCCACGCAAAGGGCAAGTCCGCTCTCTAAGAACTAGCAACGCCTTTCGGCGTGGTAGGCGTGTACTGGTCAAGCGTCGACTTAAACGACATTTTGAACAGATAAGCATAACCCTTGCTTGGCTTACTCCAGACGTCCCTCTCAAGGAAAGTGTCTTTCCAGCGTCGGTAGGTAAAGAAGCAAATCTCGGGACGGGTGAGGTTCGTCTGCGCGTGTGCCTCGGAGACAAACCCGTCTGTAACGACTCGACATTCTTCCAAATAGCGACGTTCGTCGTCGGTGGGTTTCGGTGGGAATTCAAACCCGAAGCTCTCTTCATCCGCCTCGCTAATACCAGTTAGCATGGAATACATCTCGCCCCAATTGGACGGCTCGTCGGAGTGAGGATTGAGAAGAGAATTCTTCCGCCGCTCAAAGTAATCATGCGTGCGAATGATTACTGCCTGCCATTCCCGCAGTTCTTTCATTGTCGTCACATCGTACACATGTGGGAACGTTCGTTTCAATTGGTCATCTAGCTCTGCGCGATCCAGGCGGTCCAGAAGTCCGAAATGCCACGCCCGTTGATCGATTCGAAGTGCCCAAGACTGAAAGGCGATCCAGCCCAATAAGGCGACGACGATGATGAATTGCCAGTTGGTCATGGGTTTTGGAGCGCGTCGTTCATGCACTCATAGCATTGAAAAACCACCGTCATCTAGATCGCCTTCTCAAAACCTATCAAAATCACGACGACCACTCGTGATGTTCTGCTGCGAACGCGCGGCTCGCGAGGTGCAGCGCGGTGTTAGACCGCACAACGGTTCGACAAGACTTTGCACATAATCGAGAACTTAATGAGGTTTCTTCGGAGCGTGAAACAGATCGTGAATTGGGCGATGCAGCCATTCTCGAACTCTGAACCATACTCCAACTGACGAACCCCCGAGGAGCATCCCGAGCTGCTTCTTGTGTACCTTGTCGAAACGACACTCTGGAATCGTTGCGAACCACCGCCGAATCAACGAGTTCAATCGCCGCTGTTCCTGCTGGGTAGTGACCGCTGCTTGAAGCGCTTCCATTCTTTTCTCAATGATCTCTAGGGCTTCAAACTCTTCTAGCAATGCTTCCGACGCGACCATCTGGTTTAATGCTGTTTGACTCGTGCCTGGGACGATCTCGTCGTAGCGCAGAACGCGAACGACACTCTCATGCGACGGCGGGACCATGATCCCCTCCCCCCCAGGCTCGTTTTCGCAGTCGATCGCTTCGTATAGAGCGACGACCTCGGTGCCGTTCCAAGTCCAACGAATGTGAAGAAGTGAATTCTCGAAATCAGCCAATATAAACCCGCGGCGCGATCCACTCTGAACAATGTCGCCGCGCCGAAAGATGGGATCTACAGATGGACTCATCCGACTCTCCGTTGATCTAGTCCGCACCGCCACATAGCGAGAGCTTACACCTATCGGAAGCTGTCAATGACATTGAGACCCCAACGGGCAGAGTAATGAGAGTAGCAAGGCAGTCGCGCAGTTATTGGAAACCATGACTTAGCTTGTATAACACGCTTGGCACGTGACGACCGCTCGGAAGTACCCGCTCCACGCAGCAGGACGGTCGCCAAGCTGTTTTGATGGGCGCGGGCGTATCGAGCGTCGCAATCTTCTACATGTTCGCCCACATCGCTGGGAAAGCATTGAGACAAACACGGTCAT
The DNA here is from genome assembly GCA_038919385.1 of Vicinamibacterales bacterium. Lineage (GTDB taxonomy): Bacteria > Acidobacteriota > Vicinamibacteria > Vicinamibacterales > UBA2999 > 12-FULL-67-14b. The sequence goes on along the minus strand of JBCKZH010000002.1, from coordinate 76,298 downwards.
CTAGATCGCCTTCTCAAAACCCAGCCGCAAGCTACTTCAGAATGGTAAGATCAGTTTCTTGAGTTGATTGTTCAGCGTAAAACTAAGCGTAGTTAGTCCAAGCTAATCAACCCAAATATCAAAGTAACTCGTTTAGAATCAACAAGTTGCGCCCATAGCTCAGCTGGATAGAGCGTCTGGCTACGAACCAGGAGGTCGCATGTTCGAATCATGCTGGGCGCACCATTCGACTCACCTACGATTCGCCTTCGGCGAACCGTAGGTTCGCTCATGGCGAGCCACTGTCAGCTCAACCCCCAAACCAATTTGAAGTGTGTGTTGCCGTTTCGGCCTCGACGATGGCATCGTCGTCAACGCATGTGGTTCGTTTACATCCTGCGTTGTGCGGATGATTCGTTCCGCTGCTTGCATACACCGGGACATTCTCAAGCCGGTCGCGAGGATCATCCATAGCAGCCCTACCTTTCGCGCACAGGCTTGATCGCGCTCAGCCGAGCTACAATGCGTCTATCAGCGCTCGACCTGCTCGCTGCGCATGACGAGGTACCCCGATGAACATCGAATTGACCCCTGACCAGCGCGCATTCGTCGAGAAGGCGATCGAGAGCGGTCGTATCAGCCGCGAGGAAGAAGCGGTTCAGCAAGCGTTGGCGCTCTGGGAAGAGCGCGAGCGCCGACGGCTTGAGATCGTGGCGATGATCGATGAGGCCGATGCCTCTCTCGCTCGCGGCGAAGGCCGGACATTCACGACGGAATCGACACCGGCGCTCGCAGACGAGATCAAAGAGCGTCTTCGGCAGCGCGTCGCCGCGGATCGCTCGGCCTCCCGCTGATGGCGTCTCGCCTCGCACCGCAAGCAGAAGCGGATCTCTCGAAAGTTCTCATCGGCGAGGAAGCGCATGGCGGCGCGTTAGGCGGCTTCGTTGTCTTGAATCTGGGCGTCGATCTGGTCTCGATGCGCACGTACGTACGCCCACGCGTTGGCCAGATCCTCGGCTCGTAGACCGGGGTACGAGCGCAAGAGTTCGGCCTCGCTTGTGCCCGACCGACGGGCGTGTTCGAGGGTCCAGACCGGAATGCGCGTGCGGGCGATGCAGGGGTCGCCACCCGATACGCCATCGGTCACGTCGATGCCCGGATATGCGTCACCGAGATCGCGCGCGACCTGCTGCAGCAACTGGGCTGTCTCGCCGCGCGTCATCTTGGCCACAAGAGCTTCTGCTTGTTGGTACTCATCACGGAATCTAGCGGCAATTGTCCCACCGAAGCGGCGACGATGATCTGATTGAAGTCAGCGTCGGCCTGGAAACGGACCGGCATTTAGCCCGCGAGTGGGATCTGCCGCTTCGCGTCGGCGAGCTTCTGGTAGAACATCGGGTCGGCCTCCCGCGAGGCCTCACGCTGGGCGTCGAAGTCCTGCTGCCGCGCGTCGAGGTACTGATCCACTTCCTCGCGGTGCCCAAGGTAGAAAGTAATGGCTCCGTACACCTGCTCGAGATTGAGGACAGGAAAGGCCTGCGCAATGGTCTCGGCGGAGGCACCTGACACGAACGCGTGCACGATCGAGTCGAGGTACACGCGCGTCCCGCCGACCACCTGTCCACCACCTGGAGGCAAGGCCGAAGCAGGTGACCTTCAACTTCGGCCGCTAGTGCGATCCGGCGGGGCGCACGAGCCCATGGCCAAGCTCGAACATGCCCGGCAGGGCGATCGGCAACCTGCCGGTGATCGGGATCTCCCCCGCCAACGCTTTCACTGCCGCACGCTCCGCGCCATCCGAGAAGTCGTAGGTCAGCATCACCGCTGGCGCCTCGGGAATGCCCATCGCCGTGTAGGGGTTGCCGAACAGCACCGACACAAATGGCTGTTTGCGGCGCTCGGTGGCGCGCGCGATGTCCTTCAGGAACTGCTCGAGCTGCGGCGCCAGGTCGAGCCGTCCGCTGCCGGATGACGCGCGCACGAAAATGCCGGCCACCACCGCGTCGTATTTCGCGGCCAGCGCGCGCACCATGTCGAGCTCAGACGGCGTGGTGCGATCCGAAATCTCGAATGATTCCGTGGCCGCCCATCGCGCCCTCAGCTCGGGAATCATCGTCCGGCTCGGCGCCGCGATCCGCCAGCCCGAGGGATAGTCGAGCACCGACAGGTACATCACGCTGCCGGTGCGCGGTGTGGGCAGCGGCACCATGACGCGCTCGTCCTTGATCAGCGTGATCGAACGATCGCTCACGGCCTGGGCGACGGCTTCGTGCTTCCGCCCCCCAACCGTCAGCGGCGCGGCATCAAGGTTCACAGTGCGGGTGCGGTGCAGGCCGAGACGCGCTTTGGCCTCGAGAATGCGACGCACCGAACTTTCGATCCGGGCGCGCGGGATGGTGTTGTCCTTGACAGCGGCGACCAGCGCCGACGCGGCCGCGGCCGAGTCCGGCGAGTCGAGCACCACATCAATGCCCGCTTGAACGGCTCGCACCGCGGCCTCACCCGGTGATGCCATGCGCGTGATCGCCGCCATCTTCATCGAGTCGGAATAGATCAAGCCGTTGAACCGCATCTGCCCGCGCAGCACCTCGCCGATCACGACGGGACTGAATGTGGCGGGACGCTTCTCGGGATCGATCGCCGGCATCTCCATGTGCGCCACCATCACGCCGGCGGCGCCGGCCGTGATGCCGCCCTGGAACGGCGGCAGCTCCACCGCGTCGAGACGGGTGCGCGGATGCGCGATGATCGGCAGGCCGAGGTGTGAGTCGACATCGGTGTCGCCGTGACCGGGGAAATGCTTGAGCGTAGCCAGCATCCCGGCCTCCTGCAGCCCCCGGACCCAGCCGTTGACCATGCCGCCCACGCGCGCCGGATCCTCGCCGAACGAGCGGATATTGATCACCGGATTGCGCGGGTTGTTGTTCACGTCGGCCACCGGCCCGAAGTTCACGTGCACGCCGAGGGCGCGGCTTTCGAGGCCCACGACCTTGCCCGCCTCGTACGCCAACTGCGGATCGCCGGCGGCGCCAAACGCCATGGCGCGCGGAAACTTGGTGGCGCCTGCAACACGCATGGCGACGCCCCACTCGAAGTCGGAGGTGGTCAGCAGTGGCAGCGTCGAGATCGACTGCAGGCGATTGAACAGCGATGCCAATTCGAGCGGCTGTCCCAGGATCACCGGCCCGTAGGTGTTGTTGAGCATCACGTTAGGCACGGCCTCGGTGCCGCCAAACGCAATCAACCCGCCAATGTGCGACTCGTGCAACAGCTTGACGAGCGCCTCGTACTGATCGCTGTCGCTGCTGAGATAGGTGGAATTGAGCGGCGCAAAGATCATCTGCCCCACCAACTGCTCAACGGTCAGCTTCTTGAGCGTCGCCGCCACCCACTGCTGGCCGGCTTTGTCGAGCGGTGGTTGCGCGGCCACGGGCATGATCAGGAGGGACACTGCCGCCACCAGAGCCATGACGCGTTGCATGCGCCATCGTAGCAAACCTGCCCGTGCTATCTTCAACCAGAAACGGCGGGACATCCTCATGCGTAGACTCTTGGCCTTCATCGTCTCGATCGCACTCGCTCCCGCCCCGCTGCCGGCGCAGGCGCCGCCGCCAGCCACGCGGCCCAACGTCGTCCTTATCATCCTGGACGATGTCGGGTACGGCGATATTGGGAGCTACGGCGCGCCCGACATCAAGACACCCAGCATTGACCGCCTCGCGAAAGAAGGCGTGCGGCTCACCGATTTCTATGCCAACGGATCGACCTGCACCCCAACACGCGCGGGCCTGATCAGCGGCCGCTACCAACAGCGCTACGCGTTGGAGCACCCGATTACGGTCGTCGCCACCGACGGCGACATCGGCCTGGCGGCCTCCGGCCGCTCGCTGCCGCAGCTCCTGCGTAATCACGGCTACGCTACCGGCCTCGTCGGCAAATGGCACCTGGGGTACAAGCCGGAGTTCAGTCCCGGCGCCCACGGCTTCGAGTCGTTCTTCGGCTTCAAGAGCGGCTACATCGACTACTACGAGCACACCGCCAGCGATGGCCTGCCCGACCTGTTCGACAACGATCGGCCGGTCCGCGTTGACGGCTACATGACGGATCTCATCACGCAACGGTCGGTCACGTTCATCACCGACCATGCGGGCCGGCCGTTCTTTCTCGAGGTGGCGTACAACGCCGCGCATTGGCCCTATCAGGTCCCCGACCAGCCGTCGCGGGCGATCGACAATGCCCGCCACTTGCTGCCGCATGACGCCAACACCAGCACGCGAGCCGACTACGTCAAGATCATGGAGCGGGCCGATCGCGGCGTGGGAGAGATCCTGGCGACGCTCGACCGCCTCGGCCTCGCCCGCGATACGCTGGTGATCTTCACCAACGACAACGGCGGCGAGTGGTTGTCGCGCAACGCACCGCTCTTCAACCGCAAGTTCACGTTGTGGGAGGGCGGCATTCGCGTGCCGACCATCCTCCGCTGGCCGGGCCGCATCCCGGCCGGCCGCGTGTCGTCGCAGGTGGGCATCACCATGGACCTCACGGCCTCCATTCTGGCGGCCACCAATACGCCGGTCCCCGCCGACGCGCGACTGGAGGGCATCAACTTACTGCCGTTGCTCGACGGCCGTTCGCCGATCGTCCAGCGCACGCTGTTCTGGCGCGTCCGCACCGGTGGCCTCGATCAGCGCGCGGTCCGCAGCGGCGACATGAAGCTGCTGCTGGACGGCACGGCCCGCGTGATGCTGTTCGACGTTCGCAAGGACCTGGCGGAACGCAACGACCTCGCCCAGGACCACACCGGCGACGTCCGGCGTTTGCATCAGCTGCTGGTAGCATGGGAACGAGACGTCGACGAAGAGGCCAAGACCAAATGAGCAGTACCGACCACCAGGCGGCCGCCCCCGCGCACGCGCGCGTTTTCGTAGTGACCGTGAGCGACACCCGCACCGACGCGAACGACGCGTCCGGCCAGGCCATCATCGAGCTGTTGCTCGCGGCCGGATACCGGGTCGCAGGCAAAGCCATCGAGCCGGATGAACCCGCGCGCGTGGCGGAACTCGTCCGCCAGCAGGCCGCCATTGCCGACGTCGACGCCATCATCACCACGGGCGGCACCGGCCTCACCAGCCGCGACAGCACGTTCGAAGCGATTGATGCGCTGCTCCACAAGCGGCTGCCCGGCTTCGGCGAGCTGTTTCGCATGCTCAGTTATCACGACATCGGCGCCGCCGCGATGTTGAGCCGCGCCTGTGCCGGCACCATCGGCAAGGTGATTGTCATCTCGCTCCCCGGTTCGGAGAGTGCAGTTCGCCTGGCGATGACGAAACTGGTGGTCCCGGAATTGGCCCACCTGGTGCAACAAGCATCAAAATGATCCCGGATCCCGAGTTGAACGTATGTCAAAGACCGAAATGCGCCCGATCAAGAACACCATCCCACTCGAGGAGGCACGTGAGCTGATCGCCGCCGCGTGCAAGCCGATCGAACGCCGCGAGCGTGTCGCTCTGATCGACGCCAACGGCCGCGTCAGCGCCGCCGACGTGCAGTCGATGCGCGATGTGCCGCCCTTCGCGCGCGCCGGCATGGACGGCTTTGCCGTGATCGCCGACGACACCTTCGGCGCCAGCCGCTACGAGCCCAAGACGCTGCGCGTGATCGAGAAGGTCTACACCGGCCAGGTGCCGACGCGGCAACTGACACCCGGCACCGCCGTCGAGATCGCCACCGGCGCGCCGATGCCCGCTGGCGCCGACGCCGTGGTGATGGTCGAGCAAACGGAGCGCGCCGCAGACGACGTCCGCGTGTTGACGCCGGTCTATCCGCGCCAGAACGTGGGCCGGCAGGGCGCTGACATCGCGGTGGGCCAGACCGTGATCCGCGATGGCGACGTGCTCAATCCCAGCCGCATCGGCGCGCTGGCCGCACTCGGCGGCGGCGACGTCGAGGTCTACGCGAAGCCCACCGTCGCGATTCTCTCGACCGGCAACGAGATCGTCGACCCCGGCCAGGAGTTGCAGCCGGGCCAGATCTACGACATCAACAAGTTCACGCTCAGCACGATCATCCAGGAGCACGGCAGCGTGCCCGTACCCTTCGCCACCGCGCACGACACCATCGAGGCGCTCGATCGCGCGATCGATGCCTGCCTGTCGTGCGACGTGCTGGTGTTTTCCGGCGGCAGCTCGGTCGGCGAACGCGACCTCGTCCTCGATGCCATCCGCCGGCGCGGCGAGATCGCGTTTCACGGTATTGCCGTCAAGCCCGGCAAGCCAACAGCGTTTGGCACCATCCAGGGTAAGCCCATGTTCGGCATGCCGGGCTACCCGACCTCGTGCCTGTCGAACGCCTACCTGCTGCTGGTGCCGGCGCTGCGCGCCATCGCGCGGCTGCGGCCCCGTCACACGCACACGGTGCGCCTGCCGCTCGGCCAGCGGATTGTGTCGACGACCGGCCGCCACCAGTTCTACACGGTGAGAATCGTCGACGGGCAGGCGATGCCGGCGTTCAAAGCCTCTGGTGACATCACGTCGATGTCACAGGCCGACGGCTACATCGAGATCCCGGCGCAGACTGACATCGCGGAGAAGGGCGAGATTGTCGACGTGAAGTTGTTCTGATCTAGCCACAGAGAACACAAAAGGACGCCGAGCCAGCCGAACAGGAAGGCCCCGACGATGGTCGAGGCGCCGAAGGCGCCGATGGCCAAGCCGAGGGCGTGCAGGCCGTAGGTGAGGTGCGTGATCGTCACCAACGACGGATCGGGTTCGCGGTAAGCGGTCTGCTGTCAATTCAGCCTCCAGGTCAGAAACGAATGACGTTCTCGACGAACCAGAACGTAAGGCGGGTACCGCTGAAACTTCGCTTCACGACGTCACTGCCCGACATCGTTCCAGCATACCCATTCACCGACCAGTACTTCCGAATGGGCACGTCCACCGCGCCCTCCAGCACCGTGCCCAGACGCCGCTGCCCGCCGGACGAGCGGCCCGAGAACCCGAAGTAGCGCCCGTTGCTGGCGGTGGCGCCGCTGCCTTGATACCAGAGATCGCTCGCGCTGGCGAGCCCGAGTGCATGTACTTCGATACGCGTCTTCAGCCCGCGGGGTTCAAACCACGCCTGCACGAAGGCGTCGCTCAGGTTCATCTGCGCGTAGGTTGATGACAACGCATATTTCCGAGACGAGGGCAGCATCTGGAAGAACGTGCCGTGCCGGCCATTCCCTGGATCGCGATCCCCCGATGCCCACAAGTAGCCGGCACGCAGCCACGGCCGGCCCGCGGCCCGGGTCCAGCGATGCCCGATCTCGGCAGCCACGCTGGCGGCACGATGTGGCTGGCCGTACCACGTCCCGAACTGCCCCGCGCCCCAGAGCACGGTGTCGAGTTCGCCGACGCGCGTCGGCGTGATGCGGGCGTGTGAGGCGCCGACGGCCGACACCGTGACGTCGATCGGCTGGTCGGCCGCACCGGTGTTGTCAACGACCGCTGCCTTGCCACGACGATCGCGATAAGTCGTGGCAAACAGTTGCCACTCTGCATGGCTGGTGGAGGCAACCCCTTCTTGGGGTTGCCTTCTGCGTGTCAACGAGACGATGCCCACCTGCACCTTCGGCATCGAGAGATTGGTGGATTCCTCGAACCCGCCCTGCGTCGGGACGAACACGGCGGCGGTCGCGTGCCAGCGCGCTCGGTTCAGATCCAACCGCGCGCCGTCGAACCGGCGCTGGTAGTAGGACCATTCGAAGTTGCCGATCAACCGCGAGTGCAACCGTTCGCGCTTCAGTGTCTCGAGGGCCGCGTTCGCGGACGCAGATTCGGCACCGGACGCGAACGGCATGCGGCCCACCGTCAACGACGCGCGGCCATCGCGAGCCTTGACCTTCAGCGTCAACTCGCCGAGATACAGCTGGTAGCTGTAACGAACGCCCGTGGCGGCAAAGTAGAACGCGCCGGTGCCCAACCCGCCAGGACCAATGGCCCTGGTCGGCAGATTCTCGAGGCGGACGTAGTTGAATGCGCCACCGAAATCGAAGCGCGATCCCGCGACGCGCACGCCAAGTTCTGCGCGATCGCCAATGAAAGTGTAGTCCGGATCGCCAATCGGCTCGGTGGTCAGGGCCAGCGGGTCGATGCGGGGTTGAAAGAACGACCACGACTCGACGCGGGTGAGGTTCGAAAGCGTGCCGGTAACCCTGGGAGGACCTTGCGCGTGCGCGGTGGTCGAAAAGGCAACCACGAAGAGCACGAAGAAATACTTCATCCTTCGCGTGCTTCGTGGTTGCGTCGGTTCGGGGGTTAGCCCTTGAGCAGCTTGTTCACTTCCGCCCAATTCACCACGTTCCACCACGCGCCGAGGTAGTCGGGGCGGCGGTTCTGGTACTTCAGGTAATAGGCGTGTTCCCACACGTCGATGCCGAGAATGGCCTTCTTGCCTTCCATCAACGGGTTGTCCTGGTTGGGCGTGCTCATCACTTCGAGCTTGCCGCCGTTGTCGATCACCCACGCCCAGCCGCTGCCGAAGCGCGTCGTGCCGGCCTGGTTCACCCCGGCCTTGAACTTCTCGAAATCACCAAATGAACTGTTGATCGCCTCGGCGACCAAACCGGTTGGATTACCGCCGCCGCCGGGCGCCATCAGCGTCCAGAACAGCGAGTGGTTCCAATGGCCGCCGCCGTTGTTGCGGACCGCGGCCTTGATGTCATCCGGCACGCTGTTGATGCCTTTGATCAGCTCATCCAGGCTCTTGGTGTGCAGCTCGGGATGCTTGTCGAGCGCCGCGTTCAGATTGGTGACGTACGCCTGATGATGCTTGCCGTGATGAATCTGCATCGTCTGGCTGTCGATGTGCGGTTCGAGCGCGGCCACGTCGTAGGGCAGCGCGGGAAGTGAATGAGCCATGCAAGTCTCCTGTCAACTGTCGTAGGGTCTGATCCTCAGACCCGGCCATCTAATGAATCGTGAGCATTCGATCTAGCGCGATCTTAGCCCATTTCTTCTCCTCTTCCGGCACGACGATTTCGTTCACCACCTCGTCATCAAGGAGCGAATCGAGCACCCACAAGAGGTGGTTCGGTGACACGCGGAACATCGTGGAGCAGAGGCAGCCGAACTGGTCGAGCGACACGACGGTCTTGTCCGGCGCCACCTCTTCCGCCAGCCTGTGGACGAGGTGGACCTCGGTGCCCACCGCCCATTTCGATCCGACCGGGCCCTCGCGTACTTGCTTCAGGATGTACTCGGTCGAGCCGCTGTCGTCGGCGGCCCGCAGCACGTCGAACGGCACTTCGGGATGCACCATCACCGTGATGCCGGGGTGCTCGAGCCGGACTTTCTCGATTTGCTGCGCGCTGAAGCGCACGTGCACCGAGCAGTGGCCCTTCCAGAGGATCAGCTTCGCGCTTGCGAGCTGCTCACGCGTCAGTCCGCCGAACGGTTCGTGCGGCCCCGTTCTCTCCTCGGGTTTGCCGAGGCAAACACACTGAATTCAGGCGACCTACCGCAGGGCCGGAATGCGCACCACGTTATACAGCGTGTCGCGCTCGATCGGCTCTCGGCCGGCGTCGCGAATGAGCTGTTCGATGTCATCGGTCGATAGCGTCGTCGGCGTCGATGAACCGGCCATGTGGAAGATCGTCTCTTCCTGCACCGTGCCGTCGAGGTCGTCGGCGCCAAACCACAACGCGGTCTGCGCCACTTCGACTCCGCATGAAATCCAATACGCCTTGATGTGATCGACGTTATCGAGCACCAGGCGCGCCACTGCGTGGACCTTCAGTGTTTCGCTCGCTGCCGGCGGCGGCAGCTTTCGCATCTGGTTGTGGTCGGGATGAAATGCCAGCGGAATGAACGCCTGCAACCCGCCGGTGTCGTCCTGCAGCGCCCGCGTCTGCAGCAGATGATCGACGCGCTCTTCGGTCGTCTCGATGTGACCGTAGAGCATGGTCACATTGGTGCGCATGCCCAGTTCGTGAGCCGTGCGGTGAATGGCCAGGTAGCGCGCGGCATCACACTTGTCGTGGCAGATCTTCAGGCGCACGCGTGGGGCAAAGATCTCGGCGCCACCGCCGGGCAGTGAATCGAGGCCGGCCGCCTTCAGCTCGACCAGCACTTGCCGATCGGTCTTGCCGTAGTGGTCCGCGAAGAACGCGATCTCCACCGCGGTGAAGCATTTCATGTGGATGCCGGGACGAATCTGCTTCAGGCCGGTCAACAGGTCGGTGTAGTAACTGAACGGCAGGCCGGGGTGCAGGCCGTTGACGATGTGAATTTCAGTGAGCGGCTGATCGCCGTGCTGGCGCAGCTTGGCGAAGACCTGCTCGAGCGTCATCGTCTGCGCGCCGGCATCGCCTTCCTTCAGCCGCGCGAACGAGCAGAACAGGCACGACGCCTCGCAGACGTTGGTCGCCTCGAGCCGCAGGTTGTGATTGAAGTAGGTGCGATCGCCGTGGCGGCGTTCGCGCTCGCGATTGGCGATCCAGCCGAGCGCCAGCAGATCCGTCGATTCGAACAGCGCGACCGCGTCCTCAAACGACAACCGCTCGCGCGATTCGACTTTGTCGGCAATCTCGGCGAGTCCCGCCGTTTTCAAGCGCTGGAGCATGACTTCGTGACCTTCGCGTCCTTCGTGGTTCCATTGTAACTGATGCTACAATTCGGGCTCAACAGACGCGTACCAGGACAGCCAGGGAAGTTGGGTGCGAAGCCCACACGGTCCCGCCACTGTAAGCGGCCCCGCGCCGCGAGTCAGGAGACTGGCAGTTCATGGGCAAGTCACTCATTCAGGCGCGTGAGACGCCTGGGAGGCGACGCGCAGTGCTTTCCGCCGACCAACTCTCGTTCCGCTACGCCCCCGACGGCCCCCTCGTCGTTGACGGTGTGTCCGTGCGCCTCACTGACGGCGCACTCGTCGGCATTCTCGGCCCGAACGGCTCAGGTAAGACCACACTGCTGCGCTTGCTGAGCGGCACGCGCAAGCCTTCGTCCGGACGGGTGTTGCTCGACGGCCAACCACTGGACCGCTGGTCGCGACGCGAGGTCGCGCGACGCATCGCCGTGGTACCACAAGAGACCGAGCTGGTGTTCGAGTACTCGGCGATCGAGATCGTGCTGATGGGCCGCCATCCGCACCTCGGTGTGTTCACCGTGGAAGGGCCGGATGACATCCGGATCGCGCGCGAGGCGCTGACGGCCACTGGCACGGCGCCACTCGCCGATCGCCCGTTTCACGAACTGAGCGGCGGCGAGAAGCAGCGCGTGGTGATTGCCGCCGCGCTCGCGCAATCGGCGGGCCTGCTCTTGCTCGACGAGCCGACGGCGTCGCTCGACCTGGGCTACCAACTCGAGGTGTCGTCGCTCTTGCAACGGCTCAACCAGGACCACGGCGTCACCATGGCCATCTCGACGCACGACCTGAACCTCGCCGCCTCGATCTGCCGCGAACTGATCCTGATGCGCGATGGCCGGGTGCTGGCGACGGGGCCGACCCATGAGGTGCTGACGCCGGAGAACGTGCAGCGGCTGTACGACGTCGAGGCCGATGTGCATGTGCATAGCGGCACCGGCCACATGACGGTGGTTCCCGTTCGACGAGTGGCACGGTGAACATCCGCCGTCGCATCTTCACGGTCGTCTCGCTGTTTGCGCTCGCAACGATCGCCGTCGTGCTGTGGGCGCCCACGGTCGGCAGCACGAGCATCTCGCTGCCGAGGGTGTTCGACACGACCATCCCCTGGCACGAGAACGTCGACGCGCAGATCTTCTTCGTCGCCCGTCTGCCACGCGTGCTGTCAGGCGCCATCGTCGGCGCCTCGCTCGCGGCCGCGGGCGTGGTGTTGCAGGCCATGCTGCGCAATCCATTGGCAACGCCGTTCACGTTGGGCGTCTCGGCGGGCGGCGCGCTGGGCGCGATGCTGGCGATCGCGTTCGGACTCGAGGTCGGGATGATGGGCGTCTCGTCAGTTCCCATCGCCAGCTTCACCGGCTCGCTCGTCGCCACCGCCATCGTCTACTGGCTGGCCTCGTCGCGGAAACGCGGCCTGTCGACCAACGTCTTGCTGCTGGCCGGAGTCACGCTTAACTCGTTCTTCTCGGCGCTGATCCTGTTCGTGCAATACATGGCGGACTTCACCCAGTCGTTGCGGGCGCTTCGCTGGCTCATGGGCGACCTGGATGTCGGCAGCTACACCCCGATCATCGCCGCGCTGCCGTTCGTCGTCGCGGCCTTCGGCGTGTTTGCCTGTCTGCCGCGCACGCTGAACCTGCTGACGCTCGGCGAGGACGTCGCGGCCGCCCGTGGCGTGGAGGTGGTCCGCACGCAACGACTCGCTTTTCTCAGCACCTCATTGGCCACTGGCGCCGCGGTCTCGCTGGGCGGTCCCATCGGCTTCATCGGCATTGTCGTGCCCCACCTCGTACGGTTGATGGTGGGGTCGGATCATCGGATCGTGTTGCCGGCCGCGGCCCTCTTCGGCGCGGCGTTCACCGTGCTCTGTGACCTGACGGCACGCACGATCGTGGCGCCACTCGAGTTGCCGGTTGGCATCATCACGGCCTTGATCGGCGGGCCGTTCTTTCTCTGGTTGCTGGTGAAGAAATCATGAAATCGGCTTGCGGCTTGCGGCTTGCGGCTTGCGGTGGGCGGTTCGCGACTTGCGGCTTGCGGCTTGGGGCTTGCCTCGTGTTGCTGGCCTCTTTCGCGCCAGCGGCGCAGTCGCGCCCGCAACGAATCGTGTCATTGGTGCCTGCGTTGACCGAGATGCTCTACGCGATTGGTGCGGGTCCGCAAGTCGTCGCGGTGTCGAGCTACGACGAGTATCCGCCCGAGGTGAAGGCGCTACCGCGCGTGGGGGCGCTGCTCGATCCCGACACCGAGCGGATCATCTCGCTCAAGCCAGACCTGGTGATGACCTATGGCAGCCAGGTCGACCTGCAGGCCCAAATGAAGCGCGCCGGCATTCCGACCTTTGACTACCGTCACGCCGGCTTGAGCCACATCCTGGCGACCATGACCGAGCTGGGCGTGCGCACGGGTCATGCGACAGAGGCCGATCGGGCCGTCGCGGCGATCGAGGCCAGGCTCGCCGCCGTGCGCGCTCGGGTCGCCGGTAAGCGACGGCCGAAGACGCTGCTCGTGTTCTCGCGCGAGCCCAAGACCCTGCGGAACCTGTACGTCAGCGGCGGACGCGGCTTCCTGCACGACATGCTTGAGATCGCGGGTGGCGATGATGTGTTCAACGACATCGACAAGGAGTCGGTGCAGGTCTCGATCGAAACCATCCTGTCGCGGGCGCCTGAAGTGATTCTGGAGTTGCGACCGGAGGAGATCCCCGCCGGCCTGCCCATGCAGCAAGAGCTGGCCTCGTGGGCGCGCTTGGCGTCGGTGCCGGCCGTGCGCAACCAACAGGTTCTGTTTATTTCTGGTCACGCGGTCACGGTGCCCGGCCCGCGCATCGCCGAGAGCGTGGAGCGAATGGCGAAGGCGCTGCACCCATGAAGATCCTGGTCAGTTGGTCGACCGGCAAGGACTCGGCCTGGATGCTCCACACGCTCAGGCAGCAACACCCTGGCGCGGTTGCGGGGTTGCTCACCACCACCAACGAAGCCTTCGACCGGGTGGCGACGCATGCCGTACGACGCGAACTCCTCCAGGCCCAAGCCGACGCCGCCGCCCTGCCTCTGCACGTGGTGCCCCTGCCGTGGCCGTGTTCGAACGCGCACTACGAAGCGATCATGCAGACGGCGGTGGCAGGCTTCGTGACCGGCGGCTTTACCCACGTCGCGTTCGGCGACCTGTTTCTCGAAGACGTCCGCCGCTATCGCGAGGAACGGCTCGCCGGTTCCGGCCTCGAGCCGCTGTTTCCGATCTGGAAGACCAAGTCCACGGCCGCTCTCGCGCAGGACATGATGGCTGGCGGACTGCGCGCCACCCTGACCTGCGTGAATCCTCAGAAACTCGATCGCGCATTCGCCGGCCGCACCTTCGATCGGTCCTTCATCGCCGATCTGCCAGCCGGCGTGGATCCGTGCGGGGAGAACGGAGAGTTCCACTCGTTCGCGCACACCGGCCCCATGTTCAACCACGCGATCGCTGTCCGCCTGGGCGAGATCGTCGACCGTGATGGATTCGTCTTCGCCGACCTGCATCACGAACCCGCGGCCGTGACGGCCACTTGACCGGGGTCGGCAATCGGAATACGATCGGAATATGGCTACGTCCCGATTGGCATCCGTTCCGGTCCCACCGGGCGACCGATCGGTGCGTCATCTCGCGCTCGAAGCGTGGCGGCGGGCCGACGCCATGGGACTGCTCGGCCCCGGGACCGGAGTGGTGGACCCCACAAACATTGGCCCCTTGTTGCAACGGGTCCGAGACGCCGGGATCGCGCGCGGCACGGCCTTCCATTTCGACAACGTCGAACCGCCCGCCACTGGCGAGGTGGAATCGCTGCTGCATCTGGTGATCGCCGCACTCGACGCGTCGCCGGCCCCGCAGTTCGAATGGCCCGCGGTGTCTCGAGTGATCGACGCGGAACAGTTGGCGGGCCTCCTGCACATTTCGGTCTCGAGCCTCCGTCGCTATCTCTCGGGCGAGCGCGAGACGCCGGACGCCGTCGCCGGACGCCTGCATCACCTGGCGCTGATCGTCGGCGACCTGGCGGGCGCGTACAACGAAGTCGGGGTGCGTCGCTGGTTCGAGCGCCGGCGCACTGCGCTCGATGACCGCGCGCCGGCGGCGCTGCTGTCGGGCGACTGGAACCCGGACGATGCCTCGCCACTTCGAGTCCGTGAACTGGCGCGTTCGCTGATCACGCTGGCGGCGACATGATCGTCTTCCGGCAGGCCGACCCGCGCTATCCGTTTCTGTGGAGTGACGCGTCGCAGCCCGCGGCACGTTGGCACGCCGAGGGCGAGGGCCCGGCCCACTACTTCGCCGATACGCCGGATGGCGCCTGGGCGGAACTGCTGCGGCACGAAGAGATCCATGACCCGGCCGACGTCGCGACCGTGCGGCGTGCACTGTGGGCCGTTGAACTGGACGATGCGCCCGCTACTGCCGTGTCGCTGCCGTCGAAGGTGCTGACCGGCGGTCGCGATACCTACGCGGCTTGTCAGACACTGGCGCGCCGACTCAGGACGCGTGGCGCCCGGCGCCTCGTCGCGCCATCGGCCGCACTCGGTCCAGGCGGAGCCACGGGCATCGCAGTCGTCGCTGCGGTCGAGTGCGCAGCCACGCCACGCGACGGGCGCGTGCTGGTCATCTTCGGCGAGTCAGACGGGATCGTCGGCTGGAAGGCCGTGGCGAGCGGCGCGCCGCCAACCGGTGTGCTCGCCCGCGTCCGGCATTTCTCGCGCTAACATCGTGAGCGACTTCCCCAGCCGCATCGTCTGCCTCACCGAAGAGACCACCGAGACGCTGTATCTGCTCGGCGAGGGCGACCGCGTCGTCGGCATCTCCGGCTACACGGTCCGCCCACCGGAAGCGCGCCAGAAGCCAAAGGTCTCGTCATTCCTGCACGCCCGTTACGAGAAGATCGAGGCGCTGAAGCCCGACCTCATACTCGCCTTCTCGGATCTCCAGGCTGACATCACCAACGACTTGGTCAAGCGTGGCTACCCGGTCTTCACGTTCAACCAGCGCAGCATTGCCGAGATCCTGCAGATGATCCGCGTACTCGGCGGCATGGTCGGTGTGCCGGAGAAGGCAGCGGCGCTCGCGAATCGACTCGGCCGAGGCCTTGACGAGATCCGCGAGAAGGCGGTGGCGTTGCCGCGACGACCGAAGGTGTTCTTCGAGGAATGGTACGACCCGCTGATCAGCGGCATTCGCTGGACCGAGGAACTGGTGCAGATTGCCGGCGGCGATCCCATCTTCCCCGAGTTGGACAAGGCCAGCCTCGCCAAGGACCGCATCGTCACCAGCGAACAGGTCATCGCCCGTGCGCCCGACGTGATCATCGGGTCGTGGTGCGGCAAGCCGGTGCGTCCGGCCCGAATCGCGGCACGACCCGGGTGGGCGGACGTGCCCGCGGTGAAGAACGGGCACATCTACGAAGTGAAGTCCACCTACATTCTGCAGCCCGGACCGGCGGCACTCACCGAGGGCGTGGCGCAGCTCCACAACATAATCCGGCTCGCCGTTGCCGGGTCCTGAATACAATGGATCAAATGAAGCGAATCGCGACCCCCCTTGTTCGTCCTCACGGCGCCGTGTTGTTCATTCTCGCGGTGTCGGTCCTGGCCGGCGCGTGCCGATCTACTCCTGCCACGCCCGCGGCGTCGCCGGACGCGTGGGCCGTCGTCGATGGCCACGAGATCAAGCGCGACGACGTGGAAAAGGCCTATCGCCGCACTGCGCAGGACAACGCGACCCCGTCCGAGGAAGAGATCACGACCGCCAAGCTGACCCTGCTGAACGAGATGATCGTGCAGGAGCTGTTGATCGCCAAGGCGCGTGAGCTGAAGATCGAGCTGCCCGATACCGATGTCGATAAGGCGTTCGAAGAGGGCAAGAAGAACATCACCCCCGAGGCATTCGAGAAGAGCCTCGCCGCCCGTAACCTGACCGTCGCCGACATGCGCGAGGCGCTGCGCCGCGACATGCTCGCGCAGAAGGTGGTGGATCGCGAGGTCGTCGCCAAGGTCATCGTGACCGATCAGGAAGTGACCGATTTCTTCAACGCCAACAAGGCACAGTTCAACCGCGCCGAAGACGCGTACCACATTGCGCAGATCGCCGTCACGCCGGTGCGCGAACAGGAAATCGCCAATCGCACGGGCGACGATGCGAAGACGCCACAAGAAGCGGCGGCCAAGACGCAGATGCTGATGGAACGTCTGAAGGCGGGCGTGGCCTTCGGCGACCTCGCCGCGGATTTTTCCGAGGACCCGCAGTCGGCGCCGCGCGGCGGCGACCTCGGCTTCATCCCGATCTCGGCCCTGCAACAGGCGCCCCAGGCCTTGCGCGATGCCGTGCTGAAGTCGGAGCCAGGTTCAGTGCGCGTCGTGAGCAACGGCGGCGCACACACCGTCGTGCTGTTGGTCGCGAAGGACACCGCCGGTCAGAAAGATCCCAGCATGCCGGCCGTGAAAGAAGCCATCACGGGCGCGTTGCGTGGACGTCGCGAGCAACTGTTGCGCGCGGCGTATCTCACCGACGTTCGCAATGGCGCGGTGGTGGTCAACCACCTGGCGAAGCAACTGGTCGGCTTGCAGGGCAAGGCGCTGCCGGCACCGGCGGCCGCGGCGAAGTAGCGGGAGCCTTACTTGGCGACCCACGGCGCGCGAATCAGGTGCGCCGGGTTCGCGCCAGGCTTCGGCACGAACTTCTGGGTGCGCCCGTACTGGTTGTCGCCGCCGTAAAGATTGCCGGCCGAGTCCACCGAGAACGCATGCACTTCCAGATACCCGTCCGGCAAATCGCTGGGCACCAGCCAGGTGTAGAGGTGGTTCCCGGCGAAGTCGAGCTTCACAAAGCGTAGCGGCTTCAGGTCCGTGATCCACAGGCTGTCGTCGTTGACGATGATGTCGAGGGTATAGAGGCAGTTGCGCCACTCGCGGCGGTCGGCCAGCGTCAGCACGTTCATCTTGAGCGATCCGGCGATTCCGCGAACACGCCGGAGTTGCCTCCGAACGCATAGCCGGGACCCGCGAACGGCTTCTGCCATCCCCGCACGATGTCATACGGACTCGGACCGACCGGGCCTTCTGGCGGAACCGATTGCGCGCGCATGGCCGGAGCGACGGCGAGGACCGCGAGCAGCGCCGCGGTGATGGCGAAGGGCTTCATCGTCATGGGTGCCAAGAGTAGACGTTGAGGCTGCCCTCGGCGTCAACGGCTATGCGGCTTGCGGCTTGCGGCTTGGGAGAACCTATTGCGTGCAGCGCGGCGCCGACACGCTGACGCCCTGCATCAGCAGCGCGCGGTAGCCTTCGATCTCTTCCTCGCAGCGCGCTTTCTTGCTCTTCTGGAACAACTGTACGGCGGCCCAGCCGGCCAGCGCCGACAGGGGCATGGCCGGCGTGCGATAGATCTGCGGGGTCACAAAGTCGATGAACTGGCGGTGGGTCGGAGCGGAGCCGGGCACCGGACCATTGAACAGGTCCACGCCCTTGAGGACTTCGATCTTCGGCGCCATACCGTAGACCTGTACCTGGAACTCGAGTCGCAGGGCGGCGCCGGCCTGCTGCTGCTGCTTTTCACGCGACTCGGTCACCCGCAAGCCGCGCCGGATGCGCTCCAGCGACACACCGAGCTTGGTCGCGTCGATCTGGGAGTCGGCCGGGGTTGGCGAAGCGGGTTCGGCGCCCTGCGCCCCGACGGGCGAAGACAGGCTCAAAAGGAGCGCGAACAGCGCAAGAACCCGCATCCCGTCATTATGACGCCGGAGGGAGGCTCGCGGCTTGAGGCTTGCGGCTTGTGGCGACCTCAAGTCGCAGGCCGCAAGTCGCCAGTCGCTACAGCATCCCGAGTTCGAGCTTCGCCACGTCCGACATGCGGTCCTTGGTCCAGGGGGGATCCCACACGACTTCGACCTTCGCGTCAGTGACGCCTTCGACCGAGCGTGCCTTGTCGCGCACCTCGACCGGCAGCGACTGCGCGGCGGGACAGTTGGGAGCGGTCAACGTCATCTTCACGCCCACCTGCCCGGCGGCGTCGACGATCACGTCGTAGATCAGCCCCAGCTCGAAGATGTTGACGGGGATCTCTGGGTCGAACACAGTCTTGAGCGCCTCGATCACTTTCGGGGCGATCGCCTCGGTGTTCGCCGGGTCCGGCGTGATGTCACCGGTGGACTGGCTGACGGCGTTGGCGGCGCTGTCTTCGGGCAGGCCGCCGGTGGTCATGACAGGCAGGTGATTCATTCGGTGGATACCGGCGCGTCGGTCTCGTGCGCGACCGCGGCCTTCATCGTGTGCCAGGCCAGGCTGGCACACTTGATGCGGGCCGGGAACTCACGGACGCCCGCGAGCACCGACAGTTTGCCCAGGTCAGCGGCCGGACCGGTGTGGTCCGACGTGATCATGGCGTGAAACTGGTCGAATAGCGCCCGCGCTTCAGCCGCGGTCTTGCCCTTGATGGCGTCAGTCATCAGCGAGGCAGAGGCTTTCGAAATGGCGCAGCCCGATCCCTGGAACGCGACGTCTTTGATCACGCCGCCTTCGATCGCGACGTACAAGGTGAGGCGATCGCCGCACAGAGGGTTGTAGCCTTCCTGCTTCGTGGCACCCTCGATCGCCCGGAAGTTATGCGGGCGGCGGTTGTGGTCCAGGATGACTTCTTGATAGAGGTCGGTGAGCTCGCTCATACGAACAACTCCCGGACCTTGTGCAGGCCGGTTACGAGGGCGTCAATGTCCTCGCGTGTGTTGTAAATGCCCAGCGAGGCACGAATCGTCGCCGGAATGCAGAAGCGGTCCATCACCGGCTGCGCGCAGTGCTGTCCGGTGCGCACCGCGACGCCCTGCTTGTCCAGAATGGTGCCGGCATCGTGCGGATGCACGCCTTCGAGCATGAACGACAGCACGCCGGTCTTGTGGCGGGCTTCGCCGATGATGCGCGTGCCCGGGATCTGACGCACCTGCGCGGTCGCGTACTCCAGCACCGCGTCTTCGTGTGCGAGCGCGGCGTCGCGATCGATTCCCGCCAGGTAGTCGATGGCCGCGCCCAGCCCGACCACTCCGGCCATGTTGGGCGTCCCGGCTTCGAACTTGTACGGCACCTGGTTGTAGAGCGTCTTCTCGAACGTCACCGACGCGATCATGTCGCCGCCACCTTGATAGGGCGGCATCGCCTCGAGCAGTGACGCCCGGCCGTAGAGCACGCCCGTGCCGGTGGGGCCGAACATCTTGTGACTCGACAACACGTAGAAGTCGCAGCCGAGGTCCTGCACGTCAATGGCCAGGTGCGGCGCGGCCTGCGCGCCATCCACCAGCACCACGGCGCCAGCGGCATGGGCCTGGGCAATCATCGCCTTGACCGGATTGATGGTGCCGAGCGCATTCGAGACGTGGCCAACGGCCAGGATCTTCGTGCGCGATGACAACAGCGCCGCGAACTGGTCCAGCTCGAGTTCTCCGGCGTCGTTGATGGGCACGACCTTGATGACCGCGCCCGTCTGCTCGGCCACCAACTGCCAGGGCACGATGTTCGAGTGGTGCTCCAGCCACGACAGCAGAATCTCGTCGCCCGCCTTGAGCATCGACCGGCCGTAGCTCTGCGCCACCAGGTTGATGCCGTCAGTGGTGCCCTTGGTCAGCACGATGCTGCGCGGGTCGGGCGCGTTGAGGAACGCCGCCGCCTTCGCGCGGCCACCCTCGTAAAGTGCGGTCGCACGCTCGCTCAAGACGTGCGTGGCGCGATGAATGTTGGCATTCGCGTGGCGATAGTAATCGTCCATTGCCCGCAACACCGATTCGGGCTTCTGGCTGGTGTTGGCGCTATCGAGATACACCAGCGGCTTGCCGTGCACCCGCTCGCTCAGGATCGGAAAGTCGGCTCGAACCTTCGCAACGTCGAAGCCTGCGGCCTGCGGCTTGCGGCTTGCGGCAGCGATGGTGGTCGCGTTCATCAGCGGCCCTGGACATCGCGCGCGAGCGCGCTGAAGAAGTTGCGTTCGATCTGCTCACGCAGCGCCGGGATCTTCAGGCCGGCAATCACTTCACCGGCAAAGGCGTGCAGCAGCATGTCTCGGGCCTCGGCCCGGTTCAGCCCGCGCGCCTGGAGGTAAAACAGCGCCTCTTCGTCCAACTGGCCGACCGCCGCGCCATGCGTGCACTTCACATCATCGGCAAAGATCTCGAGCTGCGGATTCGAGTTGATGGTCGCTTCGTCCGACAGCAGCAGGGCGCGGTTGGTCTGCTTGGCGTCGGTCTTCTGGGCGTCGATCTGGACGATGATGCGGCCGTTGAACACCGCCTTGGCCTTGCCGGCGAGAATGCCCTTGTAGATCTCGTGGCTGGTGCAATGCGGCATTGCGTGATCGAGCGAGGTGTGCGTGTCCATCAGGCGCTCGCCGTCGGCCAGGTAGACGCCATTCATGGTGCAGTCGGCGCCTTCGCCCTTCAGGCCGATACCGATGTCGTGACGCATGATCCGGCTGCCGGTCGAGAACGCGTGCGAGGCGAACACGCCCTTCGCCGACACGTGCGCCTGGATGTTGGCGAGGTGAAACGCCCGCTCCGACTCGCGCTGATCCGTGTAGAACTCGACATTCGCGCCCTCGCCCACCATCACCTCGGCCACGGCATTGTTGAAATAGACGCTGTCGGCGACGCCGATGAAGGTCTGCGCGACGCGAACCTGGCTGTTGGCGCCAGCCACGATCAAGACGCGCGGATGCGCCACCACCGGCTGGTCGCCGCCGGTCACCACCACAATGTGGATGGGCGTCTCGACGACCGCGCCGGCCGTAATCATGATGGCCACGCCGTCGTCCAGAAACGCAGTATTGAGCGCCGCGAACGGATGCGTTGCGATGTTGAACACCTTGGCGAGGTGCGCTTCGAGCCCGTCGGTGGCATCGCGCGCGCCGTCGCGCAGGCTGGCAATGCGAAGGCCTTTCGGCAGCGAGCTGAGGTCGGAAAGGCCGGCCGCGAACTCCCCATTCACGATCACCAGCCGAACCGCACCGGGAACCGTCACACCAACCACCAGGGCGGCCGCCTGCGCGAACGCGCCGGCCGCCAGCGTGAACTCCGTTTCGGCGATCGGCGTGATGTTGGTGAAGCGCCAGTCTTCCTGCCGCGTGGTCGGGAAGCCCGCCTTGGCGAACTGGCTCCGCGCCTGCTCGCGGCGCGCCTTCACCCACGCGGGCGCGGCGGCGCCGCGGCCCTGGGCAAAGCGGCCGTACTCCGTCACGTAGGTGTCGTGTCGTTCGGCGACGGGACTCATCGTTACTTCCTCGCCCCCGCCTGCCCTGAGCCCTGTCGAAGGGCCGGCTCGGTCCAGGCGTAGCCCTTGTCTTCCAGTTCCAGCGCCAGTTCCCGGCCACCCGATCGAACGATGCGGCCGTCGGCGAGCACGTGCACGTAGTCGGGCACGAACCCGTACTTATATTCGGTATTCGCCAGTTCTTCGATTTGCTTCGTTGCTGTGCTCATTATTTCCTTCGCTTACCGGCTTGCGGCTTGCGGCTTGAAACACCCGCCCTACCGGCCTCACCCGCCTAAGCAGAGAACGATGTGCCGCAACCGCACGTGCTCGTCGCATGCGGATTCTTCAAGGTAAAGGTCGTCGCCATCATGTTGTGCTCGTCAAAATCGAGCACCGTGCCGTCGAGCAGTTTCAGACTGCGCGGGTCGACGAACGCCTTCGCGCCGTCGGTGCCTTCAAACACCTGGTCGGTCTCGCGGGCCGCCGCGTCCCACTCGAATTGGTAGCTGAAGCCCGAACAGCCACCAGCCTTGATGGCAATCCGCAGCCCGCCGCCAGGGTGCTGGTTTTTCGCCACCTGCCGGTTGATGACCCGTGCCGCACTTTCTGTGATCTCAATCATCTCGTCCGCTATTCGTTCTTCGTCTCGGCGGCGCTGATCGCCCGTTGGGCCGCTTCAACCGCACGCCGCGCCATAGGTGCTCGTTCGTGCGCCAGTTGCAGTGCCTGCGTGACCCGCTCGGCCGTCAGCCCCTTCGCCTCGTCCAGCGAGGCGCCTTCCAACCACTCCGCCACCAGGCTGGCGCTCGCAATCGCCGCGCTGCAGCCAAACACCTTGAACCGCGCTTCCACGATCGTCTGGCCGCTCAGCCGCACGTCAATGCGAGTGACGGTGCCTTCGTCCAACGTTCCCGACGCCCCCGTGCCGACACCCGCGCCGGCGGGAAGCGTCCCCACTCGTTGCGGCTCGCGAACACGCTTCAGGACTTGGTCCGAGTACCGCATGTCCTACCCGCCCAACCTGCCTGACCCGCCCTAGACCGGCGACATGTTCCGCAGCCGTGTCACCACGTCGGCCACCTTGGCAGCCGCGTACTCGACTTCGTCCAGCGTCGTGGTTCGTCCGATGCCGAATCGAAGCGAAGCCAGCGCGCGGTCCTTCGCTAGCCCGAGCGCCACGAGCACATGCGACGGTTCGGCGGCGGTGCACGCGGCTCCAGACGACACCGCGATGTCGTCGAGGCTCACCAGCAACGCCTCTCCGTCAATTCCCGCGAAGCTGACGTTCAGGTTGCCGGGCAGGCGCGCGTCCATGGCGCCATTCACCGACATCCCCTCCGTCCTCGCCTGCAGCCGTTCCAACAACCGGTCGCGCAAGCCCGCCACGCGCAACGCTTCGGCGGCCATCTCCGTGCGGGCGATCTCGGCCGCGTGGCCAAACCCGACGATACCGGGCACGTTCAAGGTGCCAGATCGCAAACCGCGCTCGTGGCCACCGCCGTCAATCTGCCCGGCCAGCTTCACGTCCCGCTTGCCCTCCGCAGCGGTGGCGGAGGAGGGGCCCTTGCCTGCCCTGAGCGCCGTCGAAGGGCGCCGCACATACAGCGCGCCGGCCCCCTTGGGGCCATAGATCTTGTGCGCCGTCATTGACACCAGGTCGACATCGAGATCCTCGACGTGAAACGGGACCTTGCCGATGGCCTGCACCGCATCGGTGTGGAACCACGCCCCGTGCGCGTGGGCCAGTGCCGCCGCTTGCTTGATCGGCTGCAACACGCCGATCTCGTTGTTCGCCGCCATCACGCTCACCAGCGCGGTTCGCGCGGTGATGGCCCGTGCCAGCGCCTCCAGATCGATCAACCCCGAACCGGAGACCGGCAGCACCGTGAGGCCCCAGCCGTCGCGCTCGAGGCGCCTCATCGGGTCGAGCACGGACTTGTGTTCCGTGGCGACCGTGACGAGGTGATCGCGCTCGCCGCGCCGGGCTTCCGCCGCGCCCTTGATCGCGAGGTTGTTCGCCTCGGTCGCGCCGCTCGTGAACACCACGTCCTTGCTGCTCGCGCCCACCAGCGCCGCGATCTGCTTGCGGGCCCGCTCCACCGCGTCGCTCGCGGCCCACCCGAACGCGTGATGCTTGCTCGCCGCGTTCCCGAATCGCTCGCCGAAGTACGGCAGCATCACCTCGAGCACCCGCGCATCCACCGGCGTCGTCGCGTGGTAGTCGAGGTAAATCATTCCCAGTCGCCCTTCGACTCGCTCATTCCCCGATGGGCGGCACGAACATCATGCGCGACACGGTGTGCATGGGCACCGACGCCGGCGCCTCCGACTCCACCGCCATCTCGGCCACGCTCACCGTGTTCAGCGCGTCGAGAATGCGGTTCTTGATCTTCCACAGCGGGTCGCGAATGTTGCACTTCGTATACTGGTCGCAGGTGTGGTCGTCGATCGAACACGCGGTGACGGTGACGGGCCCGTCCACGGACTGGATCACGTCCGCCACGGAAATGGCGCCGGCCGGTCGTCCCAGGCGGTAGCCACCACGCGTGCCCTGCACCGACACGAGCAGGCGTGCGCGCACCAGGCGCTGCAAGACCTTCGCGAGCAGTTCGAGTGGGATGTCGTACGACTCGGAGATCTCGCGGGCACTCGACGAGCCGCTGCCGTCCGGGCGTGTCGCCAGGTGCTTCATGGCAATCAGGGCGTAGTCGGATTTCTTTGAAAGTCTCAGCATATTTCCCCGGCACCCATATCCGACCGCAGGGGTCCTATTTTAGCCTGCTGATGTCCGACTTCGCAAGTCGGGATTCGTCAAGGAGGTGGACGGCGAAGGCGTGCCGTAGCAAAGGGGCGTGATCGGCTTGGGAATACCGCAGCGCCGATGGGCCTTCCGGCAGGCCTTGTCTACGGAGTGGGTGGTGATCGGTTGCTCCGGCCGATTGCCGAAAGAGCCAGGGCCGGGATCGGCTCACGCGCCACCAGTCCCGCAAGAGAGTGAGCAGCCGCGGCGACAGCATCACGCAATCTTTCTGCCCCTTCCCTTGCTCGACACGCAGGACCATGCGCTGACTGTCGATCGCCGGCAGGGTGAGGTGCATGGCTTCAGAGATGCGGAGGCCCGCGACCGCGACGGAAACGGAGCTCGTGGCGAGCCTCCGCTCCGTGGCGAGATAGACCTGATACGCGCGGATGTCCTCGGGCCCGAGCAGCGCCGGGGACGTCCTGAAATGGCGCGCGAACAGCGAGACGTGCCCGACGTATGAGGTCTGCGTCAGCGGCGACAGATTGCGAACCGCATGTCTTCGAGCATGCGTTGGCGAAGAGAGGTCATGGCGCGCTCCTGTGTGAAACGCCCGGCTCATTCCAGGCGTGCGGATCGGAGCGTATACGAGGATGGGGATCAGAGCCGACGATCGGAGAACCTCGGTGCGCGCGTCACGCTCGAATCGTCGACCGACCATTTACCGCGAAGCGGTTTAGTCCAACGCACCTTATGTCGACTCACCGCGGCACACGGGTGAGGCCGCTAATACGGACTATCGTCTCGCGCAAAGGATCGACCTCGCAGCCGGCCGGATCGGCGCGACGGTGAGCGACGCCGCCACCTACCTGGACGCGAGGTTGTCTCCCGACGACGGGCGGCTGCGGTTCGACCGCCTTGACCCGAGCCTCGGCTCGTGGGATCTCTGGATCGCCGATCCGCAGAGGAATGTCGACACGCGCATCACATCCGATCCACGTACCGAAGTCACCCCGGTGTGGTTGAAAAACGGCCGAGGCATCGTGTTCGTCGCCGATCGCGGTGGATCGCCGCACCTGTACAAGAAGGACCTGGCCTCAGGCGTCGAGGAGGAGCTTCGGCCGGCCGGCCGGCAGCAGCAGCCGATGGACGTCTCGCCGGCTGGAACAACGCTCGCGTTCGTCGAGCGATCGGCGTCAGGTAACTTCCAGCCCTTTACACTGCCGCTGGCGCGGCCGGCGGATGTCCAGCCGTTGATTCCCGCGAACCGCTTTCTCTTTAGCAGCGTGCGGTGGTCGCCGGACGGGAAGGCCTTTGCCTATGCGTCGAATCCATCAGGGCGCTTCGATGTGTTGACGGCCACCCTCGCCGAGCCGGCATCGGCGCTGACGGTCTCGCCCGGGGGTGGCAGCGCGGTGCGCTGGTCGCGCGATGGCCGCGAGTTGTTTTATGTCGGCGGCGACGGGAAACTCATGGCGGTGCCGGTGCAAACCTCGCCGGCGCCGCGGGTCGGCGCGCCGATGGCGTTGTTCGAGTTGCCGCGCGACGGGTGGCTCGACTTCGAACCCTCCCGAGGCGGCAGATTCCTCGCCATCGTGCCGTACCAGCGGGGCAGCACGCAGCCGATCACGATGGTGGTGAACTGGCAGCCGCGTCAGTAGGTCTTGCGGGCGACCCATTCGCGATAGAGCGAATCAGCCGCGAGATAGCATCCGTCTTCCTTCATCACGATGTCCTGGCGAAGGAGGGCAGCGAGGGCCGACTGCGCGCTGCGCCGCCGTCAGCCGCTGCCACGATTCTTCGAGCACCGTGTGCTGCTCCCCAGGCAGCCGCGTGAGGGTGGCGTGCAGGTCGTCGAGCTCGCGCGAACATTTGGCGTGACGCTGACGCCGGCGGTGACGGTGTTGGCCAGGATGTTGGCGCGGTCGGAGCGGGTTGAGCCGTGTGATAGTCGTCACGTGAGCAGGAGCAAGACGCGCGCGCGAATTGTCTCGCGTTACTGGCGCCGGAAGACGAGGCGGCGTTGCTCGGGATCATGACCCCGGCGTTGTACGGGTTGGCGGCCGGCGTTTCGCCGGTGCGCGACGTGGACGTGACGGCGTCGGCGAAAGGCCTTGCCGTGCTTCGACCAGATCGCATCGGTGAACGCGAAGACGGTGACAGAGTGGCTCAGGCAGAGCACGATCGCCAGATCGGCGCCGGAGGCGGTGGTGGCGTCGAGGATCATTCGGTGCTTGCCCGGCATCTTGTCCAGCCAGGCCTCCTGCGCGTGGCATGTCGGTTGACACGCGGAGGCCGGCGCCGGCGCGCTCACCCGTGACCCGCCGATGGCCACGGCCGCCGCCGCGGCAGCCTCCATGGTATGGCCCCCCGGAGTCCTCAGGGGAAGAGCGCATGTATGATGCGGTCGATGTCGCCCGTGTCGACGGTCCATTCCCGCCTGGTGTACGACTCCCTCAAGGCATGCGGCATCCGGCTCGTGTTGGCGCTGCCGGAGACGTGGCTGGTGCACCGAATCCGGATGGCCGAGGACGACCCCGAGATAACGCTTGCGCGGTTGGTCAAGGAAGAGGAGGGCGCCGGCAGCCCGCCGCGTGCTCGCGATCGCGCCCTGACCGTCGGACGGTCCTACGTGGCGCGATGAGCGAGACCGCTGACGAAACGACGCGTGCGCCGCGACGATGGGTGGCGCTGATTCTGGGGTGCGCGTTCGCGATCAAGCTGGCCGTCCTCATGCAGCTCCGCGACCACCCGCTGCTCCAACCGCACGGCGAACTCGACACCGCCTACTACGTGGGCCTTGCGCGGCAGATGGCCGCGGCGGGGCTCTTCGCCCCCGTCGACACGTCGTTCGTGTCGCCGCTCTATGCCTACGCGCTCGCCACGGTGTTCGCGGCCGGGGGCTCGGTGCTGGCGGCGCAGCTCCTCCAGATAGGACTCGGCACGGCGGCGGTCTATCTGTCGTTCGCGACGGCCCGCTACTGGTTCGGCGTGCGCGCGGCGGCCGTGGCGGCGGGCCTCGCCATGCTGGCAGGGCCCTTCTCCTTCAACGAGGTGCTCATCCTGCAATCGGCGCTCGACCCGTTCCTCGTCGCCGGCGCCTTGTGCCTTCTGACGCGCGCGCTCGCCGGCGGCGCCACCGTGGCATGGGCCGGCGCCGGCGCGACCCTGGGAGTGCTGGCACTCAATCGTCCGAACGCCCTGGCGTTCGGCGTTGCGGCGGTGGCGGGCGTGCTCATCCATCAGTGGCGACAGGCCTCAGTCACCCGCGGCGGTGGCCCACGCGGATGGGCGGCGACCCGCGGCGCCGCGCTACTCGCCGTATCGCTGCTCGCCGTGCTCGCGGCCAACGCGGCGCGCACGTACGCCGTGTCGGGACAGGCGCTTCTCATCGCATCGCACGGCGGGCTCAATCTCTACATCGGCAACCACGACCGCGCGGACGGCACGTATACGCCCGTGCCGGGCATCCGTCCGTCGATCGCCGGCCAGGCGCGCGATGCGGCCCGTGTGGCCGAGGCCGCCGAGGGCCGGCCGCTCGCGGCCGGAGAGGTGTCCGACTTCTTCGCCCGACGCGCCGTCGACTGGATCGTCGCCCGTCCGGCTGACGCCGCCCGCCTCATCATCCGCAAGGCGCTGATCCTGCTCAACAGCGTGGACGTCCCGCTCAACTACAGCTACGCGTACTACGCGGCCGACGCGCGGTCGGTCCTCCACTGGCTGGTCGTGGGCCCCTGGCTGATTCTGCCGCTGGGGATCGTCGGGCTCCTCTGGCCCTCGGTGCGCGCGCACCGGCGAGGCTACTGGATCTGGGCGTCCTTCGTGCCCGTGTACGGCGCGTCGGTGATCGCGTTCTTCGTGGCCGACCGCTACCGCATGCCGTTGCTCCTGCCCCTGTGCGCGAGCGCCGGCGCCGCGCTCGTCCGCGCCTTCGACATCGTCCGCGCACGCCGCCTCGCGTCGCTCGGGATACCGGCGATGGCGGTCGCGGCGATCTCGCTGATCGGCTTCGCTGACCTCGGACTGGACGATGGCATCGGGGGTGAACAGACGCGATGGGCCGTGGCGCTGGTCGAGCGCGGCGAGTACGACGATGCGCGCCGGTATGCGGAAGAGGTCTTGCCGGGCCAGCGCCGGCCCGGCGTCATGTGGTTCCGCGTCGGCCATGCGCTGCTCGATGCGAGGCGCCACGCCGACGCGGCGGATGCCCTCGCCCGCGCGATGACCATCGACGGTCCCCGTCCCGCCATTCAACTGGCGCTCGGCGAGGCCCTGGCCGGCGCCGGCCGCGCGCGCGATGCCGTGGAGCACCTCGAGGCCGCGTTGACGGCGGGGTTCCAGCCGGACGTGTCGGGTCCGTTGCTCGTCCGATCGCTCGTCGCCGCCGGACGGGCGGACGAGGCCGTGGCGCGCCTCGCGCATGTGCCGGACTCGGCTGCGGACGCCGGTCCGGACGAGGCGCTCGACTTCGGAACGCTGGCCCTCGATCGCGGCGCGCCCCGAGACGCCGCCCGGTGGCTGCGGATCGCCGTGGCCCGCGCACCTGACCGCGCCGAAGCCCAAGAGGCGCTCGGCCTCGCGCTGTTTCTCCAGGACGACCCGGCGTCGGCCCTGCCGCTGCTCGAGCGCGCGCGCCAGCTCGGTCCCGGGCGGGCGAGCGCACACCTGAATCTCGCTGCGGTGTACGCCGCGCTCGGACGAACGGCCGACGCCCGGACGAGCGCCCGTGAGGCGTTGCGCCTCGACCCCGCCGAACGCCGGGCGGCCGAGTTGCTCAAAGCCATCCAGCGGTAGCCATTAGCAGAAGTTTTGTTTATTTAATGCATCTCTTTCGTGTACAGTTCGCCGTAGCCAGTGCGTCCTTGCACGACGTCGTGACGCGTTTGTGACGGGTGGTGATTGAAAACGGCAGGGCCGGGACCATAATCACCTTGTCTGTTCGATGCCAACGTTCTCGATTGAAATCCGTGACGACCAATTGGAGGGCCCGGCGATGACGAAGCTTGGACGTATCGGCGTGTTGGGAATCGCCATGCTAATGGCGAGTGCGCTCTTGCTTGAAGCGCAAACCACGGGCAGCAGCCTCCGTGGGTACGTGAAGGACGATCAGGGCGGCGTCCTGCCGGGCGTCACCGTAGTGGCGACCAGCCCGGACATGATCCAGCCGGCCGCCGGCGTGACCGACGGCACGGGGTACTACCGGTTGATCAACCTGCCGCCCGGCGAGTACGCCGTCACGGCGGAGCTCGCGGGGTTTTCCGTCTACAAGCGCGAGGCCATCCTGCTCCGCGCGGCGGTGAACTTCCAGGTGGACATCGTCCTCAAGCTGGGCGCACTGTCCGAGACGATCACCGTCTCGGGCGCATCGCCGATGCTCGAGGTCAGCAAGCCCGGCAACGTGCTCAACATCGACGGCGAGTTCCAGAAGGCGATGCCGCTCGCCGCCCGCCGCAACTGGACGGACTTCCTCGAGCAGACGCCCGGCGTCCACTCGCGGCCCTTCGATGACGGCAGCGGCCGCTCCGTGTATTTCGGCCACGCCACCGAGCACTTCGCGCACGTCGTACAGCTCGAAGGCATGCAGGTGGGCAACTACAACGACTTCCAGCTCACCTACGTACAGATGGGGTCGGACATGATCCAGGACACGCAGGTGAAGACCGGCGGTTCCGACGCGGGCACGCCGATGGGCACGGGCCTCGCCATCAACGTGATCACCAAGAGCGGCGGCAACACCTTCCGCGGCACGGCGGGCTACGCATACCAGCCGCTCCGCTGGAGCAACGACAACACGGGCCACAAGACCACCTACGCACTGACCGGTCCGCTGGCGCAGTTCTCGACCTGCCCGAACCTCGAGTGCACGTCCACGGGCGGCACGCCGGTGCAGGCCGACATCGGCCAGTTCGATGGGTCCTTCGGCGGGCCGATCCTCAAGAACCGCGCCTGGTTCTTCGGCTCGTTCCGCAAGTCCGCGGTCGAAACGCAGATCAGCCGCAACTCGAAGAACGTGGATGACCTCAAGGCCTACTACCCCGGCGCCACGCTCTTCCCGCAGCAGATCAAGGGCTACCAGCCCTACGTGAAGGTCACGTCGCGGCTCGGCGGCGGCCATGAATTCTCGGGCTTCTTCCAGCGCGACCGCACGCACGGGCAGAGCAACTGGGCGTACTACTTCGACCCGATCAACGTCTACTCGAACGGCGGCAACGTCTACAACGGCAAGGTCACCTCGGTGTGGGGCCAGCGGATGACGACGACGCTGTCGGTGGGCTACAACAACAAGAGCGGCAACGACAACGACACCTACAGCGCGTTCGGCTTCGATGCGCAGGGTCCGAACCTCGTCGTCTACGACGGCACGCGTATTTCGAGCGGCCTCATCACCGGCAACGCGCTGATTCTTGAGGGCGGCAACAACGCCACGCGGACGTTCGTGCCGGCGTCGCTCTGGCTGCTCCGCGGCGACCTGACGTACTTCAAGGAAGGCTGGGCCGGCTCCCATGAGTTCAGCACCGGCTTCTTCCTCGAGCCGGAGAACATCTACGACCAGCGGACGGACTACACGAACGACGGGTTCTTCCGCGAGTACCGGACGGTCGTGGACGGCACGAACCCGTCGCTCGGCACGCGGGCGTACCGCCGTGACTATGCGACGCCCGTCAGCTTGCAGACGCGGCAGGCGCGCGACCGCAACTACGCCTTCTACGCGCAGGACAGCTGGAAGCCGACCGCGCGGCTGACGGCCAACATCGGCATGCGGTTCGACTACGTCCGGCGCGTGGACGAGGTCAAGAACATCGTCCGGCAGAACTCCTGGACGGTGCAGCCGCGCATCGGCGCCACCTACCTGCTGACGCAGGACGCCAAGAACGTGCTGCGCGCCAGCTACTCGCGCCTGGGCGAGCAGGTCATGGGCCGCGACGGCGTGACTATTTTCGGCGCGGACGACACGGTGTCGTTCCGCCGCGAGTACGACAACAACCTCGACGGCGTGTTCGAGACGGTGGTGCTGGCGCCGGCGTCGTCGACGGCGCTGGCCGCGCGGCAGATCGCCCCCGGCCTGCATCAGCCCTACATCGACGAGTTCATCGCCGGGTTCCGGCGGCAGTTTCCCGGCTCGATCGGCATGGACATCGGCTACATCAACCGCGCCTACAAGCACATGTGGGCGACCATCGACATCAACGGCATCTACCCCAGCGGCCCCGGCCAGCCTTTCGGCGGCTTCGGACTGGTGGATCCCAATCAGGGGCAGGTGCTGCAGCAGACCAACAACACGTGGAGCCAGCTCAAGTACCAGGCGGTGGAGCTGACCGTCACGAAGAACATGTCGCACGGGTTCCAGTTGATCGCCGGGGCCAACCGGCAGTGGCACAAGATCGACGGAACGTGGAACCCCACGGACCCGGCCCGGTTCGTCCAGCCGGACCACTTCGCCAACAACGCGAACCTCTACATGCCGCGCGGCAACAACGACGGCAACTCACTGCCGGACACGGGCAACGCGCTCAGCTACGGCCCGACCTGGATGAAGTACCGCGTCAACTTCGGCGCCGTGTGGCAGGCGCCCTTCGGCATCAACGTCGCCGGCAACCTCACGGTGCAGGCCGGCCCCTGGTCGGGTTCGCCGCTGTATCAGCTGTCGGCAACCGATCCGGACGTGGTCAAGTACGGCCCGTCCACCTTCACGCTGGCGAACGGATCAACGGCGGCCAACCCGCTGCGGACGCGCAACCGCTACGTGTTCAGTACCCGCGGCGAGGGCCAGGTCCTGGCGCCCACGATCACCACGGCCGGACTCAAGCTTGGCAAGGTCGTGAAGTACCGCCGGTATCAGGTTGAGGTGGCAGCGAACATCTACAACCTGTTCAACGGCGGGAACTACACGCAGTACAACTACAACAGCGCCTACCAGAGCTGGAGCTCGAACTTCCTGCTGATGGCGAATCAGCAGCCGGCGCGGGCGTTCCAGATGACGGTGGTCACCCGGTTCTAGGCGGGGACACTTCCCGAAGACCGATGACGGCCGGGGCCTCGTGGCTCCGGCCGTTTCCTTTTTAGGGCACGGCCGCGCCCGTGAATGCAGGGCAGCGTCCACCCTCGCGGACGCAGATACGCGTGGACTTGCCGCGTGACGCGAAGCGCTTGCCCTCGATCGTGCCGGAGTCCGTCCAGTTAGGTGATCCAGTCCGTATCGCCGCGGACCCCGGCTGGTGCATGTCGGAGTGCACGCCGGTGGCGCGGCGAAGGTAGTCGCGGCAATTGCAAAACCTCGGCGTCCCGGCCCTCGGTCAGATCCGTGTCGTTCTCACCCCCGCCCGCAACACCTGGGAAACCGCGACGCCGATTCCAGGTACCCTGTCTTCGGCCAATCCGCCGGCATCGTCGGCGACGCCATCATCTGCTGCGGGAACCCCGGGCCCGAACACGGATCGTGGATCTACGACGTGGTCCGCGACAGTTGGGTCACCGTGCCCGACGGCAGCGCGATCGCGCGACCGTCGATCTGGGCCAGCAGGTCGGGCACGTCGCGAGCGATCAGGTCGACGACCTTGAGCGCGACCGCCTCGTCCGCCGGCAGGCTCACGGCCTCGCGCACCGCCTTCTCGGCCCACTCTTCATTGCGCCCCCGCAGTTGCGCCAGGCTGCGGATGTACGCGGTGGCGTCGGAGATCTGCTTTCGCGACGACGCATCGGCTGGCGCCGGCGCGGCGTTCCCGGCCGCGACCGCGTCGCCGCTGGGCGGCTGAGCCGGTTCGGACGCGGGCTCGGTGGCCGGCCCGCCCATAAACGCGATCGGCGTGGCGGCCCCGAGGTTCGTGGCCGGCGCCATCGCGGCGATATGCGAGGCATACAGGATGTAGGTGCCGGCGCTGGCCGCGCGGGCGCCGCCGGGATGGACGAACGTCGCCACGGGAATGGGCGACGCGATGATGTCCTTGATGATGTCGCGCATCGCCGTGTCGAGGCCGCCCGGCGTGTCCAGGCGCAACACGATGAGGCCGGCGTCGTCCTCGACCGCGCGAGCAGACAGAGGCACGCACCCACGAGGGCGAAGCGACGGAGCGTCTGGCGGGAGCCGCGACGGGATCCGGCCATGGTGGCCTGCTCCTGCCACCATACATCAACGAGCTGGACGGAGGCTCAGCGGTCGGCGGCGCCCTTGCGGATCGTGCGGTTTCCGCGGTCGGCGATGTAGAGGTTGCCGGCGGAATCGGCGGCAATGCCTTTCGGGTTGAAGAACTTTGCCGCCGTGCCGGCGCCGTCGGTCGAGCCGGTCGTGCTGCCGCCGCCCACGGTCGTGACCACGCCGGAGGACGTGATCTGGCGGATGGCGTGGTTGTCGGTGTCGGCCACGAAGACATTGCCGCTGCGATCGACGGCCACGCCGGAAGGGTACCGGAAGCGCGCCGCCGCGCCGGAGCCGTCCGTGTTGCCCTCGCTGCCCGCCGTACCGGCCAGAGTGGTGACGACGCCGGCCGAGGTGACGTTGCGGATGGTGTGGTTGCCGTGGTCCACGACGAACAGCGTCCCGGCGGTGTCGATGGCCACGGCGTACGGCACCGTGAAGCGGGCCGCCGTCCCCGTGCCGTCGGCGCTGCCGTTCGCACCGGCCGTTCCCGCCAGCGTGGTGACGACGCCCGCGGCCGTGATCTTACGGACGTTGCTGTTGGATGCGTCCGACACGAAGATGGTGCCGGTGCCGTCAACGGCAATGCCGAACGGCTGGCCGAATCGCGCCGCCGTGCCCGTGCCGTCCGTGCTCCCGCGGACCCCCGCCGCGCCCGCGAGCGTTGTGACCACGCCGCCGAGGCCGATCTTGCGAATCGTGCCGTTCAGCGAGTCCGCGACGTAGACATGACCCGCGGAATCCACGGCCACGCCGAAGGGAGAGTAGAACCGCGCGTTCCACCCCGTGCCATCATCGATGCCGAAGCTGCCGGGAGTGCCCGCGTACGTCGTGACCACGCCGTCTGCGGTGATCCGGCGGATGACGTGCGCGGCGCTGTCGGCGACATAGACAACGCCGTTGGCGTCCACCGCCGTCGCGAACGGGTCCTCGAATCGCGCGGCGCTGCCGGCGCCATCGGTCGTGCTCGTGCGCCCCGCGAGCCCCGCGAGCGTCGTCACCACGCCGTTGGCGGCGATCGATCGGATCGTGTCGCTGTCGGTGTCGGCCACGATGATCGTGCCCGTCGCGGTGACGGCCAGGCCGGACGGATAGTTGAACCGCGCGGTTCCGACAACGGCGAGCCCGTCAGCGAGAGCGTCGTGACAACACCGGCGGCCGTAATCCTCCGGATGGCGCGATTGCCCGAGTCGGCGACGTAGATGACGCCCGAGGTCGACACGGCGATCCCCATCGGCCCGCGAAACGACGCGGCGGTGCCGGTGCCATCGGCGCCGCCCGCGGCGTCGGCCGCACCCGCGAGGGTCGTGACGACGCCGGCGCTGGTGATCTTCCGGATCAAGTGGTTGTCGTAGTCGGCCACGTACAGCGTGCCGCTCGAGTCGATCGCGATGCCTCGCGGCTCATCGAACCGCGCGGCCGTGCCGGTGCCGTCGGTCGTGCCGGCCGAGCCGCTCCCGGCGAACGTCGTCACCACGCCCGCGGCGGTGACCTTGCGGATCGCGTTGTTCGACGCGTCCGCCACATACACGTTCCCTGCGCTGTCGACGGCCACGCCGAAGGGTTCGTTGAACCGCGCGGCCGCGCCGGTGCCGTTGGTGGGCGCGCCGGAGCCCGCCGTGCCCGCGAGCGTGGTGACCACGCCGGCTGGCGTGACCTTTCGAAGCGTGTTGTTGGTGGCGTCGCCGACGTAGACGTTGCCCGCGGTGTCGATGGCCACGCCCCGCGGCGCATCGAACTGCGCCTCGGTGCCGGTGCCGTCCTTGCTGTTGACCACGGTGCCGGGCGCCCCGGCCAGCGTGGTGAACGTGAAACCGCCCGCCGCCGCGGCCGCCGCGCCAAACAGAGCGACGGCGCCCCCGGCCACACCCACAGTCATCCACCCGCGGCGTGTCATCTCAATGGCTCCAGCGATTCAGGATAATGTGGCCGCGAACGACCAGGCAATACGAATATCGGCCGATCTGCTCGGGGCTTCACTGAATGCAGGAATCAGGAATCAGGGCTTGGCGCGATACCGGAAGTTGCAGTGGTCGGCGCCCTGCATGATCGTGTCCGTTCGCGTCAGTGTGATGTCGGGATTAAAGCCCTCGATCAGCGCGGCATCGCGGTTGCAGGACAAGACGGCGCCAAGCTCGGGAATGCCGAGGGCCCGGTACATCTCGGCGTAGCGGCACCGGGTCACGTCAAACGACAGGCGGTCATCGGTCTGATCGAGCACCTCGATGCGCATGGCGTCGTCTCGGGTCCAGGGTTCGAGGGTGCCGGCGAATACGGCGAGCGAGCGGCCGCCCTGCGCCTCCGCCATGGCGCGGCCCCGATCGCGAGCGATGGCGACGATGACGTCGGATACAATCTCGACCACCCGCGCGCGGCCGAATTCGTGGCCGAGGGCGTCGATAATGGGGGCCAGCATACGGGCTTCGATTTCCCGGCGGGTGAGCACGCCGACGGCGCCCGCGAACCTAGGCTGCCCATACCAGACTTCGCGAGGACCAGCATGAGCATCGACAGACGATCGTTTCTCGGCACGGCGGC
Source organism: Vicinamibacterales bacterium (assembly GCA_038919385.1). Lineage (GTDB taxonomy): Bacteria > Acidobacteriota > Vicinamibacteria > Vicinamibacterales > UBA2999 > 12-FULL-67-14b. The sequence goes on along the minus strand of JBCKZH010000002.1, from coordinate 40,036 downwards.
GGCGGCGATCGCGGCGACCGTTGTGGAGCCTGGGGCGGCGGTCTCACAGAGCGCCACCACCCGCCTGCGCGCCGGCGGCGACGACCACGGCTTCGACCCGTGGATCGAGATCATCGGCGACCATTTCCGTCACAACGCGAGAGAGGTGTCGCGCCTCGCCGGCGGGCGACCGATCATCGCCGTCGTCAAGAACAACGCCTACGGTCTGGGCGACGCCATCATCGGGCCCTTGCTCGATCGGTGCGCGGAGGTCGCGGGCATCGCGTGCGTGCGGCCGGCCGAGGCGCTGGCCATGCGCGCCGCCGGGGTCAAGAAGACGCTGCTCACGATGGCCGAACTAGGCGAGAGCGAATCGGTGGAGCTCGTCCGTAACGGCGTTACGCTGTCGTGCTGGTTGGACGACGCGCCGGAGCGACTGGAGCGCATCGCCGCGAAGGCGCGCCGACCCGCGCCGGTGCACCTGTTCCTCGACACCGGGATGAACCGCGAGGGCATGCCGGTGCGCCGAGCGGTGCCCTGGATGCTGGAGGTCGCCAAGCGGCCGAACGTGCGGATCGAGGGCACTTATCAGCTGTTCGTCCACACCATGGACTACGACCGCGTGCAGTTGGATCGCTTCAAGGGGGTCCTAGCCGACGCCGCCGCACAGGGGTTCAAGCCCGGCATCGTCCACGCGGCGCCGACCTACGAACTCTATCGCCTGCCCGAGTCGCACTTCGACATGGTGCGGGTCGGCAACGCGCTGTTCGGCGCGTTTCCCGGCACGGACGTGACGCAATCGGTGGACCTGAAGCCCGTGTTCCGCCTGCGCGCGCGCGTGGCGCGGCTTGAACGGGTGGAACCCGGCGAGAGCGCTGGATTCCGGCGCGGCTTCATGGTCACGCAGCCCACGCGGGTGGCACTGCTGCCGGTCGGGCACACGGATGGATACCCCTCTACAGCCGGCGGCAAGTGCGAGGTGCTGATTGGCGACCGGCTGTTCCCGGTGGTGTCAGGCGGCGTGGCCTCGGCGCACACGCTGGTGGATGTCGGCCTCGACGCGCCGGTCAAGTTGGGCGACACGGCCACGCTCGTCGGCCCCGAAAACCCGGCGATCCTGCCTGTCGAGGTTGCGTCGCGCACCGGCGTGGGCTTCCTGCCGCTCATCACGAAGATGAGCGCGCTGCTGCCGCGGCGGCTGGTGTAGCGCGTCAGCGCCCAAGCTCGCGGATCGCCGGCCGCAACTGGGAATCAAGGATTGACCTGGGCTTGCAAGACGCGTTAACTAGAGGCTCACGTTCTCCTGGAGACCACCATGCCCGTTCCGCATCCCACCGCCGTCCGGCGCGCCCTCACCATCGTTGCGCTTCTCGTCGCGCCCGCGTGGGCACTGTTCACGGCACCCGCGGTCGATGCCCGGCAGGCCGGCAATCAGCCCAGGCCGATGACCTTCCTGGACATGCAGCAGATGCGGCAGGTGGGTTCGCCCACACCGAGCCCGGACGGCACGTGGCTGCTCTACACGCTGTCGACGCCGGACTGGAAGGAGGCGAAGCGGCAGACCGATCTCTACCTGGTGTCAACCCGGCAGGGTGTGGCGTCCACGCGCCAATTGACGTTCACGAAGGAGAAGAACGAGACCTCGCCCCGGTGGGTGCCGGACGGCACGGCCTTCGTGTTCCTGTCGAACCGCGAGGCGCCCGAGAGCGCCTCGTCGCGCAACCAGCTCTACGTGATGCGGCCCGACGGCGGCGAGGCTCAGCGCCTCACCGACGCGAAGGACGGCGTGTCGGATTTCGCTCTCAGTCGCAGCGGCGGATGGCTCGCCTATCGGAGCGGCAAGGCCGGCGAGGAACAGCTCTACCGGCGGCCGGTCGCGGGCCTCACGACGGCGACAGTTGAACAGATCACCAAGCATCCCACCGGGGTGGGCACGTGGCAGTGGGCGCCCGACGGCGCGCGCATCTACTTCGTGACGCCCGATTCGATCGATGAAGACGAGAAGGCTCGGCGCGACAAGAAGTTCACCGTTGACATCCGCAATCCGGAAACGCCGGTCGCCAGCCTGTGGGCGGTCGATCTGGCCGCGGCGGGAACCGGGACGACCAGGCGCCTCACCGAGGGCGGCGCGTACTCGGCGGACGACTTCACGATTTCGAAAGACGGCAAGTGGGTGGGGTTCCGGGGGCTGTCGCCGAATCGGTACCAGCGCGGGATCACGTCCGAGAACATCTACGGCGACCTGTATCTGCTCGACACCGGCAGCGGCGCCATCGAGCGGCTGACGAGCAACGCCGAGATCGGCGAGAGCGGCATCCGCTTCTCGCCCGACAGCCAGTGGCTGGCCTTCTCGGGCCCCGACGACATGCAGACCTACAGCATGAGCAATACCCGCGTCTACGTGCGCGCCGTCGCCGACCGAGGCAAGCCGTTCCGCAAGCTCGGCGAGTCGTTCGACGGCGACGTGAGCGTGGGATTCTGGTCGAAGGACGGCGCCACGATCTACTTCAACGAGGGCGTCAGGGCCACCGATCGGGTGGTGGCGCTCGACGTGAAGTTCAACACGACGCGGCCGCTCACCGAAGAGAAGGCCAGCGTCTCGATGAGCGAAGACCCGGATACGGGTGTGCTGCTCATCAACTATTCCGACGGCACGACGCCGCCGACGATCTTCACGGTCGACGAGGTGGCCAACGCCAGCACGCGGTCCACGTGGCGACAGCTGACCGACCCAAACCCGCAGGTGCGTGGATTCGCGCTCGGCCAGCAGGAAGAGATCGCATGGAAGTCGAAGGACGGCACGATGGTCGGCGGCGTGCTCGTCAGGCCCGTCGGCTACCAGGCCGGTCAGCGGTATCCGCTCATGGTCGCCATTCACGGCGGGCCGGCGTCGGCCGACGTGCTGTCGTTCAACGGCGGCTACGGCTCGCAGGTGTACGCCGGGGCCGGGTATGTGGTGCTCCGGCCGAACTACCGCGGCTCCACCAACTACGGCAACAAGCTCAAGACCGGCATCGTCGGCAACTACATGGCGCCCGGCTACGACGACATCATGGCGGGCGTGGACCATCTGATCGCGCAGGGCATCGCCGATCCGGCTCGCATGGGCGCGCTCGGCTGGAGCGCGGGCGGCCACTGGTCCAACTGGATCCTGACACACACCGACCGGTTCAAGGCCATCAGCACCGGCGCGGGCACCATGAACTGGATCTCGATGTACGCGCAAAGCGACGTGCAGCGCAACCGCCAGTTCTACCTGGGCGGCAAACTCCCCTACGACGACTTCGACGCCTATTGGAACCAGTCGCCGCTCAAGTACATCAAGAACGCGAAGACCCCGACGATGATTCATGTGGTGGAGGGCGATCCGCGCGTGCCGAGCCCGCAGTCGGTCGAGCTGCACATGGCACTGAAGCAGCTGGGTGTGCCGACCGAGCTCTTCATGTATCCCGGCAACACCCACGGAATTCCGGACCCGCGCAACCAGCTCGTCAAGTCGGTCGCCGAGATGGCTTGGATGGACCACTACGTGCGCGGCATGGGAAAGAAGTTCTCGTGGCGCGACGTGTTGAAGTCGCTGGAGGAAGAGCCGGCGGCGCCGAAGGTGCCGACTGCCCTCTTGCGGTGATCTATACGTGGCCAAGAGCGCCCGGCGCGACTACAACACCGAGCGCGTCCAGGCCTTTCTGTCTGGCCCCATCTCCATCCTGCCGTTTGACGAGGCCGACGGGAGGGCCGCGGGAGAAGTGCGCGCGTTGCTGGAGCGCGAGGGACGACCCGTCGGCGCCTACGACGCGTTGCTGGCCGGGCAGGCCGTGCGGAGGGGGATCACGCTGGTCACGTCCAATGTCCGCGAGTTTGAACGGGTGGACGATCTGATGTGGGAAGACTGGTCGAGGCCGTACGAACGGTAGGGCCGGGCACGCCGCGTCATCGTCGTCACGGCGGGGTAGAATGACGCGCGCCCCGGCCGTTCCGGCCGGCGCGCACCCGGGAGGAACCACGATGCGTGATGGGCGATCGGCCGGAGTGATGCTGCTGCTGACGATCGTCGCGGCAACCGGCGCGTGTGCGCCCGCGCCCCCACCGCCACCCGACTACGACCTGGTGATCGCCAATGGGCGCGTCATGGATCCCGAATCGGGCCTCGACGGCGTGCGCCACGTGGGCATTCGCGGCGGTCGCATCGCGGCCGTCTCGGAGGCGCCGCTGACGGGCGCCCGTGCGATCGATGCGACGGGGCACGTCGTGGCCCCCGGGTTCGTAGACCTCCATGAGCACGGTCAGCAGGAAGAGTCGTACCGGATGATGGTGCGCGATGGCGTCACGTCCGCCTTCGAACTCGAGGTGGGCACCGGCGACGTGGCCGCGTGGTACGCGGCGCGCGAGGGTGGGCAGATCGTGAATCACGGCGTCGCCGTCGGGCACATTCCCGCCCGCATGAAGGTCCTCGGCGACCCCGGCCGAGGCCTGCTGCCGGCCGGCATCGGCGGCAGCGGCGCCGCTGACGATCGGCAGATGGCAGCGATGGAGGCCGTTCTCCGCGAGGGGCTCGCGCAAGGCGCCGTGGCCGTCGGCTTCGGCAGCGCCTATACGCCGGGCGCGCCGATGAGCGAGATCGAGCGCATGTTCCTCGTGGCCGCGGCCGGCGGCGCCTCGGCGCACATCCACATGCGGGGCGGGGTGGACGGCCTCCAGGAGACCATCGCCGCCGCCCGTTCGGCCGGCGCCGCGCTGCACCTCGTGCACGTGAACTCGTCGGGTGGAGACGACATCGATGCCTTCCTCTCGATGATCCGGGCGGCCCGCGAGGCCGGGCAGGACGTGACCACCGAGGCGTACCCGTACGGCGCCGGCATGACCGAGATCCAGTCGGCGCTCTTCGACGACTGGAAGACGTGGCCCGCCGAGCGCTACGCCCAGCACCAGCTCGTGTCGACCGGCGAACGACTCACGCGCGAGACGTTTGAGAAAGCCCGCGCCGCCGGCGGCACCGTGATCATCCACGGGCGGTCCGAGGCCCAGACCCGCGTGGCCATCGCCAGCCCCCTGTCGATGATTGCCAGCGACGGCTTCATCGAGAACGGTCGCGGCCACCCGCGCACGTCCGGCACCTACGCCAAGGTGCTCGGCCGCTTCGTGCGCGAGGAGCGGGCGATCGGGCTGATGGAGGCCCTGCGGAAGATGACGCTCGAACCCGCCCGGCGCCTCGAGCGCCGCGCCCCGGCGATGGCCGCCAAAGGCCGCGTGAAGGTCGGCGCCGACGCGGACCTGACCATCTTTGACCCCGCCTCCGTGATCGACCGTGCCACCTACGAGGACGCGACCATCCCGTCCGCGGGCATTCCCTTCGTCATCGTCGGCGGCCAGGTCGTGGTGGACGGTGGGGCCGTGACCGCCGCCAGACCCGGCCGCGGAATTCGGGCGCCACGCGCCTCGTCGTAGCGCCTCGCCCTCACAAAGGAGTCTCCATGCATCGCTCGATCCTCACGCTCGCCGTCGTCGCCGCCGTGGCGACCGTGCCGGCGTCCCCGGGGGCCCAGGCTCCGAAACTCAAGGTCCACATCTCGGTGGACATGGAAGGCGTGGCCGGCGTCGTGACCGGCGATCAGCTCGGACCCACCGGGTTCGAGTACGGCCGCTTTCGCGAGTTCATGACGCGCGAGGCGATGGCGGCGGTCACGGCCGCGAAGGAGGCGGGCGCTACCGAGATCGTGGTGGCCGATTCCCACGGCAACGGCGAGAACCTGCTGATCGAGCAGTTCCCTCCGGACATCCGCATCGTGCGCTCGTGGCCGCGGCCGTTGACGATGATGGCCGGTGTGGACGCCACCTTCGACGCCGCGATCTTCATCGGCTACCACGCCTCTACCACCAGCACCACCGGCGTGCGCGCCCACACGTTTTCGAGCGCAACCCTCACGCGTGTGGCGCTTAACGGCGTCGAGATGACCGAGGGCTCGTGGAACGCGGCCATCGCGGGGCACTTCAACGTACCGGTGGTGATGATGTCGGGCGACGACGCGGCGATTGCGGAGGTCCGGGCCGTCATCGGCAACATCGAGGCGGCCGAGACCAAGAAGAGCCTGGGCTTTCATTCGGCGATCACCCTCACGCCGCAAGCGTCCGCCGATCTGATCGGGCGTCAGGTCAAGGCGGCGCTGGCCCGGCGGGCGGCGTTCAAGCCGTATCGCCTCGCCGCCGGACCCGTGACGGTGGACGTGAGCTTCAAGCACTATCGGCCCGTCGAGGTGCTCGCCTACCTGCCGATGTTCGAGCGGACGAGCGCCCACTCCATCCGCTTTCGCGCGAAAGACATGGTCGAAGCCTCGGCAATCATGGAGTTCATCGGGGAGTACGAGCCGGGGCTGACGCCGTAGCCATGCGCGCCGCGACTGTTGCCCGACGTCAACGCGCGCGGCGGTATTCACGGTCGTCGCCTCGAAGCCAGGGGCTGCCCGCGCAGCGGCGGCGCGGCAGCCGACGAATCGCTGGCCAACGCGAGGCGCCCCTAATCGACGACGGCGTGTTCCTCCTGTTCAACATGGGCGGACCGGCCGCCGTGCGCATCGCGCCGCTGGCGATGAACCGACGCGTGCCGTACATGTTTCCGCACACCGCACTGCTCACCCAGGACGCCGACCGCTACGTGTTCACGTCGTTCCCGCGGTTTGCGGGCGAGACGGCCTGCTTCTTGATGTCGTGATCTGGCGTCACTCCGAGTTCCGCATGCCACGCTTCCAACCCGGCGGCCTCGGCCGACTTCTTGTGGTTGCCGAAAAGGGCTTCACGGGTCAGTTCGCCGCGTAGCAGGCTGTAATAGTCCTCGGGAACCTGCGAGGATGTGAACCGGCGGAAGAAGGCGCGCAACAAAAGAGTTTTGTGCGCGTGCGCCTCCTTCTCGATTGACAACGCCACTCGGAACACGCGGCGATCGCGGTCATCACAAAGCGCACTGAATCCCTCTCCAAGGCCACCCGGTCCAGCGAACAGGTCGATTACGGGAATGCGGGATTTGTCGGCTGTCGAGGAGATGACATGGCTCATGCTTGAGGGCCATCACTTCCGTTGAGTTGTCGCTCGAGTGCCGCGACCGCATCCATGACATCGCCGAAAGGTGGAGCGACGCCCATAATCATGCCGGCCATCGCGTCGTAGTCGCGTTGAAGGGGTTCCAACATCGCGGCTGACGGTGTCAGCGTCAACGTTCCGGGGACGGCGTGGTCCAGATCGAAGTCGGGGCTATTGAAGAACATTCGCGCGTGCCGCGCGCAGTCGATGGCAAGATCGCGGTCTGTCACGGCCGTTGCGCCCAGTGGTGATTGCAGCAGCCGGGCGATGTCGTAGTAGTGACGCGACACGCGTTGACCACCATGACGTAGTTGCCCGCGTCGGTCGTGCCAGGTGCGCAGGCCGTGCAAAATATTTTCGACCGCCGTACCCAGGCGGCCGGCTGCGGCCAGGAAGACTTCCAGCCGTTCAGCATCGCTTGCGGCGATGACCTGGTTGTAGGCCGGGTTCATCATGGCCGCGCAGCCACGACAGGCCGGGTGGGCCGCTGGCGACGCTGACGGGCGCTTTGATTCGCACGCGACGCGATTGAACGGTCAGGTTCGACATCGAGCAGCTCGCGCACGAGACTCTGCATCCATGCAGGCAGGGTGGCCAGGCCCGCGCGAAGATCGTCACGCAGTTTCTTCCCGTGACGGCGGTCGGCGAGAATGACGGCGAGTCGGCTGAGGATGCGGTCGCGGTCGCTTGGCAGGGTGTCCTTGAGCCAATGGAGCGCTTGCACAATGCGCATGGCAGGACGACCGGCCCAGTACAGCTTGCTTGGCGCCGTCCGCTTGAAGTCGATAGTCAGTTTATCGAGTTGGATCGCTCGTCGGCGCGCGTCGGTATGGATCACCACTTTCGCCGGTACGGCGGTCGTCAGACCAAGGTCGTTCGCGGCGGTCAAGCCATCGACCAGCATGCGGAATTGGCCGCGTCGCGCGAGTGCGTCGACGATCTGTCGATAGTCGGCCACGGCCGGGCGCTTCGTCAGACTGTTAACCCTGGGAGTGTCGTACAGCCCGCGGTCGGTCCGGCGGAGCCGACCCGTGTGGACTAGGCGCTGGAGGGCCTTGTCCACCGCGTGGCGGTTACCCAGATCGAGGAAATCGAAGGGTGTCCACACCTGGGCTGGATCCCCGCTGGTAATGCGATCGGCGACGAGTTGCTTCAGGTCACCCACGTCCGATATTTGTACACATTTTTCGGACTGCACGCAAGTCGTTTTGGTCCGAAATACGTATACGCCCAAGCCCATGACCATCGGGATGCTGCACGTCGGGTTCTTCGACGGTCTCCCACGCGAGCTGTCGAACACGGGGCAAGGTGCGGTTCAAGGGCAGCTAGACCACTCGTTTTGTCAGGTGTCCACCGAGGTGCATCGTGAGGTCGTAGACCGACGCGCCGCAGGCGGCCGCCACGTCCTCGGGACGTGACCCGGTCTCCCAGTCGAAGCACGTCGCGATGTCGCCGGCCTGGACCGACGTCTCCGGGCCGAGGTTCACGATCGTGTGGCTGGCCGAGATCGAGGCGACCACCGGGAAGGCGCGTCCTCGGATCTTCACCGTCGCGCCCTTGGCGGCCTCGCGGGGCCAGCCGTCGGCGTGGCCCACCGGCACAGTCGCCACTCAGGTGGGCGTGGTAGCCATGAAGGCCCGGTTATAGCCGGCGCTCGACCCCGCCTCGAGCTTCTTGACGTACGCCACCCGGGCACGAAGCGCCATCGCTGGCCTCAGGTCGAGTGTTCCCTGCGAGCGGAAGGCCTGCTCGGGATAGACACCCCAGAGCGCCAGCCCCGGTCGCACCATGTCGAGCCGGACGTCGGGATGCTGGAAGAAGGTGTAGCTCGATGCGGCGTGGCGGCGGCCGATCGGGACGCCGTCGGCCCTGAGTTTTCCGGTGAGCGCCTCGAAGCGGCGCAGTTGCTCGCGGTCGAACTCGAAGTCCTCGGTAAAACCCATCATTACGCCGTCGATGCGCACGCCCTTACGACTCGCCAGGTCGCGGATCAGCGGTTCCGCCTGCGTGTAGGGGACGCCCACGCGTCCCATGCCCGTGTCGATCTTGATGTGGATGGGACAGGGTCTGCCGTTCGCGGCCGCGGCTCGCTCGAGCGACGCACCGACCGGCGTGTAGACCATCGGCGTGATCCCGCGCTTGTGGACGTCGGCGAGCTCGCTCTCCTGTAGCGGCCCCATCAGCAGGATGGGCTTGCGAATGCCGGCGTCACGCAGCGCGTGCGCCTCGTGCAGCTTCACCACCGCGAAGCCGTCGACGACCGGCATCGGCTCGAGCAGCCGGGCCACGGTCGTGACGCCTAAGCCGTAGCCGTTGTTCTTGACGACGGCCAGAATCGGCTGGCCCTTCGCGACGCGCGCCACTTCGCTCACGTTGTGCGCCAGATTCGCGGCGTTGACTTCGAGCCACGGGTCGAAGCCGACCGGCGGCGGCGCCGGCGAGGGCGGCGGTGTGGCCGCGCCCTGAGAACCGGCGCCGGCTTGGAGGGGTGCAATCGACAGGGCGATGGCGGCGGTCAGCACGTCACGGCGTGTGGGAGACATGGCTACACTATAGTGCCGGCTCAGGGCCATCCCCGACCATCGCCCGCGTCCTCGATCACCTGACGCGCGGCCTGGTTAGTACTTGGGCTGGCTTGAATCGACCTGATCAATCCAGCCGAGAATGCCGCCGGTGAGGTTCCGAACGTTCGTAAACCCTTTCGAGCGCAGGAACTCCTGTGCCTTCGCGCTGCGCATCCCCGACTTGCATTGCGACACAATCGCGGCGTTCGGGTCCAGCTCGACGTAGCGCTTGGGCAGGTCCCCGAGTGGAATCAGAACCGAGCCGGGAATCTTGTTGATCTGGTACTCCTGGGGCTCCCGCACGTCGAGGATCACGAGCTGGTCGCCGCGGTCGAGTTCCGTCTTCAGTTCGCGGGACGTGAGCGCGTCGGCGACCGTCACCGGCGCCTTGGCGGCCTCGACCTGGTGCGGCGCCACGCCGCAGAACTGCTCATAGTCGATCAGCTTGGTGACCGTCGGGTGCGTGCCGCACACCGGGCAGTCGGCATCCTTGCGCAGCTTCAACTCGCGGAAGCGCATGCGTAGCGCGTCGTAGATCATGAAGCGGCCAATCAGCGGCTCGCCGATGCCGAGAATCAACTTGATCGTCTCGGTCGCCTGAATCACGCCGATGATGCCAGGGAGCACGCCGAACACCCCGCCTTCGGCGCAGCTGGGCACCAGGCCTGGCGGCGGTGGCTCGGGATAGAGGCAGCGGTAGCACGGACCATCCTTGGTCGCGAACACCGACGCCTGCCCCTCGAACCGGAAGATGCTGCCGTAGGCATTGGGCTTGCCGCTCAGCACACAGGCGTCGTTCACCAGGTATCGCGTCGGGAAATTATCGGTGCCGTCGAGAATCACGTCGTATGGCGCCAACAGCCTCATCGCATTCTCGGAACTGAGCGCGGTGTCGTAGGTCTCGATCTGCACATTGGGGTTGAGCGCATTCAGCCGATCCCTCGCTGAATCGAGCTTCGGACGGCCGACATCAGGCGTGCCGTGAAGCAACTGGCGCTGCAGGTTGCTGAAGTCCACCACGTCGAAATCGACGATGCCGATCGTGCCGACACCGGCGGCGGCAAGGTACATGGCCGCGGGCGAGCCGAGGCCGCCGGCGCCGATGCACAACACCTTGGCCGCTTTCAGCTTGCGCTGACCCTCGACGCCCACCTCGGGCATGATCAGGTGACGGCTGTAGCGCTTGATTTCATCGCCCGACAATTCCGGCAGGGCCTCGACTGTCGCGGGACTGCCGCCCGCGACCGACGGGATGATGCTCACGGTGTCCCCGGCCTTCACCGGCGTCTGGCCCTTCTGTAAGTAGCGGATGTCGTCATCGTTGACATACACGTTGACGAAGCTGCGCAGCTTGCCGTCGGCCGCGTAGAGGTGCTGCTTCAGGCCTGCGTACTTGGTGGTGAGGTTCTGCAGCAACTCGCCGACCGTTGCGCCTGCCACTTCCACGGTCTCGAGCTTGTCCGTGAACGGGCGCAGCGGCGTCGGAATCAGAATCTTGATCATTCGGTTATCCCTACAGGTTCTTCGTCAAAAGCCGAGCGGTCTTCCTTGAGCCGCCACGACGTGAGCAGTTTGTCTTCGCCCGCCATGACCGATACGATCACGTACGAGAACGACGGCCACGCGTGGTCGAGGTCGTACTGCGAGGGCCGCGCCGGGTGGTCGGGGTGTGAGTGGTAAAAGCCGAGCAGGTCGAGCCCGGTCTCGCGGGCCCGTGTCTCGGCGCCGCGGTAATCGTCGGGCCTCACCAGAAAGCGCCGGCGCGGGCCTTGATCGGTGGTGTTTGCCAACCCGTGCGCTTCGTGCACGACGCCGTCGCGGCCCAAGAGGGCGCCACAGCATTCGTGCGGAAAGGTCTCCCGGCCATGCGCGCGAATGGCCGCGTCGACGGCCGGCTGGAACACCAGGCCGGCCATCAGTTGGTTCCGCAAATCGAGGCGCCTTCGGGTGGATTCTCCCAAAAGCGCTCTGACAAGTACCGCTCGCCGCCGTCGCAAAACACGACGACCACCACCGAGTCGGGACGGGCCACTTTGAGGGCGCCCACCAGATTGGCGCCGCTCGAGATGCCCACCAGCAGGCCTTCCTCTTGCGCCAGACGCCGCGTCATGTCGTAGGCCTCTTCGGTGCCGACCCGCACATCCTCATCCGCCAGCAACGGATCGTAGATGCCGGGTACGAGCGCCGACTCCATATGCTTCAGGCCCTCGATCCCGTGCAGCGGCGAGTCGGGTTGCACGGAGGCCAGCACGATGTCCGGATTGAACTCACGCAGCCGCCGGCCGGTGCCGACAAACGTGCCGCTGGTGCCGAGCCCGGCCACGAAGTGGGTGAGACGCGCGCCGACCTGCTGGATGATCTCCGGGCCGGTCGTGTCGTAGTGCGCCTTCCAGTTGAAGTCGTTGTTGTATTGATCGGCGTAGAAGAACCGCTCCGGCGTCGCGTCGTTCATCTGCTGCGCCATGCGGATGGCGCCGTCAGAACCTTCGAGCGGATTCGTGAACACCATCTCCGCCCCATATGCGCGCAGGATGCGCTTGCGCTCCGGCGTCACGTTCTCGGGCACGCACAACGTGACCTTGAACCCGAGCGCGGCGCCAATCATCGCGTAGGCAATGCCGGTGTTGCCAGAGGTCGCGTCGAGAATGGTCTTGCCCACTCCGAGCTGGCCCGCCGAGATCCCCTCCAGCACCATGCGCAGCGCCGGTCGATCCTTGACCGACCCGCCGGGGTTCTTCCATTCCGCCTTGGCGTAGAGCTCCACCCCTGGCAGGTCGCGCTCGATGCGGCGCAAGCGGACGAGCGGCGTCTCGCCGACCAGCTCAAGGATCGACAAACTCACGCTCGACGTGATGGTGGGACTCGCCATATCCGACTTAACCGGTCTCAATTCTAACTACAAATGCCTATTGCTTGAGGCCCGCGACTTGCGGCTTGCGGACATAATCTGCCTGATCCGTGTCGAAGCCTGACTACTCTGCCGCCCGTCGTCACCTGATGAAGGCCGATCCGAAGCTGGGCGCCATCATCAAGCGCGTCGGCCCATGCGGACTGCACAGTGCTGCACCCCGCGAGCCGTTCGAGGCCCTCACCATGTCGATTGCCTCGCAGCAGTTGTCCACAAAAGCGGCCGCGACGATCTTCGGCCGTTTCTGCGCCCTGTTCCCACCCCACGGCCGGCCCACCCCTGAGCGTGTGATGACGCTGACCGACGACCAGATACGCGGCGTCGGCTTTTCGCGGCCCAAGGTCGCGTTCATCCGGGACCTCGCCGCGCACGTGCTCGACGGGCGTCTCGACCTCAAGGGGCTGAAGAAGCATCCGGATGAGGAAGTGATGCGTCAACTGGTCGCCGTGAAAGGCATCGGGCGGTGGACGGCGGAGATCTACCTGATGTTCAGGGCCTGGTACTTGTGGGCGAGCCTGGAAAAGTGAACCTGCTTCACATTTACGCAAACCGTAAAAGAGGAGCAGGTTCACTTATTTGATCGACGCCGTCAGTCTGACCTGCGCGCGAATCTCCAACTCTCCGGCCGCCACCGGCGTGCTCGCGTCCTCGGCCTTCATGCGCATGGCCATCACCGGCATCTCGCCGCGGCCGACCGACGACTCCTCGATGCGAATCACGCGATCGATGGTGCGCTTCGCGCCTGAGGCCAGCGCCTCGGCGCGGCCCATCGCATTCACCACCGCCAGTTGCAGGGCCTCGCGCTCGAGCGCCTCGCGGCGCTTCACGTCGAAGCGCAGGCCATGGAGATTGGTCGCGCCGGATCCGACGGCCGCATCCAGCACGTCGCCGAGCTTCGCGAAATCGTCGACCCGCACCTCAATCGTGTTGCGCGCCACGTAGCCACGCGGCGTCTGCCGCCCGTTGGCGTAGTCGTATTCCATCTGCAGATCGATGGCGAGCGTGCGCACGGCGTCCTTGGGAATGCCGAGCGCCGTCATCTTCTGCTGCACCGCGGTCATCGCCTCGGCGTTGCGCGCCTGGGCATCCTTCGAGACCTTGGAACGGTTCTCGGCGCCAATCCGAATCCACGCCTGATCGGGCACGGCCGTAACAACGCCTTCGCCTGACACCACCACCGTGGGCGGTTCTGGTGCGGTCACCTGAGCATTGGCGGTGGTAGTCAGAACAACCAGAGCCATAAGGGCGATCGTGAGTGGCTTCATCAAGTCCATTAGACGCGAACCAGGCAGTCGCGGTCGAACTCATCAGCACCCGAGCACCTCAGCACTCCAGCACCCAAGCACCCGAGCCCTAGCTTGACCCATCGTCCGAATAGACGACACGAAAGCCGATGCTGTAGGCGTAGGTGTCTGGCGGCACCTTGTGGCGATAAGCGCAGCGGAGTTGATCGACATCGTGCGTGACCCACGAGCCACCCCGCACCACGCGCAGCGTGCCGCTGCTGGGGCCGCGAGGATTGCGGTTCTCGCCGTTGCGGTAGGCGTCGGCGCGATACCAGTCCGCCACCCAGTGCCACACGTTGCCCGCCATGTCGTAGAGCTGCAAGGCGTTGGGCGAATAGCAGCCGACCGGCCGCGTGCCACGATGCCGCTTCAGCGCCGGATCGGGCAGGAAGTTCGCGCGCGACGCATCCACATCGTCGCCCCACGGGTAACGGGCGCCGTCGCGACCGCCACGCGCCGCGCGTTCCCACTCCGCTTCGGTCGGCAGCCGCACCAGGCGGCCAATGCGCCCGCTCAGCCAGCGGCAGTATGCCGTCGCGTCGGAATGGGTGATCAGCGTGACGGGGTGCCGCGCGCGCTCGCGCGGCGGATCACCGCCACGCCACACGTACGGCGCGGCGAGGTCACGGAACCCCGCCTCGTGCGCGGGCGTGACCACCAGCGGCAGGTCGCGGATCGCCGGCACGCCGTAGCCCGATTCCCGCGCGAACTCCGCGTACTGTTCGACCGTGACGGGATGGATCGAGGCGTAGAACGCGTCCACATGGACCGGATGTGAGGGGCGTTCGTCGGCGGCACCCTCGTCCGAACCCATGGCAAATTCACCTGCCGGGACGCGAACAAAGCGCGGGATTGGGTCGTCGCGCATCCGTAACGTCGAGAGAAAGTATAAACTGCCGGGCATGCAGCTCGAACAATTCGCGATGGAACGCATGCAATCGACTTTCGAGAACCAGGTGGAGTTCAACCTGTCGGAAAGTGGCGTCCGTCCGCTCACTCCCCGGGAGCTGATCGAGGATGCCGGGGGCCTGGACGGCCTGCTGGATCAGCCGCTCGTCTACTCCCAGTCCAACGGGACCATCGAGCTGCGGTCAGCCATCGCGGCCCTTTACCCCGGCGCCGGCCTTGACCACGTTGAGGTCACCAACGGCGGATCGGAGGCCAACTTCATCACCACCTTCCGGTTGATCGAGCCCGGCGACGAAGTGGTGATGCTGGTGCCCAACTACATGCAGACGTGGGGCCTGGCGCGGGCGTTTGGCGCGACCATTCGCGACTGGCGCTTGATCGAGGATCGCGCGGCGGGACGCTGGCGGGTTGACCTGGCCGCCCTCGACGCGCTGGTCAGCGCGAAGACGCGGATGATCGTCATCTGCAACCCCAACAACCCCACTGGCGCGCGGATCCCGGCCGGCGACCTGGATGGCATCGCCCGCATCGCGGATCGGCACGGCGCGTGGATCCTGTCGGACGAGGTTTATCGCGGCGCCGAGATCGACGGGCACGAGACCGCGTCGATGTGGGGCCGGTCGGATCGGGCGATCGTCACCAGCGGCCTGTCGAAGGCCTACGGACTGCCGGGCCTGCGCATCGGCTGGATCGTCGCTCCCCCGCCGCTGGTGGCGGCCTTCTGGTCGTACCACGACTACGTCACGATTGCCCCGGGCGCGCTCAGCGATCGCCTGGCGCGAGTGGCACTGACGCCCGCGCGCCGCGCGCGGCTGCTCGAGCGCACGCGAACCATCCTGCGGACCAACCTGCCGCTCATTGAAGGCTGGCTGCGCGGCGCCGGCGGCTTCGAGTGGATCACGCCAGAGGCCGGCGCGATCGTCTACGTCCGCTACGGCCACGCGATCAATTCCACCGAGCTGGCGAACCGTGTTCGCGAGGAGCAGAGCGTGCTGATCGTGCCTGGCGATCACTTCGGCATGGACGGCTACCTTCGCCTGGGGTTCGGCGAGCCACCTGAGTACACCCGCACGGGCCTGGACCGGCTGCGGGCGGTGCTCGCCGCGCTGCCCACCGGCGCCACCACGCCACGCGCGCCGGCGCTCGCATGAACCCGCCCGAACTGGCGCTCGTCCTGATTGGGTTCGGCAACGTCGCGCGGCGCTTTGTGCGCCTGCTCGATGAAACCGCCGACCGCCTCGACTTCACCTGGAAGGTCGTGGGTATTTCGACCAAGCATCACGGGTCGGTGATCGACCTCGCGGGCATCAACGTGGCGCGCGCCATGGCTACCGTCGAGGCGAGCCAGTCGCTGGATCGCCTCGACGCGGAGCCGCGCGAGCACAGCGGCATCGACGTGATTCGCCAGGTGGCCGATGCCATGGCTGATGAAGCGGGCGACGGACGGCTGGTGTGCATCGAGACGACGGTGCTGGACATCGATCGCGGCGAGCCGGCCGTGTCGCATGTGCGCGCCGCGCTCGAGGGACGGGCCCACGTCGTTACCGCCAACAAGGGCCCGGCGGCATTCGCGTATCACGAGCTCGAGGCCCTCGCCGAGTCGGTGGACCGCATCTTCTTCTTCGAAGGCGCGGTGATGGACGGGGTGCCGGTCTTCAACCTGGTTCGCGAAACCATGCCGGCCATCGTGATTGACGGCTTCCGCGGCGTGATCAACAGCACCTGCAACTTCATCCTCTCGGAACTCGAACGCGGCAAGGAGTTCGACCTCGCGGTCGCCGCGATGCAGGCGCGCGGCATCGCCGAAGCCGACCCCTCGCTCGATGTCGATGGCTGGGATGCCGCCGCCAAGACCGCGGCGCTGGTGAACGTGCTGATGGGCAGCGCCATGACGCCCCACCACGTGGCGCGCACGGGCATTCGCGACGTCACCGGGCTCGACGTGCGCGATGCGATGTCGCGCAACAAGCGCATCAGGCTGGTCGCCTCGGCCACGCGGCAGGGCGGCAAGGTTCGCGCGCGCGTGGAGCCGGAGGTGCTCGACCGCGGCGATCCGCTCGCCAACCTCGAGGATCTCGAGAACGCGCTCTATCTCAACACCGACCTGCTCGGCCAGGTCGGTATCGTCCAACGTTCCGGCGGCCTGACGCAAACCGCTTATGCGCTGCTGAGCGACCTGGCGCGCATCTCACAGCGTCTTCGAGAGATCTGAATGCCCGGACCACTTGCCGGCTTTACCGTTCTGGATCTCACCCGGGTGTTATCGGGGCCGTACTGCACGATGGTGCTCGGCGACCTCGGCGCCCGCATCATCAAGGTGGAACAGCCCGGGAAAGGCGACGACACGCGCCATTGGGGCCCGCCGTTTGTGGGCGCCGAGAGCGCGTACTTCCTGAGCATCAACCGCAACAAAGAGAGCGTCACGCTCGACTACAAGCCGGCGGCGGGAGTCGAGGTGCTCGGAAAATTGATCGCGCAGGCCGATGTGCTGGTCGAGAACTTCCG
Source organism: Vicinamibacterales bacterium (assembly GCA_038919385.1). Classification (GTDB taxonomy): domain Bacteria; phylum Acidobacteriota; class Vicinamibacteria; order Vicinamibacterales; family UBA2999; genus 12-FULL-67-14b. Next base: position 22,814 of record JBCKZH010000002.1, on the reverse strand, counting down.
TCCCGGCACGCTCGAACGCGCCGGCTTCGGCTGGGAGGCGGTACACGCGCGATTCCCGCGGCTCGTCTATGCCTCGATTTCCGGCTACGGCCAAACCGGTCCGCGCCGCGATGAGGCCGGATACGACGCCGTGATGCAGGCCGAAGGCGGGCTGATGAGCGTCACCGGCGATGCCGATCGCCCCGGCTATCGACTGGGCGTGGCGATCACCGACATGGTGTCGGGCCTCTACTGCGCGCAAGGGATCACCGCGGCCCTGCTGGCGCGCGAGCGGTCGGGCCACGGGCAGCGCGTGGATATCGGCATGCTCGACACCACGGCAGCACTGCTCACCTACCAGGCGGCCAACTGGTTCGCCACTGGAGCCACGCCGCAGCGCAAGGGCAACCGCCACGCCACCATCGCGCCCTACGAAACGTTCACGACCGCGGATGGCGAGATCGTGATCGCCGTGGGCAACGACGAGATCTGGAAGCGCTTCTGCCCGGCGGCAGGACTGCCCGAGCTGTCTGCCAACCCGCGCTTCGCCACCAACAAGGATCGCATCGCGAACTACGACGAGATGCGGCCGCCGATCGACCGCGTCTTCCGCACGGCGACCAACGCGGAGTGGATCGCGCGGCTGAACGCCGCCGGCGTGCCGAATGGCGAAGTCCGCGACATTGGCCAGATGCTGAACGACCCGCAGTTGGCCGCGCGCGAGATGGTGCAGACGTTGATGCACCCGACCATCGGCGCCACCCGCGTGATCGGCGCGCCAATCAAGCTCTCGGAGACACCCGCCAGCCTGCGATCGGCGCCTCCCGTACTCGGGCAGCACACCGACACGGTCCTGGCAGAGCTGGGCTACTCGCCAACCGAAATTGCCGCCCTTCGCGACAACCGGGTCATCTGATCGGCTTGCGACTTGCGGCTTGCGGCCTGCGGCTTGGGGCTTGCGCCCTGTCCTTCAAGCCGCAAGCCGCAGGTCGCAGGTCGCAAGCCCCGAAGGCAGTAAGATCACTTAATGGCTGATGTGGCTCTTGTCCGGAAACGTGTGAAGACCGCCATCGAGCAGGCGCGACGGGATCAGGCCGAGCGCCGCGGCCGCGTGGCCGAGGCGACCACGGCCTACGAGACCTTCCTCGAGGGCGCCGCGATCCCGGTGTTCAAGATGTTCGCGAACATCCTCAAGTCCGAGGGCCTGCACTTCGAGGTGATGACGCCCGCCGGCGGCGTGCGGCTGCAGTCCGAGCGGCAGCGCGACGACAGCATCGAGATGGAGCTTGACACGACGGCGGACCCGCCCCAGCCCCTCGTCACCATCACGCGCGTGCGTGGCAGCCGCATCATCCAGTCGGATCGATCCATCAAGGGCAGCAACCCGCTGGTGCAGCTGACCGACGACGATGTGATTGAGATGTTGCTGGAAGAACTGCGGCCCTGGCTGATATAGATCGGTTCCATGTCCAGCTACGCGCGAAGGATTGTCCTCGCCGGCCTCCTCGCCGCGGTGCCGGCGGTCGGCGGCGCGCAGTCGACGGCGGGCGCCGACACTGCGATCCGCCCGTTCACCATCCGCGTGCCAGACGCGGTGCTGGCTGACCTCAAGGCCCGTCTCAAGAACCCGCGAATTCCGGACGCGCTGCCGGGTGACGGCGGGACGGACGCCTGGACCTACGGCACCGACGTCGCGTATCTCAAGCAGCTGGTGACGTACTGGCGCGACCGATTCGACTGGCGCGCGCAGGAGCGCGCCTTGAACCGCTTCGAACAGTTCACGACCACCATCGACGGTCTGTCCATCCATTTCATCCACCGGCGGTCGCGGCAGCCCAACGCGTTGCCGCTGCTGATCACGCACGGCTGGCCCGGATCGTTCGTCGAATTCGCCAAGATCATCGGCCCGCTGACCGATCCGGCGGCCCACGGCGGCCGCTCCGACGACGCCTTCGACGTCGTCATTCCATCGATCCCCGGTTTCGCGTTCTCGGAGAAGCCGCGCGGACCAGGCTACGACCCCGCCCGCATCGGCGCCATCAAGGCGAAGCTAATGGCGCGCCTCGGCTATCAGCGCTACGGCGTGCAAGGCGGCGACTGGGGCGCGATCATCGGCACGCAGATCGCACTCAACGACGCGTCGCACGTCGCGGGGCTGCACCTCAACATGTGCACCGGCGCGGCGCCGGCCGGCGGCGACCCGAACGCCGGCCTGTCCGACGCCGAGAAGGAACGCCTCAAGGTGCGGCAGGCATTCCAGGCGGAGGAAACCGGCTATCAGCAGATTCAGGGGACGAAACCGCAGACGATCGGGATCGCGCTGAACGATTCGCCGATCGGGCTGGCCGCCTGGATCGTCGAGAAGTTCCGGACGTGGTGCGACTGCGGCGGGAACCCCGAGACGATCTTCACGAAGGACGAGCTGCTGACCAACATCACGCTGTACTGGGCGACGCAGACGGCGGCGTCATCGGCGCGCATCTACTACGAAAGCCGCCACGCCGCACCCGTGACCGGCGGCCCGCGCCGTGTCGAGGTGCCGACGGCGTGCGCCGACTTTCCGAAGGAGATCATCTGGTCGCCGCGCCGGTGGCTCGAAGCACGCTACAACATCACGCGCTGGACGGTGATGCCACGCGGCGGCCATTTCGCCGCGTTCGAGCAACCGCAATTGTTCGTGGACGACGTGCGCGCGTTCTTCCGAACCGTCCGGTGACGCGGCGGCTCGATTGAGTTGACGGCGTGGCTGGCGGCTGTCAACCTTCAGGCATGGCTGACTCACTGTTCGATCCGCAGGGCCTCGACGCCATGCTGGCGCGCCTGGACCGTCTGCAACCAGAGTCCCCGCGCCAGTGGGGCAAGATGTCGGTCGCACAAATGCTCGCGCACTGCCAGCAGCCGCTGCGAGTCGCGCTCGGTGAACTGCCACTCAAGCGCAGTCTGATTGGTTTCCTGTTCGGCAGGATGGCGAAGCGGCGGCTGCTGAGGGCCGCCCCGTGGAAGCACAGCATGCCCACCGCGCCGGAGTTCCGAATCACCGACGCCCGCAACTTCGAGCAGGAAAAGGCCGCGCTGCGAATGCTGGTGCAGCGCTTCGGTACCGTCGGCCCGACGGGCCTTACGACGCAGCCCCATCCGTTCTTCGGCCCTCTCTCGACCGCGGAATGGCAGGCCCTGCAATGGCGGCACCTCGATCACCACCTGCGACAGTTTGGCGCCTAGCGGTGACGGTCGGCCTGGCCGACGGTCGGGTAGTGGGCTCCTTCGAATTTCTGTTAAAATTGACCCACCTGTCACGAATACGTTTAACCTTGTTGCTCGACGTTGGTAAATGTACTAATCTAGCGCAGTGAGCCAAGCCCACGCGACTATCGCATACGACGGACCTGCGCTCGAACAGGGTACGATGGACGTGCGCTATCTAGCGCCTGCCCTGATGGCAGTCGGAACGCTTTGTGACCGAGCGAATAAGGTCTTAAACGGGAACAAGGCGACAGTTCAAGTCAATGTTCGAACTGGCTTCAAGCCTGGTTCGTTTGGTATTGACCTGGAGTTGGTCCACACGGTCATCCAGCAGGCCAAGACCCTTCTGCTGTCGGACAACGTTACTGCCGCCATCAACCTGCTCGCGCTTCTTGGCTTCGCTAGCGGGGCTGGCGTATCAGTCCTTGGCCTTATCAAGTGGCTCAAGGGGCGGAAGCCGAAGTCTGTAACGACTCTCCAAGATGGCAATGTTCGGATCGAGGTCGTGATCGACCTAACCGTGACCCATAAGATCGAGGTCGAATACATCGAAGTTTCGCCAGAAGTGGCGAAGCTGTACAACGATCAAGCTGTTCGAAATGCGGCCAAGGAAATCGTAGCCCCCGTGGAACGGCAAGGAATCGAATCATTCGAAACAAAGGAATCAATTGGTGGTGCGGTGATTGAACGGGTAACAAAGGCCGAGCTGCCAGCCTTTAGTGTCACAGAGCCTCAGGAAACTCGCGTAACCGGTGGCGAGTTTGAGACTGTCATCCAGATTGTCAAGCCGTCATTCGACGAGCGTCTGACGTGGACGTTTTCTGATGGCGATAGAAACTTCTACGCTGACATCGAGGACGAAGAGTTCTTCGGTGAAGTTCAGCGGCGAGAACGATCCTTCGCCAAGGGCGATCTCTTGAAAGTCATGCTATTCGTCGAATCCTTCATCAGTGAATCCGGCCAAATCAGCAACCGTCGTGTCGTTCGTAAAGTGATCGAACAAATCCAGCCACCGAAGCAGATTCCCCTCATGGATAGATAGTTACGCTGCTCGTTTTTCAGACTCGACCAAGAGCGCCACGGCGGCCTGTGAAGGTTCGTCGTCGGCTTCGAGGCTGCGCCGCACCATGTCCACGCCTGACAGGTTAGGATCTGACGGTGGGCGTTTGCGTCGATCATCAAGTCGGGTCCCAACTCGCTGTGGCCGTGGCGCATTCTGGCGACCCACTACGATCGCCGCAATCGGCACATGAAGAACGGCGAGCTGGTGATCTTCGACGTGGGATGCGAACTCGACGGCTACGTCAGCGACACTGGCCGGACATTTCCGGTCTCTGGCAGGTTCACGCCGGAGCAACGTGCCATTCTCACGATGGAGGTCGGGGTGTCCGACGCCCTGATCGCTGCCCTGAGGCCGGGCGTGACCCTGCGGGAGGCGCAGCGTGCTGGGTTGAGCGCCGTTCCCGAGGCGGCGCGCGCATACATGCAAACCGGACTATTCTTCGGCCACCACCTTGGGCTGTCGTCCGGTGACCCGTCACTCGATGACGAGCCGCTGGCGCCCGGCATGGTCATCACCGTCGAACCCTGGTATTACAACCACGACCTCCAGGTCGCCGTTTTCACCGAGGATGTGATTTTGATTACGCCACAAGGGCGAGAGAACCTGACCGGCCACGTGGCCCGATCGCCCGAAGGACTGGAAGCGTTGATGCGGCGCGGCCAGCGCGCGCCGGCGCGGAGAGACTGATGGCCTTCATTCCGTACCTACGGCCTGAGATGCTGGCGCCAGAGGATCGGGTGGCGGACCCCGACAACATCATCCAGATTCACGCTGTTCATCCCGCCGTGATGCGACAGCATTACGAGCTGTATAAGCAGTTGATGCATCGCGCCGGACCGTTGTCCCGCCGCGAGCGCGAGCTGCTCGGCGTCCGGGTGTCCGCCCTGAACCAGTGCCACTATTGACTGCACCATCACGGGGCGGGACTCCGTGCCATTCTCACGAAAGACGGCATCGCCGCTGGTGATCAGGACGCACTGCTCAACCACCTACAATCCGACGTCGTCTCGCCCCACCTCAGCGCCGCCGAACAGGCACTGCTGACCTACGCCGACGTGCTGACCAAGACCCCGAGGGCCGTGACTGCGAGCCACATTGCGTCGCTGCGCGCCGCCGGCTACACGGACCGCGCCATTCACGACGCGTGTGCGATTGTCAGCTACTTTGCGTTCGTAAATCGGATCGCCGATGGCCTCGGAGTGGCCGTCGAGGGTTAGCCTAGGCTAGGGGAGAACGCTCATGGCACCACTGAAGCCCGTGACACCAGGCGAGCTGCTGATCGAGGAGTTCCTGATCCCGATGGAACTCACGCAGTACCGTGTGGCCAAGGAGATTGGTGTGCCCGCCCAGCGCATCGGCGAGATTGTATCGGGCAGGCGCGCGATTACGGCCGACACCGATCTGAGGCTCTGCCGGTTTTTCCGTCTGTCAAACGGCTATTGGCTTCGAGCGCAGGCGGCCTACGACAGCGAGGTGGCGGCGAAGGGGCTCGCCAGCGCCTTGCGAAGGATCAAGCCGTGGGCGGGGACCGCAGCGTAGCGGCGTGCCGCCTCAACGTGCGCTGCGTGCGCGCACGCCCCCTGCACGATGCTCGCGAAGCGATAGTCGCCGACCCCGGCGCCGGCCACGTAACGCGGCCGGCGTAGCAGATACTGCGCCGCATCCTCATGCCTGTGAACGCAGTTGCTGCGATCACCGGGGCGGGGCCACCACGCAAGTCGTTGACGCTACAGGGGTGACTCGTCAGGCACGGCCCTTGCGCCTCTTGGCGGCGTGGCCACCGCCTCCGCCGTCTATCGGCCGCGCCAGCCCGAGCAGGGTGCCCTGCATCAACTGGTGCGCGATCACTTCGAAACCTTTCGTGTCCAGGCCGCCGGCATGCGCGATGGCCAGGGCTTGCCGCGCTTTGTGGAGCAGGAGTTTCGCGACTTCCTGGCGTGCGGCTGTCTGGCGGCGGGCTTCGCGAGGTTCCGGTGCTCCAGCTGCCGTCTCGATCGGCTGGTCCCGTTCTCGTGCAAGGGCCGCGGATATGCCCCAGTTGCGGTGGCCGCCGCATGACCGATCGGGCGGCTCACCTGGTCGATCACATCTTCCCTGCAGTGCCGGTCCGGCAGGCCGGGGTCCCCGCCGCGCGGACTCTGCGCGGTGGGGTGGAGTGGGTACTGAGTCTGCCGCCGCGCATTCGGTACGTGCTGGCGTGGGATCACGAGCTCTGTCGAGCGCTCGTGGCCGTCTACGTGCGCGCCGTGCTCGGCTGGCTCCGCCGCCATGCCCGTGGCCGTGACGGGGCCGACGGCCGCGGTGGTGCCGTGGCCATCGTCCAGCGCTTCCCACCCCACTGCGCACAGTCCGCGCAGCGGGGACCCCGGCGGTGCGGCGCTGAATCTGAACGTGCACATTCACGCGCTCGTGATGGACGGCGTGTTCGCCCCCGATGGCGCGGGCGTCGTGCGATTTTGTCCGGTGGAGCCGATGGGCGCAGACGACCTCACCTTGCTGCTCACCACCATTGAGCGGCGCATCGAGAAGTTACTGGCCCGGCGTAGCGTTTCAGATGGCAGCGAAGGGTTCGACGCGCCGGATCGGTACGCCGAAGAGGCGCCGACCCTGGCGGGCCTTGCGGCCGCCTCCGTGCGGGGCGTCGCGGCCCTCGGCGTGCGCGCGGGCGTGCCGGTGCGCCGATGGGGCGATGCCATCGACGTTCCTGACCCGCCGCCACTCGGCCGGTGGCACGCCCGCCAGCATGGGTTCGATCTCCACGCGGGAATTGTCGCACCGGCTGGCGCTCGCGACCGCCTGGAACGGTTGTGCCGGTATGCCCTGCGTCCGCCGGTCGGACAGGATCGGCTGCAATTGACGCCCGATGGCAAGGCCGTGCTGGAACTGCGCCGGCGGTGGACCGACGGGACGACCCACCTCCACCCCACCGCGCAGGAAACGCGCGGCGGGGACCCCGGCTTGGTGTTCGACCCGGTGGAGTTGTTGGAGCGCCTTGCGGCCCTGACACCGCGCCCGCGGATCAATCTGGTGCTGTACCACGGGGTGTTGGCGCCGCGGGCCGCATGGCGGAAAGGCATTGTCTCCCCGGTGTCCGTCGCCGGTGGAGCGAAGGGGGAGACCGAGGCGGCGGCGTGCGCCGACGACAGGGGCCCTGACAGTGTGCGGTCACGCAATCGTGGGTGGGCGGACCTGATGCAGCGAAGTTTCGGGTTTGATGTCCTGGCCTGTCCGCGCTGCCCAGGCCGTCTGACGTTGGTGGCGCTGATTCGAGAGACGGCCGTGATCCTGCGCATCCTGCGTCATCTGGGCCTGCCGGACGAGGTGCCGGTGATGCGCCCCGCGCGCGCCCCGCCGTTGCCGCTCGACGGCGACGACGATCGCCAGCCGAGCGCCTGCTGAACCGAACCGGTCGCGCTGCATACCTACTCCACGCGTCCATTGTTTGGCGATGGGGTCGGCCGGAGCTGTGCCGAACGCTCGCGCGACCGAAGCGAGAAGGCCTCACCGATCTTGACGCCAAGGCGTCGCACGTCATAATGGGCCCTGCGTTGATGTGCCCTGTGGCTGGTTCATGGGCACTGGGTCTGAGAAGCGGCCCTTATGTTGACCCGGGGAGGCCGCTAATACGGCCTATCGTCGGGGTCTGGCCAGGCCGGCCCACGGTCGTGGTCCGAGCAGGGCGAAAGTACCCGGGGAATCGTACGGTCCCCTCAGGGGCGTCGCAGGCAGATTAGCGACCCTGGGTTGTCGTCAGGCGACATGCCTCTGGCTCATGCGCGACAAGATTAAAAATCATGCACGCCGCAAGTCAGCCAGAACGTCCCCGGGCGTTACTGCCCAGGGGGCCGATAAACGGGCGTCTTCTTCGCCGCCGCGTCGACCTCTTCCGGAGTCATCAGCACGGTCGTCTTGACCGTGGCGGCGCCACTGGCAGTGACCGTCAAGGCCAGCGCCGCCATGCTTGCATGATCCGGTGCCTCGCCAATGACAAAGGCATCGGTGTCGCCAAAGGCAAAGTAAAAGGATTCAAGACTGCCACCGAGGGATTTGATGGCACGCTCTGCAGCAACGCGGCGGCTCGTGCCGCCCTCCTTCAGCAGTCCCTTGACCCCGTCACCGACATAGTTGACCTGAAGCAGATACTTTGGCATTTGAATCTCCTTGTGAACATGACACACTCTTCGTCGGAGGCGCATTGACAAACGATGGATATGCTTCTTGCAACAAACGACTTCGATGGGCAAGCACCTCCTCCGTCATCTTATGCCGTTGCCCCTTGATTGCCAAGTACGCTGATGCGCGGCCCACGAAGGGCGGGCACACCGGCGCAGGCGGCGAGGAGAATTCGGCGTCGGCGCATTGAGTTGCCTCGGCTTCGCCATGCGCAACCCATTGCAAGGCATTGCAATACAAGGCACTCGCACCTGTAAACACCCGGAGAGCACCGATGGAATCCCAATTGACGCTGCGGCTACCCGCAGCGCTGGCCGGCAAACTGGAGCGCTCGGCCAAGCGCTTGAAGCGCAAGCGCTCGGACGTGGTGCGCCTTGCCCTGGACCAATTTCTCGATGCCGAGCCTGCCGTGACCCGTCCGATCGAACGCGTGCGCGACCTGCTCGGCACGGTGCAAAGCGGCGTGCCCGATCTGGGCCAGCGGCACCGCGAACATTTGACCGCCCGCTTGCGCCGTGGCGCGTAACTTGTTGCTCGACACCGGCGCGTTCGTCGCGCTGGTGGATCGCAGCGAGCGCCGGCACGCCGACTGCGTGGCGGTGCTCGAAGGCTGGAGCGGCGGCATCGTCACCACCGAGGCGGTGATGACCGAGACCCTGCATCTGGTGGGGCCGCGCTGGCAGGCGCAAAAGCAGTGCCTTGAGTTCATGTTGCGCGGGGCGTTCGTCCTGGTTCCGGCGTCGCACACCAGTCTCCTGCGCGTTGCCGCGCTGATGGAAAAGTATCGCGACGTGCCGATGGACTATGCCGATGCCACGCTGGTCGCGCTTGGAGAAGAAATCGGATGCGATGCGGTGTTCACATTGGACCGGCGCGGCTTTTCCGCCTACCGGTTGAAGTCGCGCAAGGCTTTTCAACTGTTGCCGTGAACCGGCCGCAGCCGATGGGTGATGCTTTGGAGTGACCGGATTCATTCGATCACCTGATCGGCGCGCAGCAACAGCGTCTGCGGGATGGTCAGCCCGAGCACCTTGGCAGTCTTGAGGTTGATGCGCAGGTAGAACCGGGTTGGCTGCTCAACCGGCAGATCTGCCGGCTTTGCACCCTTGAGAATCTTGTCCACATAGAACGCCACGCGCCGAAAATTGTCATTCACGTCCGCTCCGTACGACATCAGCCCGCCGTCCTTCACCAAGTCGCCGCGTTCGTACGTGGCCGGAATACGGTTGGTCGTTGCAAACTCAAGGACTCGTTTCCGGTTCAGCGTGGTGAGCGCGTCCGATACCATGAAAAGCGCATCCGGGCAGTCCCGCTTCATCGCCGAGAACGCCGCCTCGAAGTCATCCGGTGCGCGTACACCGAGCGGCTGGACGACAATGCGCGGCAGCCGCGCCGCACGCTCGGTCTCCCGGTAGCGCAACGTCATCGAGCGGTCCTCCGAATTCCAGATCATGGCGACGCGCAAGGCCTTGGGCACCATCTCCTTGAGCAATTCAAGACGCTTTGCACTGAGTTCGGTTCCCAGATCGGTGATGCCGGTGACATTGCCGCCCGGGCGGGCCAGGCTCGCAATCAGGCCCACGCCCACCGCATCGCCGGCGCCCGCGATGACGATGGGAATCGTTGCGGTGGCTTTCTTGGTGTCCTCAACGGCAGGGCTGCCCAGGGCCACAATCAGATCGACCTTCAGGCCAACCAGCTCGGCAGCCAACGCAGGGAGTCGGCTGCTGTCAAAGTCCGTCCAGCGGTTCGCATAGGCAATATTGGTCCCTTCGACGTACCCAAGTGCAGCCAGCGCTTGCCGCAGCGCCTCTGGGGCAGCACCGTTGGCAGGACGTGGATTGTTCGACAGAACGCCGACCTGCCAAACCTTGGCCGGTTGTGCCAACAGCGGCATTGCGGCGCCGAGCGCGGCAATGCCTGCGATGGAAAGAATGGAACGTCGTTGCATCAGCCTCTCCACATCCCCGACCTGACAGAAATGCTCGTCGATGGTCGCCCTCAGGGACAGGAAGCAGGCCAACGCCGGACCATTTTGCGCGTGGGTCGGGAACAGCGTGGCAGCCCGGCCGGTTGGTTTCGGATCGGCCGAACAAGGCCTTGCTTTGCGCGGTCTGCGCCCTGGCAGGAACGTCGCCCGCCGACCCGCCGTTCCGTTAAGCCGCCTGCAGCTGCGCCACCTTCGCCGACCCGCCCGCCACCGTGCCCTGCCGGCTGCTCTGCCGCTCGGCGCTGGGCGATTGGCCGAACAGGCTGCGGTAGCACTTGGAGAAATGCGGTGGCGATTGGAAGCCGCAGGCGACGGCGATTTCCATGACGGACATCGAGGTTTGCAGCAGCAACTCGCGGGCGCGGCGCAGCCGCATGTCCAGGTAATACCGGGTCGGCACCTGGCCGACGTAGCGCTTGAACAGGCGTTCGATCTGGCGCCGCGACACGCCCACCAGGTGGGCGATCTCGTCCAGCGACAGCGGCTCTTCGATGTTGGCCTGCATCAGCGCGGCGGCCTCGATCAGGTTTTCGTGGAACAGGCCGACCCGCGCCTGCAGCGGCACATGCTGGCGGTCATGTTCGTTGCGGATGCGGTCCAGGATGAACTGCTCGGAGATCATCGGCGCGATGTCGCGCCCCAGGTCGTTCTTGATGATGTTGAGCATCAGGTCCAACGGCGCCACGCCGCCGCTGCACGTGTAACGGTCCCGATCGATCACGAACAGCTGCTCGGAGAAGGAGACGCGTGGAAACTCTTCGCGCAGCGCCGACAGGTTCTCCCAGTGGATCACCGCCTTGTACTTGTCCAGCAAGCCGGCCTTGGCCAGCGCATAACCGCCGGTGCACAGGGAACCCAGCGCGACACGCCGTTGCGCTGTGGCTGGTTCATGGGCACTGGGTCTGAGAAGCGGCCCTTATGTTGACCCGGGGAGGCCGCTAATACGACCTGTTGCCGCTGCCGTACACCGCGGAGACGCTGGCCGTCGTGATCCGCCACCTTCAGGAGGTGCAGGACGGCCTGGGTCGTCCGTTCCTGCTGGAGAACCCGTCGGGCTACCTGGGTTTCACCGGGTCAACGATGACCGAGGTGCAGTTCCTAAGCGAGCTGGTGGATCGCTGCGGGTGCCAGCTGCTGTGTGACGTCAGTAACGTCTGCCTGAGTGCTCACAACATGGGCTACGACGCGGTGGCTTATCTCGAGGGACTGCCCGCACACGCCGTGCGGGAGCTCCATCTGGGCGGGTTTACGGCGGAAGAAGATGAATCGCAGCCGGGACACGATGTGCTCATCGACACCCACAGCACGAGGGTCGCCGAGGCGGCGTGGGACTTGTACACGCACGCTGTGGCCCGCTTCGGTGCGACACCGACCCTGATCGAGTGGGACAACGAGATCCCGTCGCTTGGGACACTGCTGGAGAAGGCGGCACGGGCCGACCAGATCGCGCGACGCACGCTCAAGCAGGGAGTCGGCACATGCCCTCACTCGCTGAGGTCCAGCAGCAGATGCGGGACGCTGTCGTCAAGGGTGATGCCAACGGCATGGGGGCCCTCGTCGCGGGCGGCGGCGACGCCGGGCGACGTCTCGCCATTCACCAGCGCCACTACCGGGCGAGCCTGGTGGCTGCGCTCATGGGCCGGTTCAAGGCCACCGCGTGGCTGATGGGATCGGAGGCAGTTGAGAGAGCCGCGGCGACCTTCGTCCGCGAGCAGCCGCCGGTGGTCCCATGCCTCGCGGAATACGGCGAGGCGTTCCCGCAATACCTGTCGCGCCACGTGACCACGAATCGGGTGCCATACCTCGAACTCACATTCTCGACCCTGCTGGTCGTCGGTCTGGCGACGCGTGTGGCAACTCTGCCGTTTCTCGCGATGATCCTGGTCATCCAGACGTTCGTCTACCCGCAGGCCTGGGTCGAGCACCTGACATGGGCCTCGATTCTCGTGTTCCTGCTGACCCGCGGCCCGGGCGCAATCTCACTCGACCACTTGATCTGGCGGCGTCTGTCGCCCGGATCCGTCGGCACCAATCACCAGGAGCAATAGCCATGCACACACATCCGACACTCAAACACGCAATGCTCGGCGGCCTGTTCAGCAGCGCGATGGGCGGCATGATGGCCGCCGGCGGCTCGTTGATCGGCCATCTGCTCTACGGCGCCGCACTCGGCCTGGTGGCCGCGCTGGCGATCCGCGCCCGAATGACTGTTCACGATCTCGCGGACCAGCTCTTCCCTTACTTGACCATGGGCGAGGGTCTCAAGCTTGCGGCGCAAACCTTTACGACGGATGTCAACCAGCTCTCGTGCTGCGCAGGCTGAACCATGTTGATGCAGTCGTTGCCAGAACGTTCCACCGATCGTGTGGGCCGTTTAGCGCCTGCGCCCGGAGTCACGCCAGGATCAGCCTCGTCGCGCCCAGCGCGCGTACGCCCGCCGCACGTAGGCCAGCCGTTCGGCTCCAGTTGGGTAGCGCTGTTGAAACCACCGCGCGAGGTCGACAATCTCGGCACGTTCAGCCTCTGACATCGGCGTCGCGAGGTAGGCGCGCACTTCCGCGGCAGAGAGGCGGCGTTCGCTTAGCGCGTCAATTTGTGCCCTCGCCGCGTCCGAGAGACCTTGGCTCATCGTTCACGCTCCGTGCGGAGCACTTCCAGCAGTCGGATGTCTTCGGCGTCCTTGGGCCTGGTCGCGAAACGCTTCGTCAGGATCAGGCCAGCAACGCTCGGCAACGCGACAGACACATCATCGGTCAGCGGCACCAGCTCACGCGCGGCCCACAGCTCGTCGAAGGTTACCGACTGCCCCTCGACGGTCGGCACCGACCGCGCGACCAGGACATCGACGCGTTCGTCGTTCTCCAGCACGTAGCGGCCACGGCGCCGGGCGGTGCCGGCATCGAACGACGGCTGAAGGTCGAAGGCGCTGGCGGCCTCGTTGAACGCCTCGATATCGTCGCTGTGCAGCCAGAAATCGTAGTCGGCGGTGAGCACCGGCAGCCCGAGCACGACGAGGGCTCGCCGGCCGATGAGCAAGGCTCGAGCGCCGCTGATCACGATCGCGCGAAAGAACGCGAGTTCGTCGAAGTCCGTGCCCTTCACAGGCGTATCCTACCCTCACCACGCGACATTCGTCACACGCCGCCAGGGCCATGTCTTCGACGACGGTCCGCGGCCCACGGGTCTTCGTTACTGCATCAACGGCGTGGCGTTGACCTTCAAACCCGCCACCGAGATGGAGCATTCGCGATGAGAACGACCCGGCGCGGTCACCACCACCGTCGCGTCCAGATGACTGACACCCCCAGCTGGTGGTCGAGGCGCGGCCTTCCGAACGCGCGGATCGCGGCATGTCCCACGCGCACGGTCAGTTCTGGATCGACACGGTAGCCAAACGTCGAGTCGACGGACAAAGAGCGGCGAACGGTGGCGACGGCCGGCAACTCGGCACCGGCCGGCGAGCGGACCGTCGTCACACGGCTGTGCAGGAAGACCCTCGGTGTCACGGTCTGCTGCGCCTGAGCGGTCCACCCCTCGAACGTCCGTGAGCCCTCCGGGGCGTCGAAGCGACTGCGCACCCACTCCCCGCTCAGCCGCGAATAGCCGAACGCGAATTCGGTCTCGGCGTTGATGGTCGTATAGCCCAACGCCGTTCGGTCAGGCGTGGCGTTCGCGTACCGACCCCAGGCGCCGGCCGCGCCGATCCGGAACCCTTGGCGTGGCGTGATGCCGGCGCCGACGATGCCGTTCGGCCCTCGGGCCGCACCGGCGCCCGTCTTCCAGTACTCCACGGGCCCGCGATCGACAAGCGCTGCGCGCGCATCCCACCTGGTGCCTGACGCCGCCACCTGCGCTCCGAACGGGTAGACGGCGGAAATGAGGGATACCGGCGGCAAGCCGGCGCCGATCGAAGGCACCGACGAGTAGTACGGCCGATGACACCAGAGCACCGAGGCGTTGTTGCCCGCACGGTTCTCAGTCAGGCCCAATCCGATCGGCGCGGGGAACTTGCCGACCTCAACGCGCCAGTTGGCACGGCGGCGCGTCTCATAACGGATCGACGCCTGGTCGAGCAATGTTTCCCACTCGCCTTGGACTCGCCACAGGACCGGTCGCACAGACACCTGCCAACCAGGAGCCAGTTCCACGGCAACGAAGGCATCGACCACGAACTGGATCGGCCAGGTGGAGTCCTCAGCGAGAAAATCCTGGTAGCCGGTGACCGTGTCAACGGCGAGTCGCCGGGTCGGGCCACTGGTTGACGGGTCGTCCTGTGCTCCCGCCGCGGTTGCGAGCAATAGCAACACCAGAGCCGACGCCGTGACCGTGCCGGCCCTGTTCATCGTCCCCGGGACCGACGCGTGGCGCTGGCGGCCAGCGCCCGAAAGGGCACGATTTCGGCAGGCCGGCCGCCAGGGCCGGCATCAAGCGCGGACCCGGAGCCGGTGGCGGCCTCGAGCGCCGACAGCGGCAACGCGGTAATCACCTGCACCACCGCGAGATTGAAGCCGGTACCGGCGTGGCGCCTCAATTCGTCAAGCGCCTCCGCAACAGGACGGCCGGGCCGATAGGAGCGGGCGCTCGTGATGGCGTCGAACGCGTCAGCACCGTGGACGATGGCGGCGAGTCGTGGGATCCGTTCGTCGGACAGCCCGTGGGGATAGCCCTGTCCATCCGGCCGCTCGTGGTGCAATTCCACCACGGCGATTACTTCAGCCGGCAGGCGCAGCGGTGCCAGAATCCTGGCGCCAATTGTCGGATGGAGTTGGATCTGCGCGAACTCTTCGTCGGTGAGGCGACCGGCCTTTCTGAGGACCGCGTCAGGCACGCCGATCTTGCCAATGTCGTGGAGCAGGGCCCCCAGGCGCAGCATGTCGAGCTCGCGATCGGCCAGGCCCAGCCCTTGCCCGATCGCAACCGCCAGCGTCGCGACCCTCTCGGAGTGGCCGGCGGTGTAGCGATCGCGGGCGTCAAGGGCTGTGGCCAGCGAGCCAATCACGCCCAGGTACGAGGTCTCTGCTTCCGTTTCGGCAGCCCTGACGCTTTGGCGCAGCGCGTCAAAGGCCTCGGTCAGCTGGTCCAACTCCCGACTGGCGCCGGCCGGCGTGAGCACGTCGTCGAACCGGTGCTCGTGCGCCATCCGTGCCAGATTGGCGGTGAGATCGGCGATCGGGCGACTCAACGTGCGCGCGAGCCATGCACTACCCGCTGCCGCCAGCAGCAGGCTACCGACGCTGATCAGGCCGAGCATCCAGGCCATGCCGGCGACGGCCGCACGTGCGGCGATGCCGACCGAGCCGACCGCATACACGGTGGCATCGTCCACTGTGGCGAGCCGTCGCACCACGAACTCGTCGTCGCCCGTTCTGAGAGTGGCGGCCTCGGGTCGTGCGGCCGCGGCGATGGCGTTGCCGAGCGGCGTCGACGACGTCCCGCTGAGCACGCGGCTACCGAGGAGTACGACTACGTCGGTGCCGGCCTCCATGGCCAGCGCGCGCGTACGCCTCGTCAAGGGGCGAGGCCAGCAGGACCTCGCCGACGACTTCCATCCCGAGCACCAGCGGAACGACTGTAGTGAGGTAGACGCGCGACCCTCGGTCGATCGCGGTCTCGACTGGATCGGCGCCCGTCCACGCACGAGGGGCGATCGTGGCGCCCCGCGGCCAGTCGGCTGCCAGTGGACCGACGGCAGCGATGATGCGTCCGCGCGCATCGGTGACGCTGAGTGCCGCAACGCCCAGGGCACGCTGGACCTTCGCCAGCTCGCTGGCGACCGTGGCTTCAAGCTGTTCGCCTGGTTCGCC
This sequence comes from Vicinamibacterales bacterium, assembly GCA_038919385.1. GTDB lineage: Bacteria > Acidobacteriota > Vicinamibacteria > Vicinamibacterales > UBA2999 > 12-FULL-67-14b. Next base: position 6,562 of record JBCKZH010000002.1, on the reverse strand, counting down.
GGCGCGGCGTTCGGACTGATAAGTGTCCACCGCGGCCTTGAGCGTCGGCAGTTCAACGACGACAGCGGCTTGCGCGAGGCGGTCGCGCTTCCGACGCGCTTCGCTCTCGCCGAATCGGCGCTGGCTCAGTTCAAGGCCGCTCACCACGCTTTGAGTCAGGCGCTCACGCGCCTGCCAGGAAAGCATCAGGAACGCCGCGGTCAGCACCAGGGCGATGACCGCGAAGGTAATACCCAGGATCCTCGTGAACAGAGGGAGGGGCCGTGAGCGATGCGGCACGTCGGAGCTCATGGCGTGTCGGCGAGAGGCAAAAAGAAAGACAGCGACACTCGGCCGCCGTCGCTGACAACAGACTCGTGCGAGACCTCGCCGACGCGTTCGTGCCAGGCCACGATACGGTGGCGGCCAGTGGGCACGCCGGTGATGACGAAGCGCCCGGCAGCGTCGGGACGCGCGAAGTAGGGATGGGCGAACACACGCACCAGCGCCGACATGTGCGAGTGGAAGTGACAGAAGACCTTCACGATGCCGGGCCGATCGAAGCGCCGCATCTTCGATTCGCCACGTGGATACCGTCCGAGGTCGAAGGTGGCGGCCCGCGACAGCGAGAACACGTTGTGAAAGACGATATCGTCGTTCGGAAAGTCCACCGTCGAGCCGGTTGTGACGGCCGCGACGTGAGGCACGAACACCTCGTTGACCTGGCGGATCGCCAATCGCGTTGGTGTCGGTGGGACCGACGTGACCAGATCGGCAAACACGATCACGTTTGCCAGCTCAGACCCGCCGCTCGCGGTTCCCACGGTGACCGTCCGGTCTGGGTACGCACCTGGCGAGGTCAGTCGCCGCGACGACGCCGTCACGATCGTGACCACACCGTCCACGGTACCGCCGGCGACGGCCTCGACGAGGGTCGCCGACGGCCACTGCGCTCCGACGCAGAGTACGACCAGCGACCACGTCAGCCACGGAGGAGGTCCGCGATGCGCCACGACGGCTCGAACAAGACGGCGCCCACCGCCGTGTGGGACGGTCACTGATGGGATGAGCTCGACACAAGTACCGGAGCCGCGCGAAACATCGTGGGAAACATTTTCTTCAAGTTCGACACCACCAGGCTGGCCCGTGACAGCGTCACGGAACCCGCGCCGTAGCGACCCCCGCAACGCGGCGTGACTGGCGGTCCTGCAGAAAGGCGATGACTCGCGCGTGGCTCATGTCGGCCACGCTGGTCACCGCGAGCGTCCTGCTGAACTCGCCGCCACCGCGGCCCGGCAACAGACTGCCGATCGACGTCAACACTCGGGCGACCGCGTCGTGGTGAAGCTGCTTGCGGGCGTTCTCGCCACGTGTGACCGCCGTCTCCAGGCCGTCCTCGACGATGGCAACCATGACATCGAAGGTGGCGCCGGTTGCCAGCGCGGCCGGCAGGTCGATCACAACCACGTTGACCGATATCTTGCCGGCCTCGACCCCCCAGGGCGATACCGTAATCCTGGCACGTGGTGAGTTCGCAGCCTTGGCCAAGGCCTTGCGGACTGCGGCGCCATCGTTACCGATCACCTCAATGCTGCCATCGACCACCAGTTGCGGCGTGTAGATCTGGCCGTTGCCGAACGCGCGGGCGTACTGGCCCTGGCGATCGCTGAACTGCGGCGACGAGAACGGATCGTGCCAGCCCAGGCGGTTCCAATAGTCGACGTGTTCGCCGATCGCGACCACTTCGACGCCCGGCACCGGCTGATCGCGAAGCAGTTGCCGCAGCAGGTCATCCGCCGGTGGGCAGCTCGAGCAGCCTTCCGAAGTGAACAGCTCGGCCAACACCGGCACCTTGGATGCCTGGCGCTCTGCGCCGGCGTCGCGGCTGGTCATCGCCGACACCACGGTCGCGCCGGCGAACGCCACCACCATCGCCAACATTTCGTGGAATATCCTCATCGCTGCCTCTCAAACGTACGCACGAGATCGTTGCCAGGGCCCTGCTCACGCAAATGGCAACTCGTGCAGGCGCTACCGCGGTTTGAGATCGAGATGATGACCGAACCGGTCGGGCCGTATTCAGCCCACAGCCATCCGTTCCCCGCCAGGCTGTTGGCGCGGTCTTTCACCATCACAGCATACAGAGTTGCCGGCGCGGTGGCTGACGACTTGATCTCCTTGAACACGATCGACCCATCCGGGAACGTCCCGCCCGGCGGCAGGCGGCCGTTCTGAAGGGCGCCGGCCGCGGTGGCATTGAGGCTGACGCGAATCACCGGGCGATGGGCTTCGGAGCCATTGAGGCGCCCGGTCGTGAACTCGTCGGCGTTGGGAAACGCCGTGTACCGGCCGAATGCGTCAGTCTGTGTCACCAACGCGAACAGAGCCGCATCGGTTCGAATGGCGGAGCCCGGTGACGAAGGCGAGGTAGGCGTGCCACTCCCCGCGTCACCGGAACCACCACACGACACACCGGCCACGACACTCGTCAGCGACAGTGACAGGGCCACCACGGCGAGACGACGGGCGTATGGAAGTGTCATATACGTACTACTGTACGCGCTGTACTGTGACGCGGGCCACCGGTCCGCGCCAGTCGCGCAAGGGACGGTTCATATCGCCAACTCCGTGCATGCCGTTGTGAACCGTCACCGCGCCTTCCCCGCGGCCTTGTCGGCCGCCAGCGCCGGGTCCACCACACTCGGTGAAGTTCGGGCCAGGGATCGACGCGCAGCGTTCGTCGTTGATCTCGGTACCGCTGTCGTAGGCCAGAAGGTCCGCCACGACCGGCTCGAATCCCGACGGCAGCACCAGTCCGCTGAGCCCGAGGAAGGCGTCGTTAGTGGGAATGAGCATGGCGGCGATAATACTGAGTGAAATTGTCCGAGACATGTAGGCTCCAGAGGGTTAAGCGGACTTGAAACAGAAATCAGAACCACCGCTTAGAACCGGGTGATGGCGGCAAGCTGTGGCTCGGGCCGTCATGTAAGGTTCTACGGGCCAAGAGCCGATGCGGTTACAACGTCTGGGTGTAACCGAACCGGCCTGCTCGCCGTAGGAGTCCAATGAGGGGAATGACCCCAGCTCAGGAACATGAGCTGACGCTCCTGATGGTCGCCAGCCAGAACGGAGATTGCGCTGCCTACGACGCGCTGTTGCGCGCGTTGCAGGCGGTCGTGGCGCTCTACGTCCGCCGGCGTGTAGGGTCGGTGCCCTGGGGAGAGGATGTGGTGCAGGATGTGCTGTTTTCGATCCATCGTGCGCGGCACACCTGGAATCCCGAACGCCCATTCGCTCCGTGGTTCTATGCAGTGATGCAGAGCCGACTCGTGGACGCCATTCGCGTGCATAAGCGGATCGGCGTGTGGGAGGAGCCGATGGACGTCGTTCCCCCGGTGGTGTGGTCGCAGTCGCCAGAAGCCGACACGATCGCGCAGGCCGACCTCGCACAAGCGATGCGGCAGTTGGCGCCCGCACAGCGCCTGGTGATCGAACGCCTCAAGCTGGCCGAGTTAACCGTGAAGCAGGTGGCCAAGGAAACGGGACTGAGCGAATCGAACGTGAAGGTGATCGCGCATCGCGGCTACGCGGCACTGAAACGCCTGCTGGCAGGAGCCGGGTATGACAACTGACGAAGTCGTCTCAACACTGATCCGCGATCTCAAGCCCGTCTCGCCCCTTCCTGCGCCGAATGTTCGGGCCTGGGCCTGGGGCGCAATCGTGGTCGTGGCCGGCAGCGTGGCGGCCGCAGTCTTCGGCCTGCGACCGGACCTGGCTCACGCGGCCACCACGCTCGACTTTCAGGCGCACACCGTCTTCCTGGCGTTGGCGACCGCCCTCGCGAGCGGCGCGGCATTACTGCTCGCGATTCCCGGAGAACGGCTCGCGCGCGCGCGTCAGGTCGCACCGATCGCCGCCGTCGGCGGCTGGGTCGCGTGGCTGTTGGTGGAACTCGCGTCCGCCGTCGATCGATCGCCCGCGGCGTGGACGATCGACTTCGGCTGGGGATGCGTCGCCAAGGCGATGACGATCGCGGCGGTGCCGAGCGCGGCGTTGCTGCTGATGGTGGGACGCGGCGCATCGGTCGAGACCCGCCGCGCCGTCACGTTCGCCGCGCTGGCGGCGGCGGGCGTGGGCGCCCTTGGCGTGGAGGTGACGTGCCCCAAGACCGATGCCATGCATCTGCTGATCTGGCACGCCGGACCGATCGTCGTCCTGCCCCTGATCGCCGCAGTCGCGGGCACTCCGCTATTGGTGTGGTGGATGCGCCGGCGCCAGGCGGTTGGTGCATGAACGGCGGCATTCGCCGTGGGCTGTCGGCGATCCTTGTCGTTGGCGCGACCGCTGCGGCCATCACGCAGGACCGTGCCCCGGCCCCGCCGCTCGATCTCTTCTTCGCGGCGCTATTGGCCGACGATCGGGTGGCCCGCCCGGCCCTCGACGCGCTGTCGAAACAGTGGCGCGATTCGTATACGCCGATGATCATCGACATGGCCCGGTTGCTCCGCCCCGCACCACGCCGCGTGGCCCCGGTCGCCGGCCAAAGCGCGGGCGCCGGCTTCGCCGGGACCGGAACGCCGGACGAAGACAGCGAGTTTGATTCGCGCGCCCTCGATTCGGAGCTGTCGGCGGCCGGTCAAGGTCCGGTGCCAAGGGAGTCGGTAATCCGCGCCCGCCTGATCACCTTTCTCGAGCGGCAGACCGGCAAACGTTTCGACGTCTACCTGCGCGGCTGGCGGGAGTGGATGTGGAGCCTGCCGTACCAGCCGCATCCCGAGTACACGCAGTTCAAGGGCATGGTCTACGGCGGCATTGACCCGCGCATGCGGCAGTTCTTTCGGCCCGACGCGAGAGTGCTGATCCGGCTCGACGAAATCGACTGGGGCGGTGTGGTCGTCAACGGCATTCCGCCGCTTTATGATCCAAAGGTGCTGAGGGCCGGCGAGGCGCGCTACCTGCGCGACGGCAACATCGTGTTCGGCATCGTGGTGAACGGCGAGGCCCGGGCGTACCCCAAGCGCGTGCTGGCGTGGCACGAGATGGCAATCGATACCGTCGGCGGCGTCAACCTCACGGTTGTCTACTGTACGCTCTGCGGCAGCGTGATTCCCTACGACAGCAGCGTCGGCGGCCGGCGGCGCCGCTTTGGCACGAGCGGGTTGTTGTATCGATCCAACAAGCTGATGTTCGACGAGGAGACGATGAGCCTGTGGTCGACGCTCGAGGGCAAGCCCGTGGTGGGGCCACTGGTCGACACGGGTCTGCAGATGACCTCGCACCCGGCGGTCACCACGACCTGGGGCGAGTGGCGGGCTGAACACCCGGATACCACGGTGCTATCACTGGACACTGGGCACAAGCGCGACTACGCCGAGGGCGCCGCCTATCGTGATTATTTTTCGAAGGACGATCTGTACTTCGAAGTCTCAAAGACCGATCGACGCCTGAAGAACAAGGCCGAAGTGCTCGTCATGCGGGTCAGGCCCGCGATCGGTGGCGAGGCGACGCCAGTCGCGATCGTGGCGGAGTTCCTGAAAACAAATCCGGTGTTTCACTTCGAGGCCGCGGGGCGCCGACTGCTGGTCATCACGTCGCGACAGGGGGCGAACCGCGTGTACGCGCTCGGCCAGCATCCCGTGTCGTTCGCGTCCCAGGCGACGTCGGGTGCCCTGGTTGATACCGCCGGGCGCACGTGGACAAGGACCGAGGCATCACTGACGCTGGCCGACGGCACCATAACCCTGCCCCGCTTCGTGGCACAGCGGGCGTTCTGGTTCGGCTGGTATGCGCAGTATCCGGCAACCATGTTGTTGGGTCAGACCCGATAGCGGTATCCTTTCCATTCTTGGAGCATCGAAAGCACATGACGATACGACCCTTACTCGCGGCGGCGCTGGCGACCAGCGCCATCGCGTTGGCGGCCGCTCAGGCACCGGCCGTCGTCGACACTTCGAAACTGGGACCCCAGGTCGGGGCCACCGTGCCGTCGTTTACCGGCGTCGACCAGTTCGGCCAGTCGCACACGCTGGCGTCAGCAATGGGCCCCAAAGGCGCGATGCTGGTGTTCTTCCGCTCCGCCGACTGGTGACCGTATTGCAAAACGCAGCTCGTGGAGCTGCAAGGCCGCTACGCCGACGTCACCAAACAGGGACTCGGGCTCGTCGCGATCAGCTACGACAGCCCTGACACGCTCAAGAAGTTCGCCGCCTCGCGCGCTATCACCTTTCCGATGATCGCCGACGCCGGGTCGGCCATCATCAAGCGATATGGCCTGCTGAACCAGACGGCTGACTCCAAGTCGACGACCTACGGCATTCCGCACCCGGGCACGTTCATCGTCGACCGAAAGGGCGTGGTGGTGTCTCGGTTCTTTGAGGATGCCTACCAAGAGCGTTACACAACGGCGACGATCCTGAAGACCCTTGGGGCTGCGGTCGGTGGGGGCGGTGCGCAAGCGTCGACGCCACATCTCACGCTGACAGCGTCCATCAGCGACACCACGGCCGCGCCGGGTGAACGGCTGTCGATCACCGTGGCCGTGACGCCGCGCCACGGCATGCACCTCTACGCGCCCGGCAAGCAC
>JBCKZH010000001.1:0-104716 GCA_038919385.1 Vicinamibacterales bacterium | reverse complement strand
CGGGCCAACGGCACCAGAGCCATCACCGCCATCACGGCCGCGACCGCGCCAAGCGCAATCGCGAGGATCTGGAACAGGCTGCCGCGGAAGCGCAGCGACTCGACCGCGCCGAGGCTGGCGTCGGAGCCGTCGCGAATATCGGCGGCCGCGGCCGGCACCAGCGACAGCACCTTGATCGGCAGCGCCGGCATCAGGTAGGTGAGGTCGCGTCCCTCGAGCGCGGCCGCGGCGCCGACGCGGCTGTGCACGCGGTACGGGATCGCCAGCGCGGGCACGTTGACGTCGTGGCCGATGGCATCGGTGCCGATCAAACGCAACTGATAGTGATACTGAAAGTACCGCCGCTGCAGCCGATGGGCATCGGCCGGATGCGAGCCGCCAAGAATCTCGAACGGTGACATCTGGATGGACGCGACCCCGAGCCGCGACTCGTCCGCGACGACCTGCATCGATTCAGTCTCGATCACCGCGCACGTCAGCACGACGTTGAACGACTCGCCGATGGTGATCGCGCCGGCGCTCGATTGCCACCAGCAACGGATCGGATCCACCTCCTGCGCGCGCGATGGAGTGGGGAGCAGCACTGCCAACATGACGGCGAGGGCGATCCTCATGGCACCGGCACCTGTTCGATCACGTCGCGGATCACGGCCTCGGCCGTCAGCCCGTGTGCGGCCGCATGCGGTCCCAACCAGATGCGGTGGCCGAGCACGAACGGCGCGAGTTCCTGGATGTCTTCTGGATACACCTCGGCGCGCCGGTGCTGCAGCAAGGCCCACACCTTCGCCAGGCGGCTCCAGCAGATGATGGCGCGCGGCGACGCGCCCAGGTCGACGCCGCGCTCCACCAGGTCCGATGCGGAATGGTGCCGCCAGTCGGTGTCCTCGTTGTACGGCCGCGTCGCCGCCACCAGACGCTGAATGTAGCGGCCGAGCCGATCGTGCAGGAACACGCCCTGGCTGATGACCGCTCGCAACTGCACAATGCGATCCTTCGACAGCAACGGGTTGAGTTTCACCTGCTTGAAGTCGAAGTTGACCAGCTTCTCTTCCTCCTCGGGAGGCAGGTAGCCGATGTTGATCATGGCGGCAAAACGGTCCGTGGCCGCTTCCGACAGCGGAAAGGTGCCCTGCCCCAGCTCCACCGGGTTCATGGTCGCAATTGCGAAACTGAACGCCGGCAGTTCGTATGTGGACTTGCCGATCGTGATGGTGCGGTCCTGCAGCGCCTCGAGAAATGCGCTTTGCGACTTGAGCGGGATGCGGTTGATCTCGTCGAGCAGGATCACCTCGGCTGAGGCCATGGGGCCAAACTCCGTCACCAGCTCGCCGGTAGACGGGTTGATCATCTGGAAGCCGACCACTTCGGTCGGCTGCAGGTCGGCGCGGCCCTGGATGCGCGCGAACTTGGCGTCGCTGATCGCCGCCAGAATCACGCCGAAGAAGGTCTTGCCCACGCCAGGTACGCCGCGCAACAACAGGTTGCCGGCGTTGACCTGGCGCTCGGAGCGCTTGTCGTAGGTGGTCGGGATCTCCGACAGCAAGACGACGTTGGCGACCGCCTTGGCGGTGTCGTAGCCAACCAGCGCCTTGCTGCCTTCGGCGATCACCGCGACGTGAAAGTCGATCGCCTCTTGAAGCTCCGGATGCACCTAGTGGCGCCCCGATTGGATCTGCTTGGCCACCTTCTCGACATCGGCCATCACCCGCAGCAGGTTGCCGCTCCAGATCTTGCCGATCTGCTCTTCGGTGTAGCCGCGGCGCACCAGCTCCAGCGTGACGTTGAACGTTTCCTCGGCGCCGTTCCAGCCGGTCACCCCGCCACCGCCGTCGAAGTCGGACGAGATGCCGGCGTGGTCGATGCCGATTTTCTTCACCAGATAGTCGATCTGGTTGACGAAGTCAGCCACCGTGGCCCTCGGATCGCCTGGGGTCTTCGTGTCGATTTCCACCATGCGCGCAATGTACTGGGTGCGCTGCTCGGGCAGGCCTGACTCCTTGCGAAGCGCGGCAATGGCAGCCGCCCGCTCGGCCGAATCGGGCTTGTTGATCTTCACGTAGCTGGCAAACGCCACCGTCTGGATCACGCCGCCGTTCTTCTTCAGCGCCAGTAACTGCTCATCGTCCATGTTGCGGCTATGGTCGGCGAGCGCGCGAGCCGCGGAGTGCGACGCGATGACCGGCGCCTTCGACAGCGCCATCGCCTGCATGTTGGCCGCCTTCGACGGGTGCGAGAGGTCGACCATGATGCCCCACTTGTTCATCTCGGCAATGGCTTGCTTGCCCAACTCGCTCAGGCCGTTGTGCAGCCACTTGCCATCGCGCTCGCCGGTGTTCGAGTCGGCCAACTGGCTGTGTCCGTTGTGCGCCAGCGACATGTAGCGGCCGCCGCGATCGTAGAACTCCTTCACGCGCGTGATGTCGGTGCCGATCGAATAGGCGTTCTCAATACCGATCAGCGCGACCTTCTTGCCCGACTTGGCAATACGCGGCACGTCGGCGGCCGTGAGGGCCAACTCGATCTGGCCAGGCGCGATCTCCTTCGTCAGGTGATGCACCGCCTCGAACATGGCCACCGCCTGCTTATAGGCGCCGTCGTAGCCCTCGGTCGTCAGCGGCCCCTGGCCGACGTAGACGATGAAGAAGGCGGCGTCGAGGCCTCCTTCGACCATCTTCGGCAGGTTGACCTGGGTGTCGAGCCGCTGCGTGTAGTTCTTCTGCCGCGTGAAGTTGTCCGGGTTGATGTCGACGTGGGTGTCGAGCGTGATGACGCGCTCGTGAATGGCACGGGCCCTGGCCACCAGGGCGGCATCGGCGCCGGCCTGGGCCGACGGCCGCGGGTCGGCCAGGGTCACGAACAGAAAAAGGGCGGCAACCAACGTCGCAAGGCGGGTCATGGGCAAACTCCTGTGGCGGAGATCCTACCATCCCCGAGGCGTTTGCCGGGCGGTGCTCAAGTACCGGGTGCGCGTGACTTACTGAGAGAAACTCGCCAGCGCCTGCTCTTCCGAGTCGAACGTGTCGAACACGGTCAGCAGCTTGGTGATCGTGAGCAGATCGGTGATGCGGGTGGTCAGGTTGGCGAGCTTCACGGCGCCGTTCGCCTTGCGCGCCGCCATCGAGCAGCGGACCAGTTCGCCCAGGCCACCACTGTCCATGTAGCCAACACCGGCGAGGTTCAGAACCACCTTGATCTGGCCCTGGAACACCACGCTGGCGACCTTGTCGCGCAACAGGGTCACGCCGTCATCAATGGTGAGCTTGCCCTGAAGGTCGAGGACGGTGATATCGCCGATGGTGCGTTCGTTGATGGTCATGCGGAATCCCTTGGCTGCCCGGACGCACCCGGGCGATGGTGAGACGATTCCGCAACCTGGGCGGCGGCGCCTCGCAAGGGGGAGTTTACCTCATCCCGCGGCCGCGTACGGCGGACCGTTAATATGGCACGTCGGTCAAGCGCTCGCGCCCGCTGCGCATGTCGGTGTCGAGCAGGGCTAGTAGGGCCTTGGCAACGGCACCGGGCCGGCCATCGCCGATCTTCGCGCCGTCCCACTCCACAATCGACGCCACCTTGATGGAACTGCCGATCAACATCATCTCGCGGGCCGCGCGGGCCTGTGCCACCGGGACGTTGCAGACCTCCACGCCTTCGATCAGCCCCCGCGCGACGAGTTGGGGCGCCAGGTCCAAGAGACGCAGCGACGTGCAGCCAGACAGGATGTGATCGAACCTGGGATGGCGAAACACGCCGTCCTGCGTGACAAACGCCACGTTCATGTTCGAGCTCTCGCCGACATGCCCCGCCGCATCAATGAACACGCCGTTGTCGAGGCCGGCCTGCTTGGCCTCCATCTGCATCAGCACGTTGGGCAGGTAGTTGGTGCTCTTCGTGATCGCGTAGAGCGACGGCTTGATCGGGAAGGTCGTGGTCATCACCTTTAAGCCCTCGGTGTACCAGCGCTCGGGATACGACAGGCCGGCGAAGATCATCACGAAGAAACCCGGCTCGGCACCGGCCGCGGGACTGAGTTCGAGGCTGCCGGGCCCTGACGACAGCCAGTAGCGGATGGCGCCATCCCGCTTCCCACTCACCGCCGTCGTCCGGACGATGATGTCGCGCATCTGTTCCCGGGTCGCGGGCAGCTTCAGGTTCGAGCGCTCGGCCGAGCGGATGAAGCGATCGAGATGCGCGTCGAGGTCGTAAATCCGCCCGTCGACGATGCTGGCGGTGTCGAAGATGCCGTGACCGCGATGCACCATGTGATCGTCGAAGGGGATCACCATCAACGCGGGGTCGGTGACGACGCCGCCGAGCTGGCTGGAGTAGAACGCCCAGTAATTGACGGGCTGCTTGTCACGTAACGCGCGCAACCCCTGCAGGATGTCGTCGCTGGTGAGCAGCCGGAGCGGAGGGGCAGTGACGGGCATGGCCCGCCCACTCTAGCATGTGGCAATTCGTCCTAAAGACGGGTATACTCATCCCGCCCCTTAGAATGAGGTCGGACAATGAGAAAGTTATCGCTAGTCGGACGAACGGCATGTCTACTTGTGGCACTCTCCTGGGTCGGCATCCAAGCCCAGCGGCCGGAAGCGACTTTCCCCACGATCGTGATTTTTGAAGAGGGCGCAGTCCTTCAAGGCGAATATCAGCCGGATGACCGGGCGCAGGCCAACCCGCCGGCCTGGAACTACCTCAACCGCAGCGTGGCCGGCTACGTGCAGGCGTTGGAGCGGGCCCGTGGCTTCCGGGCGGACCACGTGTACAGCGCCGCCGTTCGCGGGTTCTCCGCCCGCCTGACCGCACGTCAGATCGCCGACTTCGAGAACGATCCTTCCGTGGCTCACGTGGAGCCGGATGGCATTATGCAGGTGACCGCGCAGACCCTCCCCGGGGGCATCAATCGCATCGACGCCGACATCAGCTCCACCAATGCCGGGAACGGCTCGGGCGCCATCAGCAACGTGAATTCCTACATCATCGATACCGGCATCGACACCGCCCACGCCGACCTCAACGTCGTCAACCACGTCAACTTCGCGGGAGGAGTCAACAAAGACTGCCACGGGCACGGCACGCACGTAGCGGGCACTGTGGGCGCTAGGGACAACGCTATCAACGTGGTCGGAGCCGCCCCGGGACTACCCCAGACCGGCGTCAAGGTCCTGGGCTGCGGGGGCAGCGGCACCATCTCCGGCGTCATCAAGGGTGTCGACTGGGTCACGGCGAACGCCGTGAAACCGGCCATCGCCAACATGAGCCTCGGCGGCGGTATCAACGACTCGCTTGATCTCGCGGTCACGAATTCCGCCACAAGCGGCGTCTTCTACTCGGTCGCGGCAGGCAACAGCGGCGCCGACGCCTGCAACTCTTCGCCGGCGCGGGCCGGGACACACGCCGGAGTAATGACGACGGCCGCGACCAACACGACCGATAGCGAGACATCCTGGAGCAATTACGGCGCCTGCGTGGACATCTGGGCGCCCGGGGCCAGCATCCTCTCCACGAAGAAGGGTGGTGGCACCACCACGATGTCTGGCACCTCCATGGCCGCCCCCCACGTCGGCGGCACGGGCGCCCTCTATCTCTCTCATTTCTCTTCCACCACTTTGCCGAGCGCAGACACCATCGCAGCCACCACCGAAGCCGCCCTCAAGGCGAATGACGTCTGCGTGATCAACAAGAGCAAGGACGACCGTCCGATCTGCATTGTCTACGCCGGGGTGTTCTGAGCATTTCGGAGAAGTGCAATCCGGGGGCCGCGCGACGGCGGGGCCCCCGGGACGCGATGCGCCGTTAATCCTCCCGTAATGTCACGCGGCGATGATTCCTGAAACACCGCGAGACCTTCTATTACAAACGCTCCCGCTTCTCGACGATTCTGCGAGGCGACCGGGCGCCGGACGTGAGCGCCCAACCCTGCCCCTCGCCAGCGATCCGAGCTATTTACTTGCCTTTGACACGGTAGAAACCGGCGGGCGCCGCTGAGAACGCCCGCCCGCCTCGCAGAATCGCCCCAGGACGCACGAACGGCCGCCCGGACGAGGAACAACACGTCGCGCCCGAGCGGCCGGGCGCCCTGGCCCGCTCTGAGGCCCGCTGAGCGTCCGCTGCGATGTTAGGTTTTGTTAGGTTCCTGCGAGCCCAACAGGTAATGCGGTTGACCACGCTCTCCAGGTCGACCATCTGGCGCTTGTCTCGCGAAAGCGACGACGTGGGGCCAAGGCCCCACAGGACTCGGCAGGCACGTCAAAACTGGCCGAAAAAGAAGGAGCGGCGCTGGTCGAGGATGCAAAAAACGCCGTCGTCACGTTGTCCGGTCCGCCGGTCCGCCTGACGCTGGCCGGCCTGGTGCGTGATGCCTTGACGCGCGAGCTGGAGCGCCTACGGAACGCCCATCACACAGGCAAGCCCTGGCCGCCGCGGTCCGCGCCGCTCGTCGGCGGCCGACCGGTGAAAGCCTGACCCATAAACCTGCTCTACTACGGCGACAACCTCGACGTGCTCCGCCGGCACGTGGCCGACGAGAGCGTCGATCTGGTCTACCTCGATCCGCCGCTCACCTCGCGCCCCTGCATGACCATGACGCCTGTCATGGTCCATACGGTACGACAGGCGCCCCGTTCGAGTCCAGCGAAAAACTCTTCTGTTGCGCTCGGGGGGGGCGAAGCTACATCTTCTGTCAACGGTCGCGCCGTGGTGGGGCTACCTGAGTAGTTACCTCCACGCGTCCATTGTTTGGCGAGGGGTCGGCCGGAGGTGTGCCGAACGCGCCCGCGACCGACGCGAGAAGGCCTCACCGAATCTTGACGCCACGGCGTCGCCCGTCAATAGGATGATCACATCCGCTGCGGCCGCGGGCGCGGGCCAGGATCCGAAGATGGAAATTCACACCTCCTCGCACGACGTGATCGAGCTGCGTTAGCAGGTTTTGATGTACATCTCGCCAGGTGGTCGCCTGATGGAAAGCTTCTCCTGTTGAGACCGCCAGCATGACCGGAGGGAGACCGACATGGTCCAACGCGCGTTAGCGTTCGGCTTCGTGGTGACCGCTCTTGCGGCGGTCGGCTGCAGCTCGTCCCGCGAACCCGCGGCCGCAGGATTGGCCGCGACGGGGCCCGCCGCAGTCAACGCCGTTCGTCTCACGGCGGCCGACGCCGAGCCCGGCCAGTGGATGTCCCACGGGCGAACGTACGGCGAGCAACGGTTCAGTCCACTTGGTCAGATCGCGACAGGAACCGTCGGCAAGCTCGGCCTGGCGTGGTTCGCCGATCTCGACACTCGCCGGGGTCAGGAGGCCACGCCCCTGGTCGTCGACGGGGTTCTGTACGTCTCCACGGCGTGGAGCAAGGTGAAGGCCTACGACGCAGCCACCGGCAAGGCTTTGTGGGCCTACGATCCGGAGGTACCGGGCGAATGGGCGGTCCACGCCTGTTGTGACGTCGTCAATCGCGGCGTGGCCGGGTGGGAAGGCAAGGTCTTCGTGGGCTCCCTCGACGGTCGCCTCATCGCGCTCGACGCGGCGACGGGCCGGGAGCTGTGGGACGTCAACACCATCGACCGCACGAAGCCGTACACGATTACCGGCGCGCCGAGGGTCGTCAAAGGCAAGGTCCTCATCGGCAACGGCGGCGCGGAGTTCGGCGTGCGGGGGTACGTCTCTGCCTACGACGCTGCCACCGGAAAACTGGAGTGGCGCTTCTATACCGTGCCGGGCAATCCCGCCGACGGCTTCGAGAGCCCCATTTTGAAGACGGCGGCGGAGACCTGGAGCGGCGAATGGTGGTCCCTCGGCGGCGGCGGGACCGTGTGGGACTCGATGGCCTACGATCCCGAGCTCGACCTGCTGTATGTCGGCGTCGGCAACGGCTCGCCCTGGAACCACCTGATCCGCAGCCAGGGCAAGGGAGACAACCTCTTTCTCGCCTCCATCGTCGCGCTCGACCCCGACGACGGCTCCTACGTCTGGCACTACCAGACGACGCCGGGCGAGACGTGGGACCACACCGCGACCCAGCAGATCATCGTGGCCGACCTGCGCCTGGACGGCCAGGTGCGCCGGGTGGTGATGCAGGCGCCGAAGAACGGATTCTTCTACGTGCTCGACGCGAAGACGGGCACGCTGATTTCAGCCGAGAAGTTCACCGACATCAGCTGGGCCACCCACGTCGACATGAAGACCGGCCGGCCGGTGGAAACCCCGAATGCGCGTTTCTACAGGACCGGGAGACCCTTCCTCTCGCTGCAGCCCCCCAACGGCGCCCACACCTGGCACTCCATGTCGTTCAGCCCCGAGACCGGCCTTGTCTACATTCCCATCCATGGGGAGAACTTCACCTACTCTCGCGATGCGGACTTCACGCCCAGGTCCTTGGCGATGAACCTTGGCATCGGACCCAATTTCATGGCGATCGAAGCGGCGGAGGAGACGCTGGCCAGCGCGCGGGGCCAGCTCATCGCGTGGGATCCCGTCAGGCAGCGCGAGGTGTGGCGGGTAGAGCGCGAGGGGCCGGCGAATGGCGGCGCGCTGTCCACGGCGGGTGGCCTCGTGTTCCAGGGGACCGGCACGGGCGAGTTCGTCGCGCTGGACGCCAGGAGTGGCACGCGGCTCTGGTCGGCCCGGACGCAAACAGGCGTGATCGCCGCACCCATCTCCTACACGGTCGACGGCGTGCAATATGTCGCAGTCATGGTCGGCACCGGCGGATCGTGGGGGATGTTCGGCACGGAAACCACTGCTAAGGGGAACAACCTTCCAAATATCTCTCGCTTCCTGGTCTATGCGCTCGGCGGCACTTCGGAGCTGCCCCCGGCACCGCCGCGACCGACCCTGCAGCTCGCGCCGCCGCCCGCCACCGCCACGCGAGCGACCGTCGCGCGCGGTGAGGCCACGTACGGAGCCTACTGCGGTCGGTGCCACGGCTTCGAGGGCGCGGTGAACTTTGGCATTCTTCCGGATTTGCGGTACAGCGCGATGCTGCGTTCGAGGGAGGCCTGGGCCGCCGTCGTGCGTGAGGGGCTGTTGACGGCAACCGGCATGGCATCGTTCGCGCCGGTGCTTGACGCCGAAGAGGCCGACGCCATTCGCGCCTACGTCATCGCGCAGGCACACGCGGCGCTCGCCTCTCGGGGCGCGCCCAGGCGCTGAGAACAATCCCTACCGCGTGACCCCCGGGAACCACTTGAAGCCGAGTTCCTGAGCCCCTTGCATGTGGTGCTCGTTGCCCTCGTGGCAGGCGTGTTCCGAGCCCTCGCTCGCGTACGGGTCCGCGATGTTTGCCGCTCCGCCGCCGCCGCCAGCCCCAGCGCGCCGCAGACGGTAGCTCAGCGTCCACGGCTGGGTGAACACGGCCGGGTCGTCGATCGCGACCTCATCGTCCATCGTGTTCGCCTCGACCAACCGGAAGCGTTCCGTGACGCGTACGTTCTCGCTGACGAAGCTGCCGACGCTGTCGAGCCACATCTTGCCGTTGAAATTGGTCGACTCGACCACCAGCGTGTCACCCTCCCAGCGGCCGCGCGGAATGCCCATCCAGAACCTGGCCTCCGTGCCGGGACGCGGCCGAGCGTCGAGCGGAATGCGCCGGTGGTAGTGGCCCCAGACCCGCATCTGCGTGACGTATCCGGGCGACTGTACGAGCTCGAACCCGCGCTGCGCGTAGCGCGGGACGCTCTTGAGGCAATACGTCTGCGGATCCATATAGAGGCGTTCACCGGTCTCACCCGCGACACCTCGCACCAGCCCCGCGCGATGCTTGGTCCGTTCGGCCAGCGCCCACGGCTGATAGGGAATGCGGCCGTTCGCCGGATTTGACACGTAGCTTTCCCACGGCGGGGTCGTCGGATCCACCTGCTCGGTCTCCTCCACATCGTCGCCGCTCGAGCTGCCGCCCCAGCGGCCCTGCAGGTTCGGCCTGCCATCGGGGAGGCGAGGTGGGCTGTACGCCGGAAGCTTCGCCCGTTCCGCGAGCCACGTCTTGGCGCCCGCGCCCTTCGGCCGCGCCTCGAGAAAGAGCGCCTGTCCATCGACCGTGCAGATCTCAAATGGTCCTTCCCAGAGCTATTTACTGGAAACGATCTCCTTCGGATCCTGCTCGAAGGAGGCCTGCAGGGAGAGAGACAGAGACGATGCACAACCATGGTGATGTTTGTCCGGACGCAGCATGACCGGGAGCAAGAGGTTAGATTCAAGCAAGTCGAGCTCCAAAACAAGTTGATGGACTTGTTCGTGGATGTCCCAATAGGCGCGCCTCAACCTTTGGAGGAGCAAGACAAAATACTCAACTGGAAAAGCGCCCTCCGGAGAGTTCAGAATGGGAACCTGAAGAGATTTCCTCTCTCAAGCGCGCAGCGGATCATGAAGGCCCCACTGCTCAGACGCCCCCTAGTCATGATGGGAGTCCCCCGTCCAGAGTGCAACGTTCGACCTTCCGTTCTGGCGACGCATCCACTGGGCGAGGTCACCACCACGGCCACGCCGGCGATCTCGGAAGGCACCCTGCTCTTCCGGACGCGCAACCACCTGGTGGCCGTCAGCGAACGCTAGAGCGGACCGCAGTGTGGAGCCGGGGACATGTCCGGACGTGTGGTAGGTTGTATACAGACCACCACACATGACGACAACCCTTTCCGTCCGGATCGACACCGATACCAGGAAGCAACTGGAGGCGCTCGCCAAGCGCGCTCGGCGCTCCAAGTCCTTTCTTGCCGCTGAAGCCATTGCCGTCTTTGTCGAAGCGGAGAGCTGGCAACTGGATGAGATTCAGGCTGGCCTCAGCGACCTCGATAACGGCCGCCGTGCGGCTCACCAAGCTGTGTCGACTTGGCTTCGTTCATGGGGCCGGAAACGTGAGCGAAAGGCCCCTCGCGCGTGACCGTCGTCTGGTCGCGGCGCGCGATCGGCCACCTTGGGGACCTTCGCGCTTATATTGCACGCGACAATCCTAAAGCCGCGGGCCGAGTGGCCATGGCGCTCCTGACCGCCGTGGAGCATCTGGCCGAGTTGCCGAACCTTGGGCGTCCGGGCCGCGTGTCGGGTACACGGGAGCTCGTGGTTCCCGGCACGCCCTACGTGATTCCGTACCGGCTGCGAGGCGACCGCCTCGAAGTTATAGCCGTCTTTCACGGACGGCAGCGATGGCCAAATCGCCTCTGAGGCGGATACCGCATTTTCCGGCACATCGCAAGTCGTGAATATGGAGAGGGTGCCGGCGGAGGTGTGCCGCGCAGCCAGCGGACCGTCAGGCCCGGTCCGAGCGTCATAATAGGGACATCGATGCCCGTCCTTGTTGCTGAAAACCTCCAGAAACACTACGTCAGCGGTGAATCGAACGTCACCGCGCTCGTCGGCGTGTCGTTTGCCGTCGACAAGGGCGACTTTGTCGCCCTGATGGGACCGTCGGGCTGCGGCAAGTCGACGCTGCTGCACCTGTGCGGCGCCATGGACCGCGCCTCGTCTGGCCGCATTGTGCTGAACGGCAGGGATCTCGCCACGCTGGGAGACGACGACCTCACGCACGTGCGGCGGGAGCAGGTCGGCTTCGTGTTCCAGTTCTTCAACCTGCTGCCGACGCTGACGATCGCCGATAACATCGCGCTCCCCTGCTTGCTGGCGGGCATGAAGGGCGACCAGGCCGACGCCCGCGCCAAGGCACTCGCGGAACGCGTCGGCATTGCCCATCGTCTGTCGCATTTCCCGCAGCAAGTGTCTGGCGGGGAGATGCAGCGCGCCGCGATCGCCCGCGCGCTGGTGCATCAGCCGGCGTTGCTGGTAGCCGACGAACCTACCGGCAACCTCGATTCTGACAACGGCGCGAAGGTGCTGGCCCTGCTGTCGGAACTCAACCAGGAGATGGGCGTCACCGTGCTGCTCGCCACGCACAACGTCGACGTGGCGGCAGCGGCCACGCGCGTGTTGCGCATGCGCGACGGCAAGTTTGAGGGATAGATGCGGCTCTTCACCCAGTTCATCCTGCGGCCGCTGGTTGGCGACAAAATCCGGACGGCCACCACCGTCCTCGGCGTGGCACTGGGCATCGCCGTCGTCGTCGCCATCCAGCTCACGAACGCGAGCTCGGTGCGTGGGTTCGAGACGGCGCTGGAGACGGTGGCAGGCAAGACCGCCGTGGAGATTGCCGGCACCGGCGGCGTCGACGAAGACGTGCTGCCGTCGCTCGGCTGGCTGCGCGAGTACGGCGTGGTCAGCCCGGTGATTGAGGGCAACGCAGCACTGGTGGTCGGCGACCTCAGCGAGTTGTCGAGGCGCGATCTCGAAGCCGTGCGCGTGCTGGGCATCGACATCCTGCGCGACCTGCCGTTTCGGGAGTATCAGCTGCTGGATGTGGGCGGGACAGGCAACCCTGAAGGGTTGCCTCCCCAGGAAGACATCACGACGCAGAAGTTCCTCGAGATCCTGACCAACGAACGCTCGGTGGTGATCGGCGAGAAGCTGGCCAAGCGGCGCGGCCTCGCGATCGGGAGCGAGATGCGGATGATGTTTGGCGACCGCGTCAACGCGTACGTGATCCGCGGATTGCTGAAAGACGAAGGGCCGGCGCGTGTGCTCGATGGCAACTTCGTGCTGATGGACATCGCCGCCGCGCAGTTCGCATTCGACCGGCTTGGCCGGATCGACCGGCTCGACGTGCTGCTGCCGCCGGGCGCGGATTCGATCGCCTCGCTCGACGCCATTGCCGCGCGCCTGCCACCCGGCCTGACCGCGCAGCGACCCTCGCGCCGCGGCGAGCAGGTGGAAACCATGCTCGCGGCGTTTCACGCCAACCTCACCGCGCTCTCCTGGATCGCCCTGATCGTCGGGCTGTTTCTCGTCTACAACACCGTCACCATCTCAGTGGTGGCGCGGCGGCAGGAGATCGGAACGCTGCGCGCGCTCGGGCTCACGCGCCGCAAGGTGTTGTTCCTGTTTCTCGGTGAGGCCGCGGCGCTGGCCGTGGCCGGCATTGCCCTCGGTCTCGGCCTGGCGCGGTTGTTGGCCGATGCCGCCGTGGCCATGACCGCGGCGACCGTAAGTGCCATCTACATTGCCGCCGCGTCGGCGCCGCCCGACATGAACTGGGGCCACGTATGGCTGGCGGCCGCCATCGGCTTGCCGTTGTCACTGCTCGCCGCCGCGATCCCCGCCCTCGAAGCCAGCCGAGTGGAACCAACAGCCGCCATGCGCGGACACGACACGCTCGACATGCGCGTCCGGCTGCGACCGGCGATGGTGATCGCGCCCCTGGCGGTGCTGGCTCTGGCATTCGGCCTCGCGCAACTGGGCCCGGTCAACGGCAAGCCCCTGTTCGGCTACCTCGCATCCTTCGCGATCGTGATCGGCGCCGGGCTCCTCGTGCCGGCCATCATGTTCACCCTCGCGCGGGTGAGTCGCCTGGCCCTGCGCCGCCGTCTCGGCGTCGAAGGCCTGCTGGCGCACGCCAACCTGACCTCCGCCATTCCGCGACTCTCGATCTCCGTCGCGGCGCTCGCCGTCAGCCTGTCGATGATGGTCGCCATCGCCATCATGATCGGCAGCTTCCGCAACACCGTTGTCTATTGGGTCGGGCAAACGTTGCAAGCGGATTTGTTCGTCGGTCCGGGCGTCAGGCCCACGGTAGGCCAGGAGCAGACGCTCTCACCTGAGGTGATTGCCGCCGTGCGCCGCCATCCTGCCGTGGCCGCGATCGACAGCTTCCGCAATGTTGACCTGGTGTACGACAACCACCTCACGGTGCTGGGCGCCGGAACGTTTGACGTAGTGCTCTCGCACGGCGCATGGCTCTTCAAGAGCCCGGCCAACGCGCCAGAGGCCGTGCGCCAAGCCATCGGGCGCGATGCGGTGATTGTGTCGGAGGTGTTCTCGAACAAGTACCACAAGCGGGATGGCGACACGCTGACGCTGCAGACGCCGAAGGGCAGGCATGATTTTCACGTCGCCGCGGTCTACTACGACTACTCCAACGACCGCGGGGTGGTGACCATGGACGTGACTACGTTTCGCCGCTACTTCGGCGATCTCGCACCCAGCGGCATGGCGGTGTTCCTGACAGCCGGCGCCGACCCGGAGAAGGTGCGCGGCGAGATGCTGGCCTCCCTGGACGAAGGCCATCGCGCCTTCATCTTCAGCAACCGCACGCTACGCAACGAAGTGCTCCGCATCTTCGACAGCACGTTCGCCATCACCTATGCCCTCGAGCTGATCGCCATCGTCGTGGCCATGCTCGGCGTGGCCGGGACGTTGCTGACGCTGGTGCTCGAGCGACGTCGCGAGCTGTCGCTGTTGCGACTGACGGGCGCCGACCGCACGCAGGTTCGGCGGATGGTGATCATCGAAGCGGTGCTGATCGGCGCCGTCAGCCAAGGGATCGGCTTGACCATGGGGTTGGCGTTGTCGATGGTGTTGATCTACGTGATCAACGTGCAGAGCTTTGGCTGGACGATTCAGTTTCATTTGCCGGCGGCGTTCCTGATCCAGGCCTCGATCGCGGTCGTGGTCGCGACGGCGATTGCCGGCATTTATCCGGCGCGTCGCGCGGCGCAACTGGTGCTGTCCCATGACGAATAAGGTGCTCAGGTGCTTCGGTGCTGGGGTGCTCAGGTGCTTCGGTGCTTGGGTGCTTGGGTGCGTAGTTCTGGCGGCCAGTGCCGGCGCGCAATCGCCCTGGAAAGAGGCGACTGCCGGCTATACCTACGCGTTCCCGCGCGATCACGCGTCGCATCCCGACTACAAGATCGAATGGTGGTACTACACCGGCAACGTGAAGGCCAAGGACGGCCGGCGGTTCGGCTACCAGATCACCTTCTTCCGTGTCGGCGTCGATTCGGCACCGTCGAATCCCTCGAAGTGGGCGGTTCGCGATCTCTACATGACGCATCTTGCCATCAGCGATCCGTCGGGTCGTCGCTATCGCTATGCCGAGAAGCTGTCGCGCGGCGGGCCGGGACTGGCGGGAGCGGCCACCGACCGTTACCGGGTCTGGAACGATGATTGGACCGCGACACTAGCCGGGGCCCGACACGAACTTCGAGCCACCAGTCCACGGGCCGCGATCGATCTCGAGCTAGACGAAGGCAAGGCGCCAGTTATTCACGGCATCGGCGGTATCAGCCAGAAGGGCGCCCAGGCCGGCAACGCGTCGCACTACTACTCCCTCACTCGCATGCCCACGCGCGGGTCGATCGTCGTGGACGGCGAGCGCTTCGAGGTCACCGGCGAGAGCTGGATGGATCACGAATTTGGCACCAGCTTTCTCGAACCCGGGCAACGGGGATGGGACTGGCTGTCCCTTCAACTGTCGGACGGCCGCGAGCTGATGCTCTATCAGTTACGGCGCGACGATGGCAGTCGCGACCCGCGATCGAGCGGCACGCTCGTCGGTACGGACGGACGCGCCACCCATCTTGGCGTCAGTGATTTCACGCTGGTGCCGGGACGAGCCACGTTCAAGTCGAAGAACGGCGCGATCTACCCCATCGAGTGGTCGATCACCGTGCCATCAGAGAAGCTGGATCTGAAGGTCACGACACCGCTGAACGATCAGGAACTGGCACTCGAGCGATCAACGGGGGTTGCCTACTGGGAAGGCGCGATCGATGTCTCCGGCGCGCGCTCGGGTCAACCCATCACCGGTTCCGGCTATCTCGAGATGACCGGCTACTTCGGCAGCCTGGGACGCGTGTTGTCCGGACGCTGAACCGGTGTAGGATTTGGTGCCGTGCCGCTCTGGGCAGCACAGCGCAGTTCGATCACCATTAACGGAGGCCGGGGAATGAGAAGCCATGGAACGATCAGAACAGTTGGCGCGCTGGCGTGTGCCGCGCTTCTGGCAACGGCTCCGGGTTCCGCCCAGCAGGCCCAGGCCCCCGCCGGCGCACCGGCTCCGCGGCAGGCCGGTGCGACGCCTCCGCCCATCGTCAGCCGGTTCCCCGACCTCGCCGGCATGTGGAACGGCGGCACGCGGGCCCGCCCGATGAACAGCGAGAACTTCCCCTGGACCAAGACCAACTTCCCGGTGCTCAACGAGCGCGGTGTGGTCTACATGAAGGCCTTTGACGAGGCGATCGCGCCGAAGTACGACTGCGTGCCCTCATCGTCGCCAGCCATTCAATACGACCCGTACTACATGCAGCTGGTCCAATGGCCGGACCGCGTGGTCATGCGCTATGAGAAGGACGACCAGACGCGCACGATCTGGCTCGACGGCCGCAAACCCACCATCCAGGACTTCAGCCTGCAGGGTTTCTCGGTCGGCCGTTACGAAGGCAACGCGCTGATTGTCGAGACCGATCACTTTCTGTTCGACATCACCGGCTTCGACGACTACAACGGCATCCCCTCGTCTTCACTCAAGAAAGTCACGGAGCGCTACTGGAAAGAAAACGACGAGCTGAAGCTGACGCTGACGATCGAGGACCCGCTGTTCCTCCGTCAACCCGCGTCGTACACGACGCGCTGGCTGGCAGGGGCGCCAGGCTACCAGCTCGAAGCCTGGGAATGCGATGCCGAATCGTCGCGGGCGCCAATCAAGATGATGGTTCCGAAGTACAAGTGAAGAGGAGCATATGAACGTGAAGCGATCGATCCTCGTGGGAGCGGTAGTGGCGGCCGCGGTGGCGGCGCCGGCCATCGCGCATCATTCGAGCGGACCGTTCTACGACGCCACCAAGAAGGTGGAAATCCGCGGCGTCGTAACCAAGCTCAACATCAGGAACCCGCACTCGTTTCTGTATCTCGACGTCGATGACAAGGGCAAGAAAGTCGAGTGGCAGGTCGAGATGGGCACCGGCGCGCAGCTGGTGCGCAACAACCTGACGATGGAAACGCTGAAGCCGGGCACCGAGATCCGGGTCGCCGGACAGCCGTCGCGAGCCGAGGGCTCGCACGGCCTGTGCTGCATCCATCTGCTGATGAAGGCCGACGGCACCACGATTCTGCGCGGCACCGTGCCGAAAGAGCCGGGACGGTAGCGTCACCAGCGTGACCGACCTGTTCGCCTGGATCGAGGGGCTGGCGCTGGCGACGTGGGCGCGCGAGTCGCCCTCGATTTGGGCCTACCCCACCATTCTGACGCTGCACACCGTCGGCCTCGCCATCGTCGTCGGCGTCAACGCCGTGGTCGATCTGCGGCTGCTCGGGACGGCACCACGGATCCCGATTGCCTCGCTGCGCGCGTTCTTCCCGATCATGTGGTGGGGCTTCGCCATCAACTTCGCCTCGGGCCTGTTGCTGTTCATGGCGGATGCCACGACCAAGTCGGGCCAGCGCGTGTTCTACGTCAAGCTGGCGCTGATCACCGTCGCGCTGGTCGTGGCGCGAGTGATATCGAAGCGCCTGCACCAACAGGGCGAAGCCGCCACTCTCCGCCCGCTGGCGGCCCTGTCACTTCTGCTCTGGGCCGGCGCGATCGTCGCCGGCCGCCTCATGGCCTACCTGTAAGCCGCCGATATGCCGACCCTTGATGTCTTCGTGCATTGGCTGCGAGCCACTCCGGCCTCGGAGTGGATCAACCAGAGCACATGGATCTGGCCGCTGTGCGAGTCGCTGCACTTCATGGGTTTGAGCCTCCTGGTCGGCATCACCGGGTTCCTGGACCTGCGCCTGATGGGGTTCTTCAAACGGGTCTCGATTGCCGCGGTCCGGGATCTGATGCCGTATGCCCTGGCCGGATTCGCCATCAACGTGATGACGGGACTGGTGTTCCTGACCGGCTTGCCCGAGCAGTACGCCCACAACCCGGTGTGGTGGTACAAGATGGGCTTCCTCCTGCTCGCGGGAGTGAATGCCGCGTTCTATGAGACGACGCTCGCGGCACAGGTGCTCGCGGCCGACGGCACGGGCGATACGCCGCGCGCGGCCAAGCTGGTCGGCCTCGTCTCGCTGGTCTCGTGGTTTACAGTGCTGTATTGCGGCCGAATGCTGGCGTTCATCGGCGACGCATTCTGAACGTCGAGAATAACGAAGAAGTGAGAGCAGCCATCGTCGGCGCCGGCATCGCCGGCCTGTCGGCCGCCAGGGCACTGCGTGACTTCGGCCACGACGTGGTGGTGTTTGAACGGGCGCGTGAGCCCGGGGGCCGCGCCGCGACGCGGCACGTCCGCGACATCGAGATGCCCAAGGGCGCGGCCGGCGCCACGCTCGCCTTCGACCACGGCGCCCAATATTTCACCGTCCGCGATCCGCGGTTTCGAGCCGCCGTTGACGGCTGGCTGCGCGATCGCATCGCCGCGAAATGGGACGGCCGCATCGTGACGTTCGACAGCGAGGGCTGGGAGGATGTGGCGACCGCGACCGAGCGCTACGTTGGCATCCCCGGAATGCGCGCGCTGGCAGCGGCGATGGCCATGGGGCTCGAGGTTCGCTACAGCGAGCGCGTTGAAACAATCGAACCGCTCACCCGCGAATTCGATCGGGTGATCCTCGCCGTGGCCGCCGACCAGGCGCGGCCGCTGGTCGCGCACATTCCCGAACTGTCAGCCGCGCTCGCGCCGGTGATGGCGCGCCCGTGCTGGGCGGTGCTGGCGGCGTTTGACGAGCGCGTACCCGCGCGTTTCGATGGCGCGTTCGTGCAGGGCAGCCCGCTGGGATGGATTGCGCGCAACCAGTCGAAACCCAAGCGCGAGTGGAAGGTCGATGCCTGGGTGCTGCATGCCACCACGCAGTGGAGCGCCACGCACCTCGACGACGACCCGGAGGTCGTCGGCTCATTCCTGATGGAGGCGTTCCACGATCTGATTCCGAATGGACTGCCCCGCGCGTTTTACGCCACGGCGCATCGCTGGCGGTACGCGCTGGCGGATCCGCCGCTGGCGGTGGCGGCGATTCATCACGCCGACTCGCGCGTGACGTTGTGCGGAGATTGGTGCCTGGGGTCGCGGGTAGAGGATGCGTTTCTCAGCGGGTTGGCGGCCGCTCGGCTTGAGGCTTGAGGCTTGAGGCTTGAGGCTTGGGTGTTTTCAGGCCGCAAGTCGCAGGTCGCAAGCCTAGTCTGTCTTCGGCAGCCCCTTCTTCTTGTTGCTCTTGACGACACGCCCCCTGTCGCCGCCGGTCCAGAGCATCTGCACCAGCGTGCCGAACGCACCGAGCGCGAACCACGCCCACGGCAGCCATGACAGGCCCGGTGCCGGGTTCAGCGGATACGCCACCCATACGTCGCCCTGCGCCGCCGCCTTCAGCGGCCCGCTGTCGCCCATGATCGCCAGGCCACCAACCAGCAGGGTCCACGCACCGCCAAACGCAGTGCCGAGGATGATCACGTAGCGTTGCAGCCAGGTGGCCAGCACCGCGCCCGCCACCGAGAACAGGATCACGACAAACGGGTGCGGGTCGCCTTCGACTTGCGTCCAGATTAAGTTGACGACGAGCGCGCCGATGCCAGCGCCGATCAGTGCCACGCCCACGAAGTACGCGGCCAGCAGCAAGGCCGCGCCGGCCACGCCCCCGACCAGGGCGCCAATCACCATTGGGGTGGTGTCAGTGGCGCCAAAAACCGAGCTGGCCGCCAGGGCGCCGATGATGAAGCCGAACAGGGCCAACACCACCTTGAACAGACGGTAGCCCCAAAAACATGCGAGGAACCCGCCGACGATGAGGACGGCGGCCGCTGGGACCTGATACGCGGCGGGAAGCATGGGGTAGTCGAATTCTACACTTCCCGGCGCCCGTCCATCGCTTTCCCGACCGTCAGGTCGTCGACGTAGTCGAGATCGCTGCCGACCGGGATGCCGGTGGCGATGCGGGTGACGCGAACGCCGAGCGGCTTGAGCAGGCGGGCCAGGTAAATGGCGGTAGCCTCGCCCTCCACCGTGGGATTGGTCGCCAGAATCACTTCATCGACCCCATCGACGCCAATGCGCGCGAGCAGGCCCTTGATCTTGAGGTCGTCCGGTCCGACGCCCTGTAGCGGCGAAATGACGCCCATCAGCACGTGAAACACGCCCTTGAACCCGCCCGTGCGATCCACCACATGCACGTTCTGCGGCTCTTCGACGACGCAGATGACGCGGTGGTCGCGGCTGTCGTCGCCGCACATCAGGCACGGGTCGGTATCGGTAATGTTGTTGCAGGTCGTGCAGTAGGTGACGCGATCCTTGACGTCGCGAATCGCCTGGCACAGGCGCTCGGCGTCCTCCCGCGGCGTCCGCAGGATGTGGAACGCCAGCCGCTGCGCGCTCTTGCCGCCGACACCAGGCAGCCGCTTGAACTGATCGACGAGTTCCTGCAGGGACGCGGGTAGCGCCATTTAGGTGGGAACCTGTTCGATAGGACTGCGGGCCGTTCCGTAGGAACGGCCCAGCACACGTCGTCGAGCGCAACTGCCCATCGAAGCGTTGGCGTTGAGACGCTCCATTAGAGTCCGGGCAGGCCCATGCCGCCGAGCAGGCCGCCCATTCTCTGCTTCATCGCCTCATCCACCTTGCGATGGGCGTCGTTGACCGCGGCGACAATCAGGTCCTGCAGCATGCCGACATCGTCTTTCGACACGACTTCGGGATCGATGGCGATCTTCTGCAGATGCTTGTGGCCGTTGACGGTCACGGTGACCATGCCGCCGCCGGCGGTCGCCTGCACGATCAGGCGCGACATCTCCTGCTGCAGGCGCTCCTGCATCTCCTGCGCCTGCTTCATCATGTTCTGGATATCCATAGGCGTGCGGCTTGAGGCCTACCTCTCTTCAATCGTGGTCTTATCCACCGGGAAGATCTCCAGCACGGCCTGCACGGTGGCATTGGCCATGACCTCCTCCTTCGCCGAGGCTTCGGAGGACAAGTCGGCCCGTTGCCCGCTGGGCGCGGCGACGGGCGACCCCAGGCTGGCCGGCGCGGGCGCCGGCGGGGCATCGGCGTCGGCAAGCACAATAGCCACGGGAAGCGGCCGGCCGACCACCTTTTCGGCAATCGTTCCGAGCCACGCCTTCTGATCCTCGCACTGCGCCTTGGCGTTCTTCTTGTTTGGCTGGAAGGTGAACGTAATCTTCTCTGGCGTCACGTCGATGCTATAGGCCGACGCGACGACCAAGTTGTAGAAAGTGGATTTACTCGCCTTGATCTCGGCGAGGAAGGAATCTTTCAGGGTGCTTGGGGTGCTCGCTGTGCTGGGAACGGCGGCCACCTTCGCGGGAGGCGGCGTGGCCCTCACCGGAACCGGCGCCGCTCGTTCCGCGAGTCCCAGTAATTCCCCGAGCGGGACCAGCTTTCTGAGGTGCATCAGTCGGAGAAGCCCCATCTCGAGGTTGTAGCGCGGCTGATCTGACACGCGCACTTCCTGCTCGGTCCTGGTCAGCGCATCGAAGGCACGCAGCAGGTCTTCGCGCGACCACTGCCCGGCCATGGCGAGCAGGCGTTCGCCCTCGGCCTCCGCCGCCACGTCCGGATCGGACGCGCGCTTCGGATCCACCGACAGGATCAGCAGGTCGCGCGTCGCGCGCGCCAGTTCACGGCACAGCAGCCGCAGGTCGTATCCCCGCTCGATGGCGCGTTCGACGAGGGCGAACGCCGCCGGCGCGTCCTCGCTCACCACCGCGTCGAGCATGTCGAACACCAGGTCGCGCCCGACCAGGCCAAGCACGGTCACCACGTCCTCGACGACGATCGAGTCGCCGGCGAAGGCCCGCACCTGGTCGAAGGCGCTCAGCGAGTCGCGCATGCTACCCTCGCCGGCGCGTGCCAGCAGCAACAGGCCCGCTTCGGGAATCTCGATCTTCTCTTCGCTGGCAATCAGCCGCAGCCGATCGGCCACCACCTTGGCGGAGATGGTGCGGAACTCGTAGACCTGCGAACGCGACAGCACCGTGTCGGGAATCTTGTGCTGCTCGGTCGTCGCCATCATGAAGATGACGTGCGGCGGCGGCTCTTCAATCGACTTGAGCAGCGCGTTGAACGACGAGGCCGACAGCATGTGGACTTCGTCGATGATGAAGATCTTGTAGCGGTTGCGCACCGGCGCAATGGCCAGCCCTTCGACAATCACTTCGCGGACGTTGTCGACGCCGGTATGCGTGGCGGCATCGATCTCCAGCACGTCGATGTCGCGGCCTTCGGCAATCTCAATGCACGCGTCGCAGACCCCGCACGGCTCGGGCGTCGGCCCCTTCGCGCAGCTCAGCGCCCGCGCCAGAATGCGCGCGGTGGTCGTCTTGCCGCAGCCGCGAGGCCCCGACAACACGAATGCCTGCGCAATCCGCTTGCTCTTGAGCGCGTTCTTGAGGGTGCGCGTGACGGCCTGCTGCCCGAGGACGTCCTCGAAGCGTTGCGGTCGCCACTTGCGGGCAAGGACTTGGTAGGCCATGGGCAGGGAAACTCGGCCCGGAGATCCTCAACACATCACGGAAACGACTTAGCGCTGCTGCCTTCCGGCCCTGACGCGATTCGCCGCCCTGAGATTGCCGAGGTTCCGGACCGAACCCTCAGTGTAGCACCGGACGGTTCAGGGCGTCACGGCGGCGAGCAGGACAGTGCGGCGAGCAGGACAGTTGCCAAGCGCGCATAGACCTCGACTGCCTGATCCAGTTCGGCGAGGGCCACGTGCTCACGGTCGGTGTGCGCGACGTGGATGGACCCTGGCCCAAGCAGCAGTGGCGTCCCCCAGTTCGACAGGAACGGCACGTCGCTGACGTACGAAAACACGGCGGTTTCGAAACCGGCGACGGTGTGTAATCGGACCGCGGGTAGTTCGAGAATCTCTTCCACCTTCACGCGATTCGCGAGCGCAGCCGCCAGCGTCGCCCGAATTGCGTCGTGATCGCCAACCGTCCGAAAGAACACTTCGGCTTCCGCCTGGGGCGGAATGACATTGGGCGCGACGCCCCCGCTGATCAGTCCCACGGTGTAGTGCGTGGTACCCAGCAGCGGATCGGACGGCCACGCCGCCGTGCGCAGCGACAGCAGGCCGTCCATCAACTTCTCGATCGCCGACTCACCGAGTTCGGGATAGCCCGAGTGCGCGGCCTTGCCGTCGGCCGTCAAGCGGACACGGAAGCAGCCCCGTGTCGCCGAGCCCAGCCGCAGGTCGGTCGGCTCGCCGTTGATCAGATAGCGCGCCTGCGAGGCGATCCTGTTCGCCGCCTTGGCGCCGTCACTGCCCCGCTCCTCGCCGGCCACGAACACCAGGCCCACGCGGGTCTCCCCATTCGCTCGCAACCGCTCGGCAGCCGCGATCTGGGTAGCCAGAATGCCCTTGGCATCACAGGCGCCGCGTCCGTAGAGCAGGCCGCCTTCGATGCGGCTGGGAAAGAACGGCGGCACGCAATCGAAGTGAGTGGAGAAGACGACCTCTGGTTCGCCGACGGCGGCGATCACGTTGGTGCGGTCGTTGTCGAGGGGCTGCTCGAGCACCGAGTAGCCGCGGCCTCGCAGGTACTCCGCAAGCACACGAGCGACCTGGCCTTCCTGACCCGTCGTCGAATCGATGTCGATCAGTTGTCGCGCCAGCGACAGGTGGTCTACCGAATCCACTGTTCGAGTTCCGTTCTCGCGTCGGTCTTGTCGTCGCGATATTTGACGATCACGGGCGTGGCCAGCGACAGACCCCAGTCCTTGCCGGCGCCCACGGTGACGGCGCGCGCGCCGGGCACCACGACCGCGCCTTCAGGAATCACCAGCGGATGTCCCGGAGACGGCTTGATGATGGTGCCGTTGACCAGATCGTAGACCGGCGTTGATCCAGTGAGCACCGTGCCGGCTGCAATTACCGCACGCTGTTTAATGACGGCCCCTTCGTAGATGCCGGTGTTGCCCCCGACGAGCACATCGTCTTCGACGATCACCGGGAGCGCGCCCACGGGTTCGAGCACGCCGCCGATCTGGGCAGCCGCGCTCACGTGCACCCGAGCGCCAATCTGCGCGCACGAGCCGATCAAAGCGTGCGAATCCACCAGCGTGCCTTCGCCGACATACGCGCCGATGTTGATGTACATCGGCGGGATGCAAATCACGCCGCGGGCGACGAACGCGCCGCCGCGGATCGCGGACCCGCCGGGGACGATGCGAACTCCCGCGGCCACGCCGGGACGCTGCACGGTCTGCGTGTCCTTGTCATAGAACGGCAACCCGGCCGACATCTCGACCAGATCGCCAAAGCGAAAGCCAAGCAGGATGCCCTGCTTCACCCACGTGTTCACGCGCCAGCCGGACGGTGTCGAGTAGTCGGGCTGCGCCGAGCGTACGGTCCCGGCCTCGAGCGCGGCCTTCAGTTCGTCGAACGCCGCGCGGGCAGCCGCCTTGTTGGCGCCCGACCCGGCAGCCACCAGCGATTCAATGTTCTCTTTGAGTGTCATATGCCGGTGGAGAGTCCCAGCTCTTTCAGGAAGCCAATCATCTTCTCTTTCGACGCCTGGCGCGGCGACACCATCGGCAGGCGATAGACCTCTTCACACAGGCCCATGACCGCCATCGCGTATTTCACCGGGCCGGGATTCGACTCGATAAAGTTGCCGAGCATGATTGGCACCAGCCGCTGGTGCAAGCGACGGGCGGTAGCGTAGTCGCCGCGTTCGGCGGCTTCGACCAGTTGCGACATCTCGGCGGGAATCGCATTCGACGCGACCGAGATCAACCCGCGGCCACCGATCGCCATCAACGGCAGCGTCAGCGCATCGTCTCCTGACAGCACCAGGAAGTCGTCCGGAACCGCGCGGCAGATTTCAACCATCTGGGTAATGTTGCCCGACGCTTCTTTCACGCCGACAACGTGAGGGATCGTGGCCAGCCGCGCGAGGGTGCCGGCGTCGATGTTGCACCCAGTTCGTCCGGGAACGTTGTAGAGCACGATCGGGAGCGGGGTCGCCTCGGCCACGGCCGAGAAGTGTGCGAACAACCCTTCGGGCGTCGGCTTGTTGTAATAGGGCGTGACCGACAGCAGTCCCTGGACGCCGATGCTCTGCATCTCCTTGGAGAGCGCAACCGCCTCTTTGGTGTCGTTGCCGCCGGCGCCGGCCATGACCGGCACTTGGCCGTTGGCGGCTTCCAGGGTGAGCTCCACCACGCGTCGCCGCTCGGCGCCCGACAGGGTCGGCGTCTCGCCGGTCGTGCCGCACGGCACCAGGAAGTGCACGCCGGCATCGATCTGCCGCCGCGCCAACCGTTTGATGGCGGACTCGTCCAGCGCGCCGCTCTTCGTGAACGGCGTCACGAGCGCCGTGCCCACTCCCGTAAATTCTCGTCTCATCGTCCTTCCCTGCTTTCGGATCCCGGATCCCGGACCCCGGACCCCGTCGGCTCGACCAACAGATCGCGAATGGAGAACCAGCCGCGCTTGCCGACTAACCACGCCGCAGCCGTGAGCGCACCGCGGGCGAATACCGCGCGGTCGCGGACCGTATGCGTCAATTCGATTGTTTCCGATGGCCCATCGAAGCCGACGGTGTGCGTGCCCGGCACCGAGCCGACGCGGGTGGACGACACGTCGATCGGTCGGAGGTAGCCAGCGCCCTCCATGCCCGCCTTCAGCATGAGGGCCGTGCCAGAGGGCGCGTCTTTCTTCATGGTGTGATGCGCCTCGTGGATCCAGGCGCCGAACTCCGCGTGGTTGGCGAAGCGGCGGCTCGCCTCTTCCACCGCCATCTGGAACACGTTCATACCAAGGGAAAAGTTCGACGCCGCCAGTACGCCGATGCCGGCGTTCGCCGCCACCTCTCGCATGGCGGCGTCGTGCGCCTGCCACCCGGTCGTGCCAATCACCACGTTGATCTTGCGGGCGGCCAGTTGCGGCAGGTTCTTCACCACCGCGTCAGCCAGCGTGAAGTCGATGGCCACATCGACGTCACCGAACGTGCCTTCGACAATCGCGCGCGCGCCGGAGCGGTCGTCGATCACGCCGGCAATGGTCGCACCGTACGAGGGGGCGAGCGATTCCACCAACTGTCCCATGCGGCCGTGGCCGAGCAAGAGAACGCGCATCAGGCAGCACTCACGCTGGCGAAAAACCGGTCGTGCAGACGGCCGAGCGCCGTCGGCAATTCCGCTTCGCTGATGACAAACGTGATGTTCCGTCGCGACGCCGCCTGCGACACCATGCGGAGCGGTACATCACCAACGGAGGCGAGCACCTGTGACGCCAATGTCGGATCTTCGTGCAGGCCATCGCCCACCACGCAGATGATCGCCATCTCGTCCTGACGCACCACGTCGGCAAAGCCCGACAGGTCTTCGATGATCGCCGGGAGCCGGCGCGCATCGTCAATGGTCACCGAGACGCTGACTTCCGAGGTGGTCACCACGTCCACCGCCGTCTTGTGACGTTCGAACACCTCGAACAGCCGGCGCAAGAATCCATGAGCCATCAACATGCGCGTCGACGTGATATCGACAACGGTGACGCCCCTCTTCGACGCCACGGCCGTGAGCGGCCGTTCGCCGCGCGGCCGCTCGGCGGTAATCAGCGTGCCGCGCGCCTGCGCGCGCCGCGAGTTCAGGATGCGAACCGGGATATTCCGGGCCACCGCCGGCTGGATGGTCGCCGGGTGCAACACCTTCGCGCCGAAGTAGGCGAGCTCCGAGGCTTCGGCGAACGATAGATGGGGCACGACCTGCGGCGACTTCACGATCCGCGGATCCGCGGTCAGCATGCCGTCGACGTCGGTCCAGATCTGAATCTCGTCGGCGCCGAGGCAGGCGCCGACAATGGCCGCCGAGAAGTCCGAGCCGCCGCGGCCGAGCGTGGTGGTGACGCCGCCGATGGTGGCGCCCACGAAGCCGCCGAGCACCGGGATGCGGCCGGCGGCCAGGGGCGGATCGGCATGGATCATGAGCGCCGCGGTGGTTTCCTGGAACAGCGGCGCGGCGGCGGTGTGCTCGCCGTCAGTGACCACCGCCTTGCGCGCGTCGACCCAGGCGCCCTGCAGCTTGTGCGCGGTGAGCGCGGCCGCGACGATCTGGCTGCTCAGTACTTCGCCGGTCGCCGCCAGCGTGTCGAGCCAACGCGGAGAGACTTCCTGCAGCACCGCCAGCGCATGCACCACGCGCTCCAGGTCGTCGAACTCGCGATTGAGTGCTTCGACCACCGGGGCACGAAGCGCGGCGTCGGTGATCACTTCCGACACTGTGATGTGACGCTGGCGCAGGTCCTGCAGGCTCGTTCGCGCGCCCTCGACGTCGCCGGATCCGGCCAGCGCTGCCACACCGAGCAGGCGATCGGTGACGCCCGACAGCGCCGACACCACCACCACCGGTCCGCGCGCGTCGCCGCCTTGTTTCTGCGCCTCGGCCTGCCGCTCCGCGCGCACCAGCGCGATCAGCCGCTCAATCGCCGCGCGATCGGCCACCGACGTGCCGCCGAATTTCATCACCTTCATCTCAGATCTCGGCTTGCGGCTTGCGGCTTGCGGCTTGCATCATCACAGCCATCCCTCGGCTTGCATCAGCTCGGCGTTCAGAATCGCCGCGCCGGCGGCGCCGCGCACCGTATTGTGACCCAGCGCGACGAACTTCACATGCATCACCGGGCACGCGCGCAGGCGGCCAATGGCCACCGCCATGCCGCCGCCCAGGTCGGCGTCGAGCCGTGGCTGCGGGCGATTGGGCTCGTCCATCAGGATCAGTGCCGGCTGCGGCGCTGTGGGCAGCTTCAGTTCCTGCGGCCGCCCGGCAAACGTGCGAATGGCGTGGGCGATGCCGGCGATGGCTGGCTGGTTCTGGAAGGCTACCGACACGGTCATGATGTGCCCGTCGATTACCGGCACACGATTGGTATGCGCGCTGATCGCCGCCACGTACGGCGAGCGGCCACCATCGGTCCCGAGAATCTTGAGCGTCTCGGTCTCCATCTTTTCTTCTTCGCCACCAATGAACGGCACGACGTTGCCGAGAATGTCGAGCGACGGCACGCCGGGATAGCCCGCGCCCGATACCGCTTGCATGGTCGAGACGATCACCGAGCGGATGCCGAACTGGCGCAACGGGGCCAGGGCCATGGCCAGCACCACCGTCGAGCAGTTGGGGTTGGTGACGATGGCGCCGGGCCAGCCCTTCGAGGCGCGCTGCTCGGTCAAGAGCGACAGGTGGTCGGCGTTGACCTCGGGGATCAGCAGGGGCACGAGCGGATCCATGCGGAAGTTGCGCGCGTTGCTGACCACGATGTGGCCGGCGGCGGCAAACGCACCTTCGATGTCGCCGGCGACGGAGGCATCAAGCC
Organism: Vicinamibacterales bacterium; assembly: GCA_038919385.1. Taxonomy (GTDB): domain Bacteria; phylum Acidobacteriota; class Vicinamibacteria; order Vicinamibacterales; family UBA2999; genus 12-FULL-67-14b. The sequence continues at coordinate 76,599 of JBCKZH010000001.1, read as the reverse complement.
CCGAGAACACGACCTTGGGCCCGCGGCCCGGCACGCACCCATTGACGATGCGATCGGCGGATTCCGCCGGCATGGGCGTGGCCAGGCGCCAGGGTGCGACCGCCTTGTAGGCCTTGCCTTCGGAGCGCTCGCTGGCGGCCAGCCAGGTCAGCCGGAACCACGGGTGCCGCGCCAGCCGCGACACGAACTGCTGCCCGACCACCCCGGTCGCGCCCAAGACGCCCACTTCGATCTCGCTCATCACGGTCCCCTGATCGCTAGTTTCTGACTACCCTGAAAAAAACAAAACCCGCCGGCGGTGTGACCGCGGCGGGTGGCTGACGAACCTTGTTGAACCCTTCCGAACCTTTCAGAACCTCTCTGAACCGTTCAGAACCCTTCGTTCGAGCGTCCGCCCCCCGCGCCAGTTGTGGCCCGCTTAGCACCGGTGCGCTTTCGCATTGAGGAAACGAACATGAGGAGGACAGTATACAACAAAGGGGAGCACTACCAGTCGGGAGGGAACTACCAGTCGGGAGGGAAGTGCTCGTCGGGAGGAGAATTCTTGTCGGGACGAAACCCGTGTTCGGACGTTGATCGTCAACAATCGAGAGCATCGTACAGTCGGTCCAGCATGGGCCCTACCCGTCCGATCAGTTCCAGAGCGACGAGACATTTTTCCCGTCGCAAGAGCCCGGTCCGGAAGCAGATCTCCAGCTCAGTAGCCAACTCGCCATGAGAGCCCATGGCGATCGAAACGTGGTTCTGGTACGCCTGCCTCCGGCCCTTGCGTCGCCAGCCCTCCGCCACGTTGGCCGGGATAGAGACCGCTGCTCTGGAGATCTGGCGACGCAAGTCGAATTCGGTTCGCGGCAGCTCGCGGATATCCGCCAGTATCTGTTCGGCAAGTTTCATGGAGATCTGCCACACGTCCAGATCCCGATACGAAGTGATCGCCCCCATGCTCTGGACCGAGCAGGAGTCGTGCCAATGACATCTGCCAGAGAACAGTCACGACGCCCTCAATCGAGAGACAACACCGGTTGCGGGTTCCGTGGTCTCTCCCGGCAACTCAAGTTGCGGCTGTGGCAACCGCTGTTGCAATGGCGAGCCACCATTCCCGACCAGTAGTTCCCTCCCGACCAGCAGTTCCCTCCCGACCAGTGGTTCCCTCTCGTCATGATCGATCTTTATTCTGTAAAGTTCTTTGACGTAAACATCTTCCCGCGATAGGATGTCCGGCATGTCCCAACCCGTGCGCGCGCTGCCGCCTCCCCCGGCGCTCAGCGACCACGCCCAAGACAATCTGGTGTTCATCCGCCAGGCCATGGAGCGCAGCGCCACCTTCACGGCGGTGCCCGGCGTGGGCGGCTGCGTGATGGGGGGCATCGCGCTGGTGGCGGCCCTGGTCGGCTCGTGGCAGCCGACCGGCGATCGCTGGCTGCTCACCTGGATCGCCGCGGCGGCGCTCGCGTCAACGGTGGGCCTCACTGCCATGGCGCGCAAAGCGCGGCTGGCGGGTGCCACTCTTACCGGGGCCAACGCGCGCCGGTTCGCGGCGGGGCTGGCCGCACCGTTTGTCGCGGGCGCCGCCATTACTTACGGACTCTGGGCCGTGAGCACCTTCACGGTGATGGCACCGTCCTGGCTGCTGCTCTACGGCGCGGGCCTGCTCACCGGCGGCATCGTCAGCGTCCGCGTCGTCCGGCTGGTCGGCGTGCTGTTCATGGGGCTTGGGGTGCTCGCCATCCTGACCCCGCCCGATTGGGGCAACCTCTGGCTCGCCTTGGGATTTGGCGGCCTGCAAATTGGATTCGGCATCTACATCGCGAGGAACCACGGTGGCTAATAGCAACGCAGTTCGAAAACCCAGGACCGAGGCACCGGCGCACGCCAAGCCGGCAGCCGCCCGTCCCGCCACACATGCCAGCGGGATTGCGACCAAGCTCGACCGGCTGCTGCACGATCGCATGCGGCTCGGCATTGTCAGCGCGCTGGCCGCGGCCGACGACCTGTCGTTCTCGGATCTGAAAACGGCGTTGAATGCCACCGACGGCAATCTCAGTGTGCATGCCCGGAAACTCGAAGACGCCGGCTATCTGGCGTGCAGCAAGAGTTTCGAAGGACGGACGCCGCGGACCGGCTACAAGCTCACCGCCGCGGGCCGCCGCGCGCTCGAGAAGTACCTCGATCACATGGACGCGATCATCAGGGCGACGCGGAGGGCCTGAGGGCTTGGGGACTTGAGGGCTTGGATGGCCTCAGGACCGACCGCAAGCCCGCAGAACCGCAAGCCCTCGAAGGGAGTGACCATGAACTTTGTATTGAGCAGCGCTTTGCTTGTTTCCGCGCTGGCCGTCACCAACTGCGCCGCGTTCTGGGAAGTGCCGGCCACGGCGCTCTACTGGGCGGCTCGTGGCGGGCATCGCCTCGGACCGCACCAATGTGGCGGCGAATTGCCGAACCGCCCGGAGGTCGTCGCCACACTGATCGCGCTCGGCGCCAATCCCAACATTCAGGACCGCCGGCCCCAGGGCTTCGGCCGCTCCTCGGGCTGGACACCGCTCTTCGTCGCGCTCCATCATGAGCAATTCAAGACCGCGGCATTGCTGCTCGACAAAGGCGCCGACCCCAACATCCGCAGCGATCAGGGCATGTCCGCCATGATGATGGCGTCGGCCGAGGGCGCGCCCGCGGAACTCATCGCCCTGATGGTCGCGAAGGGGTCCAAGGGGAAGTAGGACGCCGGCGCTTCGCGCCCTTGTGGGAGTCGCGCCGAAGGCGCTCCTGCACCAGTCGATTGTCTCGATTCCCGAGAAGGAGTTCGTCGCCCACGTCCTGAATGACGTCCACTATCGCAACACGTTGTTCAACATCAGGGGCATTCACACAAAGGACGCGCGCCTGTTGGAGCAGTTGGCTTCGCGCAGGTCTACCTGTGGATCTCCATCGTCGTTGATACTCGAGCGCGGAACAACGGCTGGTACACGTATGACGGCCCGGACTCGAATTGACGCGACGTCCTGCAGCGCAGTTCGATTGGCGCGTTGTTCACCAACCGATCGGTCTCCACCGTGGCCCCTGGCGCGAATCAGGTTGCGGGTGTCGATGGCAACTTCGCGTTGTCGTAGAATGTCAGCCTTGGCGGGTATGCGGCGCGCTCACGCACGGCCGGTCAGGCACGCGACGCCCTCAGCTATCGCGCGAACTTCAACTACGCCGCCGATCGGTATGGCGTGCAACTCGATCGCACGGTCGTCGGCGACAACTTCAATCCGGAAGTCGGGTTCCTGCGACGCACTCAGTTCCGTAGCAATTTTGGCTCCGTCCGCTTCAGCCCACGGCCGACGCGCAACCGGACCATTCGACAGTACTCCTACGACGCCAACGTCGAACAAGCTGTTCCGCTTCTAGGCCACCGATTAGACACGGATTCTCGCCGATTACTCGGCCGGTTTCCTGGTCGGGTTCAGGACGCTGTCGGCCGCCGATCGAGATTGGTGCGGGAGGGTGGGCGTCCCGCTGGCGACCAGCCGACGGCTGTCGCCGCGCGACTGAAGCCCTTCTCGGCGCCATGAAGGGAGGCGAAGCCGAAATGAGTGGCGGAGAGAAAGGGATTCGAACCCTTGGTACGATTTCTCGTACACACGCTTTCCAAGCGTGCTCCTTCAACCACTCGGACATCTCTCCGTTCGAATGGGATCAATAGCTTACCGTGAGGCGGGGACCCGCTCAAAGTCAAACTGTGACGTGATCGTGACGTGACACAGCAGAGCCTTCGACGACCCGGCACCGATTCCCATGCGGACTGGACTTCCGGTGTCAGCATGCCCCTCATCGTCCGCTGCGCGAATTCGAACGCTGTCTCCGGATGCTCGAACGCCACGAAGGCCGAGCCTGAGAAAACGATGGAATGCAGGTGCGAGGCCCGGAGCGACCAGTCGATGTTGATCTCCAGCGCCGGTTGGATCGAGGAGAAGCGGCTTCGAGCGTGGACTCGTGAACGAAGCTCGACGGCGTGATCTCAGCCCGAATATAGAGCCCCGTTTGACGAAGATGCCCAGATCGGGCATGATCGCGCCCATATTGGGTATAAGGGCCGGTTCGAGTCGATCCCGTGGAAAGAGCCTGGCGGATTCGCTGTTCACCAAGACACAGCAGCGCGTCCTGGGCGTGTTTTTCGGCCAGCCGGAGCGCAGCTTCTATGCGTCGGAGCTGATTCGGGACGCGGGTACGGGCTCTGGAGCGGCGCAGCGCGAACTCGCGCGACTCGAAGAGAGCGGGCTGATCGTGTCCCGACGAATAGGCCACCAGAAGCACTACCAGGCCAACGCGGCTTCACCGCTGTTTTCTGAACTACGGAGTATCGTGCTCAAGACGGTCGGCCTCGCGGAGCCTCTGCGCGATGCCCTGACACCCATGTCGTCAGCGATTCGCGCCGCCTTCGTCTACGGTTCCGTGGCCAAGGCGACCGACCAAGCGGCTAGCGACATCGACCTGATGATCATCAGCGACAGCCTCACGTACGGCGAAGTCTTCGGCGCCCTTGAGCGGGTCACGCGCACCGTGGGTCGGAAAGTCAACCCCACGGTGTACACCGCCGCCGAGTTTTCCAAGCGCGCCCGGACGGAGAACGCGTTCGTGACGCGGGTGCTGGATCAGCCGAAGATCTGGGTGATTGGATCGGAACATGAGGGGGGCGAAGGCCGATGAGTATCGAACCACTCGGGGCTACTGACCTTCCCAGCGTCGTAGATGAGGAGAGTCTGGAGACCACCGGCCTCCGACGACGATTCGGACGAGGTAGATTACAGACTCAGACGCGCCGTCTCAAGCGATGGAGAGTCGTCGTGATTTGGCGCCACACAGCACGCCGAGTTCAAAGCAGGATACAAAGCTGAGGAGTGTGATGACACACGTAGACGTGACCGTTCCCGACGGGTTGCTTGCCGCGCTTCGCAAGGCGCCTCACGAGGTGGCTGACGAGATGCGTCTCGCCGCGGCGATTCACTGGTATCAGCAGAGTGCGATCTCCATGGCCCGCGCCGCTGAGACGGCTGGCATGAGCCGGGCGGAGTTCCTCGCGGAACTGGCCCGTCGCCGCGTCGATGTGTTCGTAGTCGACGAGCAGGATCTCGCGCGAGAGCTAAGGGATGTCTGACGTCCCCTGATCATTGCGGCTCACCGTCGAGGAATGATCAGCGATCCGAGAGCGGTGTTGCTGGAGCTTCGGTCAGCGGGCATGTGGCTGTCGGACGAGGTCATCGCCAAGGCGTTGCGCATTGCGGGAATCGAGTCGTAGCCAGTCACCAACCGTCGTCTCGTTCAACAGGGGCTTCTGAAGCACGACGATGGCCGCTGGACGCCAACGGGGTTTGGCCTTTTGCTCTTTGGCAAAGAGCCGCGGACGGCCATGCCCCAGGCCGGCCTGCTGGGCACGATTCACTTTTCTGAAGGGAACGAAGAGCCAAGGGACTTCGATGGTCCACAGGTTCTTGCTCCGGGTTTGGCGCTGCAGTGGCTCAGGGACAAGCTCCCGAATCCGATCGACCGCTCTGGAGCGCGACGGCGTGAGGCGCAGGAATCCCTGTTCGGACTCGCCCGCGAGGGCATCGTGAACGCTCTCGTTCACCGCGATTACGAGATCGAGGGAGCCAAGTGTCAGTTGATCGTCACGCCCGACACGATCGTCGTGAAGAGCCCTGGCGCACCGGTTCCACCGGTTGGCCGAGGAGCGGGCCTGGGCCTGAAGTCCATGCGGAATGACGCTCAGCGAGCTCACCTGCCGCTGCCAAAGTACGCGTGGGAAGACCCGTTGGTTCGCTGGAAGCTGGGATACTCGCCTCCCTGAGCAAGACCGAGTGCTCGGGGTGGGAGTGGTTGGCCACCAGAGACACCGTCACGTCCGCCGAGTACGCCGATGCGTTGAAACTCCCGAACCGGACAGCGCTGAACCATCTAAAGCACTTCACGGATCTCGGGTTGGTACGGAAGCAGGGGTCGGGTCCGGCGACACGGTACGACGTCGTCCGAGCGTGAGCAGGAAGGACGCGACGTGATCCCGGAGTACGTATTCCTGTGTTCCTTCGCTCATGGGCTGCCCGATGCCAACCTATTCAAGATGATGTTCAACGAGGAGAGGAGCCCATTCTCGACACAGCGTTTTCAGAAGCGTATTCGGAATTCGTGATCGGCGAAGGCTGGGATGCAGAAGTGGTGGTGAGTCAAGAGCAACTTGATTCGATGTGCGAAGCGGCGGTCGCGCTAGTTCGACGGCTCTCAACAGAACTTGACGATGTCGGCGATCGCCTCGTCGGTGTAGTTGACCTTCACCGCCCGAGGGCTGCGTCGATGATCTGGCGGGCGCGTGTCGCGTCAACGACCCGTCCTTGTCGGTACGACTCAAGGGCAGCCTCGATGCCGGCCTCTTCATCTGGCGACAGAGCAGGTGCCTCGTCGTCGACCGCTTCGACAACGTAGCGGCCAGCCGGCAGCTCACGCAGCTCGGCCGGAACGTCCTTGCCATTCCAAGTCACGACTCTTGCGGGGCGGGTCATGGCTACCATTTTAGCGCCAGACGCCGCTCAACCACTCGAACCGCGGCGGTACCACCCGAGTGCCACTTCGATGCCGGCGCTCGTGATATTTGGAGCACAGGCATTATCAATCCAGGTCCGACGGATGCTTGAGCTGTCGGAGGGGAACCGTCGGAATGACACACTCACCCTCGGCGGCAATTGGCGGGGGGTCGTCCGGAGCGTCGGCGATGTTGGTGATTGGCACCGGCAGACCGGCCCAGCCACATTTTTCGCACGCAGGCCGCTCCCACTCGATATCGGGGACATTTGTGTTGTAGCCGCGCTGGGGCGCAAGCCTCTGCGATCCGCAGGCTGGGCATCGATCCGGCACGCCCCGTACGTGCCGGATGATAGAACTCGTACTCAGTCCAATCGCGTTCTCTGTTACGGCAATGCCGGCCTCCGCGTCGTGCCAGTGTGACGACTTCGCGTGGGTAAGCCAGTTCACGAACTTCCACGCACTGTCGAGCAGCGTCTTGTACAGATGCCGCCTGTGCTCGTGCTCGGCACCGGCCAGCGCGACATTGCAGACGTGGTTGGCCCACGCCTTGAGATCGGCTTTCTTCGGGGCCTCGCCCTCGGGCGTCCACGGCAATAGAATCTGGGCGGCGCTGGCAAACGCAAGCAGCGCCTCCCTGCACCTTACGCCGATTGCTTGGTAGTCCGCGACTTCGCTCGAATGCTGAAGGGCCTCGGATGCTTCCTGAAGGTAGCGATAGCATTCGGCGAACGGTTCGACGGGTAGCTCTGAGAGCTTCTGGCGTTCGGATCGCGGGATTCGCAGACACAGGCCGACGTGAAAGGTCAACGCCAAGTCCATGTTCGGGAATTGCTCCTGGGCATACAGGTTCATCGGCTCGGTGATCACCCACCAGCGGTCTGCATCCGTGTGTACGTCCCACACGTCGTGCCGCACATGGAGCACATTCTCTGAATACACCTTCTGTGACGTGACTGTGACGTGAGGCCGGGAGCCCGTCTGGCGTATTGAAAGATAGGCAGACATCGGCGCCACTAAACTCAACGGCCTTCGATTGCTTCGGGCCAGCTGGCTTCTGATCGCGACGAAGCGCCCCATTCCCCTGCCGACACGGGTCACGTATCGGGCTGTTCGAGCTATCCAGACGATTCCAGGGCGGTGCGGTCTCATCGCGGTAAAATGAGCATCGAGGCGAGCCCATGACCGTCAAAGCCATCTACGAGAACGGCGTATTCAGGCCCCAGGAGCCCGTCCACCTCGCCGAACGCACGGAAGTGGAGATCCACATACCGATCGCAGCGTCGGCTGACGGCGACGACCCCACGGGCTGGAAAGCGGCCGAAGCGCTGATTGGATTCATCGATGACGCGCCGGCCGACATGGCCGAGAACCACGACCTTTACCTCTACGGCGAGCCGAAAGTGTGACTTTTATCGACACGGGATTCCTCTTCGCGTTGATATCGAAGAGAGACGCTCATCATTCGCGCGTCGTCGAAGTCTTCCGAACTTTCAAGAATCTGCGTCATGGAGAAGCTGCGTATCCGAGAAGCCCTTGCGGTGGACTCAGACTTCACCCATCGCTTCATCGCGCGGCCAGGACCGCTGCGAGGCTGATCACGACAGCCTTGGCGCCGGAAATCAAAACATCAACCTCACTCCGCCATTCACGGTCCGGCCGTCGAGCGGCGCCCAGGCGTCCACGGTCCAACGACCATCCGGAGCGCGATCGGGACGCAGCAGCGGATCCCCTCGCGTCTGCCGCACACCAGTGAGGTTCTCGCCGTTCACGAACAGACGCAGGCGGCCGACCTGCTTCTCGGCCAGCAGCCCGACGATCATGTACGGCTTACTGGTATCGCGATACGGGTTGTGCTCGAGACGCTGCACACCGGTGTGGTACCACTCGACGCCGATCCGACCGACGTCCTCGCGCTCCCACATGCCGACCAGGCCCGCACTGTGGCGCGGCGTCAACGGCACATCTTCTGACGAGCCGCCCACCCGCTCGCGCGAGCGGACGTAGGTGTAGCTCGCCGTCAGCGAAAACGGGGACTGGCGCAACGTGCCGAGCAGCTCCACGCCGGTGTTGGTGGTGGGATCGTCCAGGTTCGTCAGGACCAGCCCACGCTGACTCGGTTCCACATGAATGGGGTTCTGCACACGCGATGCGAACAGCGTGACGGAATACGAGGCGGGGCCGTCGGTCCGGCTGAGGTCGAACGACGCGCTGCGTCCCTGCTCGGCACGCAGCGGTACCGGAATCTCAAGGCGCGTCAATCCCGCCGCCTCGGTTTCTTCTGTCAGCGGCGACGGGCCGAAGAAACCGGTGCCGGCTGATAGCCGCGTGTTCCACACGCCGGACCGCGCCAACGCCGACACCCTCGGGCTCACGAACGTTCCGTACTCACTGTGATGATCGAGGCGGCCGCTGGCGCTGACCGACAACCAGCCAGCCAGCGCGACATCGTCCTGCACGAACACGCCCGGCACGGTGTAGGTGAAATCAAATCGCGGCAGCTCGGTGGCGCGATACGCCTCGCGCTCGATGGCCGCGCCGGCCACCCAGGTGTGCCGTCCAGATGCACCGCGAATGGTCGCCTCGCCGAACAGCGTGTCGTGTCGATCGCGCTCGCGGTTCTCGCCGAACTGGTGATCGTGACGCTGCTGCGCAAACGCCGCACGCGCGCTCACCACGTAACGCTGGCGGACGAGCGTCTGGCCCACCGTCCCGACGTCGAACCGGCGGGTCTCAAGCGCCTCACGATACGGACCCGCACCCGACGGCAGGCTCAGGCCCGGCATGGTTCCGCCCGTCCGGTTCTCGATCGTCGCGCCAGTCGTCGCGAAGAAGGTGCTGCCCTTGCCGTTGTCCCACGACAGTCGCGGCCGCATGACCCCGCGCGAGTAGCCGGGCAGGTCAGCCCACGCATCGTCATTGACGTCAGCTTGATCCTGCCAGTGGCCGCCACCAAGGAACGTCAGGCCCCAGCCTGCCGATAGCGGCTGGCCGAACCAGGCGACGGCGTCAGTCGCGCCGCGGGTCGAGCGATTCAACAGGAACTCTCGCTGCGGTTCAGCACCCGGCCGCCGCGAGATCAGGTTGACGACGCCGCCCATGGCGCCGGCGCCATATAGCGACGAGGCGACCCCCTTTATGACTTCGACTTGCGACAAATCCATCGGTGGGATCTGCAGCAAGGACAGCGCACCGGCCTGCTCGCCGTATAGCGGCAAGCCGTCCGCGAGGAACCGCGTGTAGCGTCCGCGCATGCCCTGGATGCGCACGCTGGCGGCGCCCAGCGACGGCGAGGTCGCCTGCACGCGCATGCCGCCCATCTCGTTCAGCATCATGACGATGTCGCCGGGGGTCATGAGGAGCTTTTCCTCGATCTCTTCGCGCTCCAGCACCTCGACCCTCATCGGCTGGTCCTCGAGCCGCTTGCCACTGCGCGTCGCCGACACCTCGACGAACTCTTCGACCACGGGAAGCGCCTCGGCGGGAACGGGCGGCTCAGGCTTGGGAGGTTCCTGGGCGAACACCGGGGCGGCAAGCAGCAGGAGCAGGACACAGGCGACGGGTACCACGGCTCTATTGTGTGCCAGACAACGCGCTAAGGATGCCCATGCGCCATGCGATCCATCCCCAACAGCGCCGACATCCTGCTGGCCGTCAACGAGGCGGTCGGCCAGCTCACCGGCGGCATCGCGCATGACTTCAACAACATCCTGATGGTGATTCTCGGCAACCTCGAGCTGCTCAAACTGCGGCTGCCTGAGGGGGACGACCACGCAGTGGAGTTGATTGACGAAACACTGCGAGCCACACGGCACGGCCAGGATCTCACCGGCGACCTGCTGGCGTTCTCGCGCCGGCGGCAGCTCAATCCGCAGCCCGTCGGCATCAACCAGACTGGTCGAGAACATCGTCCGGCTGCTCGGCCGCACGCTCGGCGCGACCATTCGCATCACGACCACCACCGGCCGAGATGCCGGCGTCGCGCTTGTGGATCCGGCGGCGCCCGAGGCGCAAGAGCGCATCAAGGCGCTGGGCGCGCCGCTGCTCTCGAAGCCGTCAACGTTGTCGCAACTGGATCGGGCCCTGAACGCGGTCTGTCCGGATCAGCCATCGCCTGAAGGCGGACGACCCCGGCCAGCGCCGGGATAGAATCCTGGGCGATATGAGTCCACACGCCGCGCGTCCCCATGGCGGGTTTCATTCAGTACTCGACACCGATCACGCATATATCTTCCTCGACTCGTGCATGCAGTGGTGGCCCGACGCCGACTTCGCCTCGGCCCACCGCCACGGGGTCACGGCGTACGGCGTGACCGCCTTCGAGCCCCACGACAACTTCGACCGGGCGGTCGAGCGCGTGATGTACTGGCACCTGGTGGCGCGCCGCCACCCCAATCTCCATGTCGCGCACACCGTGCAGGACATCCGCACCGGTAAACAGGACCGGCGAGCCGGCCTCCTGATGTTCGCTCAAGGCGGCGATTGGATTGGCTGGAAGCTGCACCGCATCGAGGCGCTCTACCGCCTCGGCTTGCGTGTGATGATCCCGGCCTACAACCGCACCAACCACTTGTGCGACGGCATCCTCGACCGCACCGAGGGCGGACTGAGCCGCTTCGGCGGCGCCGTGGTCGACGAGTGCAACCGTGTCGGCATGGTGCTCGACTGCACGCACCTCGGCCACCGCTCGAGCCTCGAGATCATCGACCGCAGTGCATCGCCCGTGATCTTCAGCCACTCCAATCCGAAGGCGCTGGCCGACAACCCCCGCAACATCAGCGACGAGCAGATCACCGCCTGCGTCCGGCGCGGAGGTATCGTCGGCTGCGTGGCATGGGGGCCGCTCGTCATGCGCAAGGGGACCACACACTGGCCCACCGTGGACGAGTTCATCGCCTGCATCGACCATGTCGCCCAATTGGCCGGCGACGCCGACCACATCGGCATCGGCACCGACATGTCGCTCGGCAGCTATCCGCCGCACGAGACCGACCCGTGGGGCGAGCCGGCCTACGGGTCCATCTCGGAGGACTACGGCAAGCACGTGACACCCGATATCCGCTCGCACCGGCGATCGCTCGACGGGTTCTCGGACTACCCCGAGATCGTCAACGTCGCCGACCGGCTGCTCAAGCGCGGCTACACCGAGCGCCAGGTGCACGGCATCCTGGGCGAGAACTACTTGCGACTGTTCGACACGATCTGGCGCTAGGCCGGGGTGGCTTTGGGATCGAGGGCGTCCCGCAGGCCGTCGCCGGCCAGCGAAAAACTGAGCGCCACCACGGTGATGGCGATTCCGGGTGCGAAGGCGCCGATCGGTGCCGTACGGATCAGGTCTCGCCCGCGGCTCAACATGGCACCCCATTCAGCCTCGGGCGGCTGCACGCCAAGGCCGAGGAACGACAGGCCTGACGCCAGCAACACGGCCTTGCCCAGCATCACGGTGGCTTGCGCCAGGAGGGGCGACAGGCACATCGGCAGCACGTGCTTCCGCATCATCCACACGCTCGACGCACCGACCGCCCGCGACGCCATGATGAAATCGCGCGACACCGACGCGAGCGCCGCCGCCCGCGTGATGCGCCCGAACGTCGGCAAGGCGTAAGCCGCGACGGCGACGATGGTGCTCAGGTGGCCGGGGCCAAGCATCGCGATCACGGCGATCGCCAGCAGGATGTCAGGGAACGAGAGCAGCACGTCGACCAGACGCACGAAGAGCGCGTCCACCCACCCGCGATGCCAGGCCGCCGCCAGCCCGGCGGCCACACCGGTCAGAAGCGCAGCACCGATGCTCAGGACGCTCAACGCCAACGATACGCGCCCGCCGTACAAGAGGCGGCTGAGCGTGTCTCGCCCGAGTTGATCGGTGCCGAGCGGATTGGCCCACGACGGCCCTTCGAAATTGCGGCTCAGATCCACCGCCAGCGGGTCGTGCGGCGCCAGCCAGGGCGCCAGCACCGCGGCCGCCGTGACCAGCAGCAGCACTCCGGCGCCGGCCACCGCGGCCCGGTTGGCGGCGAAGCGCGCCATCGCCCCCGCTCTCATGCGCGCCCCAGCCTCGGGTCGGCCAGCGTTGCCAGCATGTCGGTCGCCGCGTTCACCGCCACGTAGAGCGTGGCCACCGCCAGCACGCCGCCCTGGATCATCGGGAAGTCGCGCGCGACGACCGCGTCCACCATCATCCGGCCCACCCCGGGAATCGCGAACACACTCTCCACCAGCACCGTGCCGGCCAACAACCCGCCAAAGCGCAGGCCGATGATGGCGGTCACCGGCACCAGCGCGTTGGCCAACGCATGCCGGACCAGAACGCGGATCTCGGGCACCCCCTTCGCCCGGGCCGCCCGCAGGTACTCCTCGCCCAGGACGTCGAGCAGCGCCGCGCGCGTCATCCGCGCCACTTCGCCGGCCGACTGCAAGCCCAGCGTCGCCACGGGCAGCACGTAGTGCAGCGGCGTTGTGGCGCCAATCGACGGCAGCAGCCCCAGCCACACCGAAAAGGTCAGCATCATCATCAATGCCAGCCAGTACGACGGCGTGGACACCGCCACGAGCGTCGTCACCATGACCACGTGATCCAGCGCCCGGTTGTGCCACACTGCCGACACCAAGCCGGCCCCCACCCCGATGACGGCCGCCACGAGAACGCTCCAGAAGGCAAGCCGGGCGGTGTACGGCAAGCGGTCGGCGATCTCCTCGGCCACCGGCGCACCCGTGCGAATCGACGTGCCCAGCTCGCCGCGCACCGCGCGGGTCACGAAGGTGACGAATTGCTCCGGCAAGGGACGGTCGAGGCCCAGGTCGCGACGAATCTGCTCCACCGTTTCGGGACTGGCCTCCAGCCCCGCGGCAATCACCGCCGGGTCGCCGGGAATGGCGTGGACGATCAGGAACACCAGCAGCGAGACGCCACCGAGCACCGGCAGCGTGCGCCCCAGCACGGCCCCGACGCTCGCGAGTATCAGTGGACCACCGCACGCTCGAAGGTCACCACGCCGAGCGGCGAGGGTTGCACGCCCTGCACGCCCTTGCGCACCGCCACGATGTAGGAGTTGTCGAAAATCCAGACGGCCCCGGGGTCTTCGAGATACACGATTTCCTGCGCGCGCTTGTAGAGGGCGAGGCGCCTGGCGTCATCGGTTTCGCGCATCGCCGACTCGATGACGCGGTCGAACTCGGCGTTCGAGTAGTAGCCGTAGTTGTTTTCATTGGTGGGCGCGGTCTGGAAGATCGGCCGCAGGCCCCAGTCGGCGTCGGCGGTGGAGGCGCCCGCCCCCATGATGAAGATCTCCTGCGCGTTCTTCTCCGGTGGCAGTCCCGCCCAGAACTGCACCATCGTGCCCCACTCGAACACCTGGATCGCCGCCTCGATGCCCACGGCCTTCAACTGCGAGGCAAGGACCTCGGCCAGCTCCACCCCCATGGGATACCGCGGCGTGGTCGCGATCTTCACCTTGAAACCGTTGGGATACCCAGCCTCGCGCAGAAGCGCCCGGGCCTTGTCCGGGTCATACGGGATCTCGCCCAGGTTGGCGTAGCCGCGCATGATGGGCGTCAGCGCGCTCGTCGACGGCGTCGCGAACCCGGTCACCAGTTGATCGACGATGGCGCGGCGGTTGATGGCGTAGGAGATAGCCTGCCGCACGCGGCGGTCGTTCAACGGCTTCTTGGTCATGTTGAAGCGAAACTGCTGCGAGCCGATGCTGACGGTCTTGAGCAACACCAGGTCGGGCGAGGCGCTCAGGCGCTTCAACTCAGGTGGCGGGACGCGCGAAATGACATCGACGTCTCCGGCCTCGAGCGCCAGCACGCGAGCGGCGCCCTCAGGGATCGGCCGGTAGACGATGCGACGCGTGGGGGATGTGCCACGCCAGTGGTCCTCCACACGCTCGAGCACGATCTCCTGGTCCTTCTTCCAACTGACCACTCGGTAGGGTCCGGTGCCGGACGTGGCGATAGCGCTCTTGCCAAAGTCGAGACCCTTCGCGCCGGCCACGGTGGGATTGACGATCGACGACGAGATGTGTGCCATCGTCGGCTCGAAGGCGCCGAACGGGTACTTCGTGACAATCCGCACCGTGTGCGGGTCGGCCACCTCGACGCGATCGACCATCACGAACAGCGGCAGTCGCTTGTGCTTCTGCATCGGATCCAGCACCCGCGCGAAGTTCTGGCGCACGGCCTCGGCGTCGAAAGGCGTGCCGTCGTGGAAGCTGACCCCACGGCGCAAGCGAAAGGTCCACGTGACGCCGTCGGCGGCCACCGCCCACGACTCAGCAAGCCGGCCCACGATCGTCAGCTTCTCGTCGAAGCCCAGCAGGCCCTCGAACACCATGCCGATGACCTGATCCGATTCGGTGTCGGTGGTGTTGTGCGGATCCAGAGTCGTGGCATCGGCGGGCGCCGAGAAGATCAGCGTGTCGCGAGCCGAGGCGCTTGCGTCCCCAGGCACGGCCGAGCCGCCACCGCAGTTGGCCGTCAGCACGGCCAGCAGCCCCACGACGCCGACGGAACCCTTCAATGCCAGGCGTCGGCCGGTGGTCATGGCATCACCCATTTCGTCCGTCCATCTTCCCGATTGGCAACGCCAAACGCCCAGCCGCCCGGCCGTACCATATGCGATCGGCACGCATAGAAGATGGTGCCATGGCCCGGGGAGCGTACCTCATCCACGACGGCGAACGTGGACGGGTCGACGACGCGCGCCAGCAGCTCATGGGGCACAACATCGCCGAACTGGCGGTCGAGACCGACCACCGGCTCGAGGTAGCCACCGGCCCGCGGACCCACTCGCCAGTAGTCGTGGACTTCGAGGTACCGTTCCAGCTTCGGCGGCGCCCCCTCGACCATGTTCAGATACCGCATCACGCCCAGGGTGCCCGTGACGTTCTGCTCGAGCCACACGCGCTCCTGGGTCTCACCCCAACCGAGTCCACCAACTTCGGCCACAATGCCGGGAACACCGTGGTGCTCGCCGGCAAAGCCCAACGAGGTGCGCGGGCCGCGGAGGCCTGCATGGATGGTGAGCGCATGCACCACGGGGAAGCCGTAGGCCATCGCCATCGCACGACTCTTGGTCGACACGCTCTCGCTCGAGAAATCGTTCACGTAGCTCACGTCGGCCATCGTCGCGCCCCAATCGCCGACGTGATAGTCGATGATGGCGTTCGACTGGCTGATGAGGTGATCGCCAATGGCGCGGGATAACTGGTTGCTGAGCCACTGGTAGGGTCCGCCAAAGGTGCGGTTCGCGTCGGGCTCGTCCGCGTTGTCCTGAATGCAGCGGGTATTGGTCAGCAGCGCCGTGGCGTTGGCCACGGGAACGGCCAGCACGTTGCCGCACAGCGTGGCGGGATCGAGCCGGGCCACCAGTTCTCGGAGGATCAGGGCCGAAAACCACTCGTTGCCGTGCAGCATCGACAGTAGCAGCAGGGTCGGACCGTCCCGACGGCCGGCCACGACATGCGTCACGACCTCGACGGGACCGGTGAGATCGTGGGCGACCGGTACGCGCACGATGTGCCGCGTGCCGGCGGCGACGCGCGTCTTGGCAATGGTGATGTCGGGCATGCATCGGAATTATACGGTGACCGGCGGCCGTGTGGGGTCGTCGCGTTGAACGATGCGTTCGCCGATTCGCCTGGCACATTGCCAGATGACATGCCAGGCGGCGTACTAGACATGAGACAGGCAACCCTGAAGGGATGCCTCCACCGATACTGCCTACTTGCCGACTGAATCGAGCGCGTCCCACCGCGCCATGGCGGTCAGCAACTCCTGCTCGATCGCCTCGACCCGCGTCATGGTCTTCTTGATCGCGCCGGCGCCTTCCTTATAGAACTCCGGCCTCGCCATCGTCGCCTGCAATTGCTTCTGCTCGTCCTCGAGCACGGCAATACGTTTCGGCAGATCGGCGTACTCCTTCGCCTCCTTGAACGAACGCTTCGTCTTCGGGCGGGCAGGGCTGGCCGGGCTAGTGGGGCGGGTGGGGCCGGTCGGGCGGGTGGGGGCCGGCAGTTTCGACTGCCGCAGCCAGTCTTCGTATCCCCCGACGTACTCCTGAACGCGGCCGTTGCCTTCGAAGGCGAGCGTGCTGGTGACGACGTTGTCGAGAAAGCGGCGGTCGTGGCTGACCAGCAGCAGGGTGCCGGTCCATTCCACGAGTTGCGCTTCGAGCAACTCGAGGGTTTCGAGGTCCAGGTCGTTGGTCGGTTCGTCGAGCACCAGCACGTTGGCGGGGCGCGTGAACAGCCGGGCCAGCAGCAGGCGGTTCCGCTCACCGCCCGACAACGCGCGGACCGGCGACCGGGCACGTTCGGGCGAGAACAGGAAGTCGGCGAGGTAGCCGTGCACGTGCTTCGGCACGCCGTTCACCGTCACCGTGTCGGCGCCGTCACCGATCGTGTCAACCACCGTGCGGTCCGGGTCGAGCTGTTCGCGCTGCTGATCGTAGTACGCCACTTGCACGTTGGCGCCGCGCCTGACCTCGCCGGCCTGCGGCGTCATCTCGCCCAGCAACAACCGGAGCAGCGTGGTCTTGCCGGCGCCGTTGGGCCCGATCAACCCGATGCGATCGCCACGCATCACCCTCAGCGAGAGGTCCTTCACCACCGGGGACTTGGCAAACGAGTGACTCAGGTCCTTGGCCTCGAACACCATCTTGCCAGACGGATCGGCCTGATCCACCTGCATGCGCACGTTGCCCATCAGCGCGCGTCGCGCTGCGCGTTCTGCGCGCATCGCCATCAGCGCTTTCACCCGGCCTTCGTCGCGGGTACGGCGTGCCTTGACGCCGCGACGCAGCCACACTTCTTCCTGGGCCATCTTCTTGTCGAACTTGGTGTTCTGCAGCTCCTCGTTGGCGAGCCACTCCTCT
The DNA here is from genome assembly GCA_038919385.1 of Vicinamibacterales bacterium. GTDB lineage: Bacteria > Acidobacteriota > Vicinamibacteria > Vicinamibacterales > UBA2999 > 12-FULL-67-14b. Next base: position 59,168 of record JBCKZH010000001.1, on the reverse strand, counting down.
TTCTTGCGCTCGAACGTGAGGTAATCACCCGGCCACGACGTCAGCATGCCGCGGTCGATCTCGACAATGCGGGTGGCGACTCTCTCGAGGAAGGTGCGGTCGTGCGTGACGAAGATCACGGCGCCGGCGTAGTCGATCAGAAAGGTCTCGAGCCACTCGATGGCCTCAATGTCGAGGTGATTGGTCGGCTCGTCCAGCAGCAGCACGTCGGGCTGGCCGACCAGGGCACGGGCCAGGAGGACGCGCCGCTTCCATCCGCCCGACAGCGTGTCGACGATCGCCTCGGAGGGCAGGCCGAGCTTGGTGACGATCAGCTCGACGCGCTGTTCGAGGCTCCAGCCGTCGCGCTCTTCCAGCTCGTGCTGGTAGTTGCCCAGCCGCGTCATCGCCTCTTCGCTGTATTTGGTCGCGACCTCGACCGCGGCGTGGTGGTAGTTCGTGATCAGGCTTGAGAGGTCGCCGAGACCGTCGGCGATCACGTCGAACACTGGCCGGTTGGCGGAGAGCGGCACATCCTGCACCAACCGGGCCATGCGCGCGCCGGGCTGCGTCCATACGGTGCCGGCATCGGGCGGCAGCTCGCCGCCGATGATCTGCATCAGCGTCGACTTGCCGGTGCCGTTGCGGCCGATGATGGCAATGCGTTCGCCCGGCTCCACCTGCAGGGCGGCACGGTCGAGCAGCGGCAGGTGGCCGTAGGCGTGGGAGATCTGGTCGAGAACAACTAATGGCATGACAACCCCCCAGCGTACCAGCATTGGCGAAGCTGGGGTATTCTCTTCGCCATGACGAAGCGCGTTCTTGCCGCCTTGGCCTTGGTGTCGTTGGCCTCGCACATTCAGGCCCAGACGCCGGCCGCCCACGCCGCCCTTGATGCGGAAACGCTGCAACACTTCCAGGCGCTGCTCAAGCTCGACACCAGCAGCCCTCCCGGCAACGAGATCCGCGCGGTGGAGTACAACACCGTCGCGCTGCCGACTATGGGCACCGGCGCCACCGACATGTCGAACATCCGCGCGAAGGGACCGCAGTGTTATGGCATTGGTCCCGCGATCGACACCGAAGATGGCCCGAAGGGCTTCGGCGCGCACAGCGACCAGGAGCGCATTCTGGAATCGGAGCTGCTGCGCTTCGCGCGCTTTCACTACGAACTGGTGCTGGAGCTCGCGCGGGCCCGTTGAGCGGCGGTTATTGCGGCAGGTTGGCGCCCGACAGGACTTTGGTCCATGTCGCGCCGCCGTCGCTGGTGCGATAGACCGAGCCGTGCGACCCGGACAGGTACATGACCCGCGCATCCTGGCGGCTGATCTCGATGTCGCTGGGACGCACGCCGGTGGGCCGCGACGGGTCGCCGTTGTCGCGGGTCTCCGCCGGCAGCGAACCCACCTGTCTCCAAGTATTTCCGCCATCACGGCTCTCGACGATCTGCGTACCGGATTGCGACAGGCTGACAATCCGCATGCCGGTCGCGTCGGTGGGGTCGAAGCGCATGATGCCCTGCTGCGAACTCGGCGCGGTCGGTCGCGCAAAGGTCGCCGCGCCGTCGCGTGACAGAAAGTAGCTGGTGTCCGAAACGCTGACGATCCGCCGCGCCGGGTCGCGAGGCGAGAGGTCGAGCCTGAAGATCGCCTGGTTGCGGACTTCGGCTCCCATTCCCGTCTTCATCGACGTCCAGGTGGCGCCGCCGTCAGACGACTTGAGCACGCCGAACTGGGTGTCCAGGTAGTTGTTGCCGCCACCGGACAGCAGGCCAAACGTGCTCGCGTAGATCACGGCGGCATTCGTAGGGTCGACCTTGATGCCGGTGACCCGCGTGCCGCGGACCAGACCGGTCGGCAACTCGACCCAGCAATAGACCCCCTGGTTGGCCGATTGCATGAACTCGAGCGTGCCGGGAGTGCCAGCCATGGCGAAGCACACGTGTTCCGGGTTGCGAAGGTCGATCACAGTGTCGAAAAACTCCGAATAGCACTGTCCCCCGCCGCGCTTATCGAACGACCGCACGCCATGGACGATGCGCGCCCACGAGGCGCCGGCGTCCACGGTCTTGAAGTAGCCTTCGCCTTCGACGCCGACGTATGCAATTCCGTCGTTGTAGGGATCGACGGCGAGCGATTGGTTGGTTCGTTGGGGATAGGAGTGCGGCGTGCAGTCCACGGTCTGCGCGCCGGCTGCCCCGACCGAGGCGAGGAACAGGGCAGCAACCATGAGGTCCCGCAACGCATGCCTCGAAGTCAGTGGCCGTGCCATCAGCCCCTAAGTATGCATGAAGCAGGCCGTTCCGGGTTGCCGGGAAAGGGCCCTTGAAGTGACCGGGCGCATGGTGTGCGGATGCGCGGATGTGCGGGGCGCAGCACGATGACTTTCGGAGCTCACGCCTGCAGGACTTATCATTTGGCATGGCCGTGAACGGGGGCTGGTCGTACCGCGAGCAAGTGGGGACCGACGGTGCGGGCCGCACCGTGGTCGACTACTTCGCTGCCACCCGGACGCATTCAACCGCCGCCCAATGGGTGGAACGGCTCGAACGCGGGGAGCTTGAGGTGGAGGGTGCGCCCGCGGACTCGGTGTCGCTCCTCCGTCCCGGCCAGGTGGTCGTCTGGCATCGTCCGCCCTGGGACGAGCCCGAGGTGCCGACGGCCTTCGGCGTCGTGTACGAAGACGAGGCCCTGGTGGCGGTGGACAAGCCGAGCGGCCTGCCGACGATGCCCGCTGGTGGGTTCCTCCAGCACACGCTGCTCACCCTGGTACGCGAACGTTATCCAGAGGCGAGGCCCTTGCACCGGCTCGGCCGGCACACGTCGGGTCTCGTGCTGTTCGCGCGGACCCACGATGCGGCGTCGGCGCTGGCGAAGGCCTGGCGCGATCACGAAGTAAAGAAGACCTACCGCGCCCTCGCCGCGGGAGTCCCTCGCACCGACAGGCTCGTGATCGATGCGGCCATTGGTCCAGTGCCGCATCCGCTGCTTGGTGAGGTGGAGGCCGCCTCAGAAATCGGCAAGGCGTCGCTTAGCGTCGCGACGGTGCTCGAGCGCGGTGCGGATCAGACCCTGTTCAGCGTGGCGATCACAACCGGACGCCCGCACCAGATCCGCATCCATCTGGCGTACGCCGGGCATCCGCTGGTGGGCGATCCGCTGTATGACAGCGGCGGCGTCATCAAACGCAGTCCCGGCTTGCCCGGTGATGGCGGCTACCTGTTACACGCCGAGTGCCTGCGGTTCGCGCATCCGCTGACGGGCGCGCCCACCACCCTGGTCGCGCGGCCGCCGCCAACGCTGCTGACGCGGGACGAGCTGGCTACTGGGAGTGTCCGCGCGCGGTGATCGGCCACACCACTTCGACGCGGTCCTGGCGAATGCCATAGACGTAGTCGTAGAGATTCACGACCGGGTCGCAGTGCGGCACGATCAGCTCGAGGCGGTCGCCCATCTGGTAGGTCTTGCTGGATTCCTTGAAGGTAATGGTGCCGAACTCGTCGGAGCCGGCGTTGTAGTCCATGCCCGGCTCGCCGATCACACCCGCGCGCGGCACGTTGAGCGTGAGCGCCTTGGCGCCCGCGTCGGTGGTGAGCCGTCCCGGGAAGCGATTGTTGACGATCGTCGCCAGCACGGTCAGTGACGAGGCGAAGTCGGTGTAAACCGGATTGCCGTCTTCGCCGCCAATCGCCAGGTACTGCATGTCCATGAAGAGGTAGCTGCCCACCTGCACGTCGGTGAAGCCCGGGACCAGGTGTTGGATGCTGTAGGTGCCGGTGCCGCCGCCACTGAAGATCTCGGTATTGAGACCGGCGCGCCTCATGGCCTCGAACGTGCGCGCGTTGTCTGCGATGTTCTTCAGCGCGCGTTCCTTGCGCGTGGCAAACCCGGTGATGTGCTGGGCGCCGCCGTCGTACGACAGCAGTCCGCGCAGCTTCAGGTTCGGCAGCCGGTCAACCAGTTTGGCGAGCGCAAGCGCATCGTCTCCAGCAGGAATGCCACTGCGCGTACCGACGGCGACGTCGATCACGACGTCGGCGACGATCCCTGCTTCTTTGGCGGCGGCGTTCAGGTCGTGCGCGTTCGGCTCGTAATCGACGGCCTGGATGAACTGCGGCGTGCGCTTGCACAGCTGCATGGCGCGGCGGATCTTGCTCGGCGAGAGATTGCCAGTGGTCATGCAGATGCGATCCAGACCCTGTTCGGCGAGCGCCTCGGCTTCGCTGAGCTTGGCCGTACAGATTCCCAGTGCGCCGGCGGCCATCTGCAGTTTGGCGATCGCGGCGCACTTGTGGGTCTTGGCGTGCGGCCGGCTGCCCAGCTTGTTAGCGGCCAGCGATCGCTGCATCTTGGCGATGTTCTGTTCGAGCTTGTCGAGATCGACACAAAGTGCCGGTGTGTCGAGATCCCACTTGGAGATGCCGGCCGCCATCGGCTTGACCGGCGCGAGTACTTCCGCCACGGTGTAGCCCTTCACGGGCCGCGGAATCCACACATGCGCGGCCGTGGCCACAGACGCCGCGAGAAACGCTCGTCGAGTCGAATTGGACTTCATGCTGGCTCCTGCCTCTTGCCCACGAGAATACAGCCGCAGACCTGTCCACCATAGCGCGAAGCGCGACGGTGGATTACACAGATTACGCAGATTTAGCCACGGCAATCCCGCGCGAACCAGACTCCCGAGGACCCGCGTCGCCGGGCTATGCCAGGCGCGGGCGGACCTTGCGGATCCACCACAGGATGAAGCCCGACAACGAATCCACGCCGCCAGGCCTTCACCCCTGGCCACCAGATCACCAGACCCGTCGCGCACAGCACCAGGATGGCCAACGCGCCAATGCCGTTCACCATGCGGCCGGTGCGCCCGGCCAGCAACCAGATACGTTGGCCGCCATGAGGTCGGCGCCTCCACCCCCGATAACCGATGCCGCGGATAGGCGCGGCTCACGCTCTCGATCACGGCCACGGGTTCGGCCAACGGCCCGCTGGCGCCCGCCGTGAACAGGTGTGGATGCAGCGCCCGCTGCATGTCGATGCGAAACACGAGCGCTGCGCCACTGACGGACACCACAAACACGTAGAGCCCCGTCAGCACGGCAGTCCAAACATGAACTAGGAAGAGGACGCGTCTCATCGTCACCCTCGACACACCTAAAGGTGTGTCGCCACAGTTACCGACGCGTGCCGAGGTTGAACCGGGCACCGGCGACCAACGCGCGCGGCAGCGCCGGGTAACCCAGCACGCTCTCGTACGCTTCATCACCGATGTTGTCGCCACGCACGAACAAGGTCACCGTGTCGTGGGCGCGGATGTCGAGGGCCAGCCCCATCACTGCGTAGCCCGGATTCACGGTGATGTCCGTGGTGATGGCGGTCGGCCGCGCGGCGTTGGGCACCGTGTGCAGCGACAGGAAGCTATTGTCGTGACGGTCGCCGACGATGCGCGCGTTGAACGAGACCGAGGCACGACCATGGACCCACGATGCGCGGACCGCACCGGCATGCTTCGGCCGCCGCAGCAACGGCTGACCCGGCTGAAACTGCTGGCTCGTGCTGATGTTGGTGACGACGCGATGATCGACCAGCGCGTAGCTGGCCGACGCGGTGACGCCGAGCACCGGCCGCTGCAGCATCCACTCGGCCTCCCAGCCGTCCGCCTTCGAGCCGTCGATGTTGATGTACTCCGAGACGCCGTCGCCGGCGACGCCGCCGCGATAGGCGATCTGGCCGGTGTAGTCGTTGTTGAAGTAGGTGACCAGCGCGCGGAACCGCTGCGACGCGAACGTCGCCTCGACGCCGAGATCGCCGGTGCGCGCGCGTTCGACTTCCAGATCGGGTGCCGGATCGGCGAACGGGCCGCCGAAGCGCTCGCTGAGTGACGGCGACTTGATGCCCTTGCCGAGATTGCCAAACACCTTCAGCGACGACACGCCGCCGTTCCGGAACGGCACCAGGTAGCCGCCAATCGACAGCTTCGGGCTGAAGAACGTGTCGTAGCTCTCCTTGCTATCCATGCGGGCGCCGAGGGTCGCAAACCAGCGATCGCGGATCGTGAAGTGTTGTTGGACGAAGGCGGCGTGGTTGGTCAGCGCCATCTCGTCCGCGAGCGGGTTGGTTTCCCGCTCGCCGTCGTAGCCGGCGCTCAGCCGGTGACCCGACCACGAATAGTCGCCCTGGTAGCGGAACGCAGTGCGGCCGAACTCGGATGCGCTCGTGAACGGAAAGTCGGACGACTGCCGCGAGGCCAGGAACTGGCCGGGCCCCGGAGTGGCACCGGCAGCGACCAAGCTGTTGAACTCGGCGGCGGCGACCAGGCGGACCAGGCGCGACCCATTGGGGAAGATCGCGTTCGGCGTGCCGGCGAGGATGGCGTAGGTTCCAAAGGCGGGGTCGCCAATCGTGTCAGCTGAGAGACCGTCGTAGCGAAACGCGTTGAACGACGCCGTGCCGGAGTAACGCCCGCCGATCGAGTGCGAGACGTCGAGATGCCCGGAACGATCCTTGGTGTCGTATGCGCCGCCGCTGTCTCTTGCGCCGTAGGCGATCGCGCCGACGGACTTGCCATCTGCCTTGGTGTAGCGCATGCCGCCGCGCAGCGCGAGGCGATCGCCCAGCGTGGCGCCGACCGTGCCATCCACCGCTGTCTGCTCGAAGCGATCGTCTTCGGTGAGCAGGTCGGCAAACGCGCCGTCCGACGAGCGGCGCGACACCCCGGCGGCGTAGTCGACCGATCGCGCCGCGGCGCCGTGAATGCGGGCATCGCCGCGGAAGGTGCCGAACGATCCGCCTTCCGCCGAGCCGGTGGCCTGCAGACGATCGCTCGCTCCCGCCCGCCTGGTGAAGATCTGCACCACCGATCCCATGGCGTCGGATCCCCAGAGCGCCGACTGCGCCCCTCGAACCACCTCGACCCGGTCGATCTCCGCGGCGCTGATGCGGCCAAAGTCGAAGACCCCTCCGCTCTGGTTGACGCGCACGCCGTCAATCAGGACCAGGTTGTAGTCCGATTCGCCGCCGCGCGAAAACATCGACGTCAACGCGCCTTCGCGGCCGTTGCTGGCGATGCTCACGCCTGGGACAAATCGCACCACGTCGGCCAGCGAGGTGCTGCCGAGCGCCGCGATCTCGGCGCGCGTGAACGCGGTGACCGATTCGGTCACGCTCGCGCGGCCTTGGGCCGCGCGCGATGCGGTCACCACCAGGGTGTCGGACACGCCGCCGATCTGCAGCGTCAGGTTGCGGGTCAGCGGTTGCGTCGCGCCCGCCAGCGCGATCGTCCGATCGGCGAAGCCCTCACGGTGAACGCGGATCTCCACCGGCACGCCGGCTGGGACCTCCACACGATACGACCCGTCCGCCCCGGTCGCCGCGCTGGCGATGGCGCGTCCGGCGACGACGGCGTCAACCGTGGCACCGGCGACGACCGCGCCTGAAGTGTCGGACACCACACCGCGAATGGCGATGCCCGACTGCGAAGCCGCTGTCGAAGTAAGAATGAAAAAGCTGAAAGTAAAAACGAGCGCAGTACGGAATACGAGATGCATGAGCGTTGCCTCCCCGGGCACGTCGATGGGTTGACGCTTGGGGCAGGTCTCCTGGCTTGGAGGATGCAGTGGTGACTGCGACCCGCTTCACCTTCCCCGGCACCATGCCGAGTGGTATTCGAAGCGGGCGTTCCTTCCTTACAGTGGCGGGACCGCGCCGGTGTTGCACCGGACTTCCCTGTTAGGCCCTCGTGGGCACCCTAAGCGTTGTCTGTTGTCTGTTATACCACGCGCGAATGACGTGACCGCGCACGGCTATACTGGTAACCCCTTGATCGCCTTCGCCAACATCAACAAGCAGTACGGCAAACAACTCCTCTTCGTCGAGGCGTCGTTCCAGCTCAACCCCGGTGACAAGGTCGGCCTGGTCGGACCCAACGGCGCCGGCAAGACCACCATCTTCCGCATGATCGTCGGCGAAGAAGCGCCAGACGAGGGCGAAGTGACGGTGCCGAAGAAGCTGACCATTGGCTACTTCCGCCAGGACGTCGACGAGATGTCGGGCCGCACGGTGCTGGACGAGGCGATTGCCGGCAGCGGCCGCGTCGGCGACCTGCATCACGAACTCGAGGAACTGCAGCACGCCATGGGCGATCCGGCGCGCGCCGGCGACCTGGATAAGATCCTCGCCCGCTTTGGCGAGGTCCAGGAAGAGTACGACCACCTCGGTGGCTACGCGCTCGAAAGCCAGGCGCGCGAAGTGCTGCACGGCCTCGGCTTTGACGATGAGCGGATTGATGGCGACGTGGGCGCGCTGTCGGGCGGCTGGAAAATGCGCGTGGCGATGGCGCGTGTGCTGCTTGGCAAGCCCGACGTGCTGCTGATGGACGAGCCGACCAACCATCTCGACCTCGAATCGATCATCTGGCTCGAAAGCTTCCTCACGTCCCACGAGGGCGCGCTGCTCATGACCTCGCACGATCGCGAATTCATGAACCGCATCGTCTCGAAGATCGCCGAGATCGACAGCGGCGAGATCACGGTCTATTCGGGGGACTACGACTTCTACGAGCGCGAGCGCGCCACGCGCGAGACCAACAAGGAGGCCGCGTACGCCCGCCAGCAGTCGATGCTGGCCAAACAACAGCGCTTCATCGACCGCTTCAAGACGCACGCGTCCAAGGCCGCGCAGGTGCAAAGCCGGATCAAGGCGCTCGACAAGATCGAGAAGATCGAGTTGCCGAAGCAGCGCGTCGTCGTCAAGTTCACGTTCAAGGATCCGCCACGCTCCGGGGATCAGGTAGCGGTAATCGAAGGGCTGGGCAAGGCCTACGGCAAGCGCGTCATCTACGAGGACTTCAACCTCACCATCCGCCGCGGCGAGCGCTGGGCGGTGATGGGCCGGAACGGCGCCGGCAAGACGACGCTGCTCAAGATGCTGGCCGGCGCGCTGGCGCCTGATACCGGCGACGTGCGGCTGGGCGCGAGCCTCAAGATAGGCTACTTCGCCCAGCAGTCACTCGACTTGCTCGACGGCGACCTGACGGTGTTCGAGCAGTTGCAGAAAGATTTCCCGCGCGAGGGTGCCGGCGCCTTGCGGTCGCTCGCCGGCGCCTTCCAATTCTCCGGAGATGATGTCGACAAGAAGATCCGCGCGTTATCTGGCGGCGAGAAGTCGCGCCTGGTGATGGCGCGGATGCTGTTCGATCCGCCGAACTTCCTGGTGCTGGACGAACCGACCAACCACCTCGATCTGGCGACCAAGGAAATGCTGGTCGATTCGCTGAAGGCGTTCGAGGGGACGATGATCTTCGTCTCGCACGATCGCGCGTTCCTGCGCGGGATCAGCAATCGCGTGCTGGAACTGGGCGGCGAGTCCGGCACGGACGCGCATCCGCACGCCTACCCCGGGTCGTACGTCGAGTACGTCGAACGCACGGGTCACGAGGCGCCGGGGATCCACTCTTGACGTCCTGAGCCAGCGCGGCGTGACTTGACGCTGGGCGTGAAAGTAGTTACCTTCACTACATCATGACTGCCGAGACCATTACCGCCGCCGAGGCCAACCGGAAATTTTCCGAACTGCTGCGCAAAGTGCGGGACGGCCAGACCGTGGTCGTGACCGTGCATGGCAAGCCGGCCGCGAAGATCGTGGCCTTCTCCGGTGACGCGGGGGCGGCTGGCAACGCCCACCGCAGTCTCGTCGCGCGTCTGTCGGGTCAGCCTTCGGTGAACGTTGGTCGCTGGACGCGGGCGTCGCTCTACCAGGACCGCAAGTGACGCTCGCGCTCGACACCAACGTGCTGGCCTATGCCGAAGGCGTCAACGGCGAGGCTCGTCGTGGCACGGCGCTCGAGTTGATCGAACGGCTGCGCCCCGAGGAGACCTTCGTTCCGGTCCAGGCGTTGGGGGAGCTCTACACGGTGCTGGTCCGCAAGGCCGGACGGACTCGCGCGAAGGCCAGAGCAGCGGTGCTCGAATGGGGTGACGCGTTTCCCTCGATCGAGTCGTCGTCTGAGGTACTGCTGGCCGCGATGGATCTGTCGGTGGATCACCAGCTCTTCATGTGGGATGCCGTCATGGTGGCGGCCGCGGCCGACGCCCGGTGCCGGCTGCTGCTGTCGGAAGATCTACAGGAGGGTTTTACCTGGGGCGGCGTGACGGTCGTCAATCCGTTTGCGAAGGTGAGGCACCCGCTTCTCGCCCGGGTCATGGGCGCCTGAGGGCGCCCGAATGCGGCCTCTCGTCTCCGCGCACTTGGTGTGGGATAATAGAGGCATCGTGAGCGTCCGAGCGAATATCCAGTGCCGCTTGTTCAGGAGCTTCGAGGACGAGGAGCGCGCGGACGAGCAGTACTGGCGTTCGCGATCACCCGCCGAGCGCCTGGCCATGATGTGGCAACTGACCCTGGATGCGTGGGCCTTTGCAGGGGAACGCGTTGCTGAATCCCGACTTCCGCGACATATTGTCGGCATTCATCGAACACCGCGTTGAATTCCTGGTGGTTGGTGGATACGCGATGGCTGCGCATCGCTTCCCCAGGGCGACCAAGGATCTCGACCTGTGGGTCAGGCCGCACGCCGACAACGCCGAGCGCGTGCTCCACGCGCTCGATACATTCGGGGCGCCGCGGCATGGCCTGACCGCGGAGGATCTTGCCACCGAGGGCACGATTTATCAGGTCGGCGTTCCGCCGAACCGCGTGGATGTGATCACGAAGGTCGACGGCGTGCAATTCGACCAGGCGTGGACAGGTCGCGTGAACGTTGACATCGACGGCATCCTGATTCCGGTCATCGGCCGTTCTCACCTGATTGCCAACAAGCGAAAGGTCGGTCGGCCACAGGACCTGGTCGATGCCGACCTGCTGGAATCCGGTCGATAGCGGGGTGGGCCGCCCGCGTTACTCTCGATCGTTCTTGAGCAGCCCCGGCCAGTTGATGATGACGTTCAGGTAATTGAGCGAGGCCGCGGCGGCTTGGTCGCTGGCCGTCGCGCGACCAGTCATCCAGATACTCGGCGCGGCTTCAGATCAGACGCAGGCCGGGGATGTCGCGAAAGTCAGCTGGGTTGAGCGTCCAGATGGCCGCCCCATTCGACAGCGCCGAAGCGGCCACCGCGAGGTCGATCTCCCGGCCGCGTGGACGCGAGACCTGTTTGTAAAGGCGGGCCGCGGCGGCGGCCTCGGCGGGGCCGAACGCCACCGCCTGCTCGGACGGGAACAGCGCTTCTTGAGCGGCGAGGTCGGCTTTGACCCTTGGTCCGCGCAGCCATTCGTAGAGGACGATGGTCGAGAGCACCAGGCGGTGGCCTTGGTCGGTCAAGCCGATCAGCGTTTCCAACGAGCGGCGCGGCCCGGTGAGGGCATCAACCAGGGCGCTGGTATCGACGTGAACGATCATGCCTGCCGATGCCGGCGTCCGCCGATGCGTCGGGCGGTTCGCAGGGTCTTCAGTTCAGCGTCCACCGCCGTGGCCGGCCGGGTCGGCCGGGTGGCGCGCAGCCCTTCAAGTACCCCCATTAAGTGCGAACGCTCCCGCTCACTCAGCCGATCCGTGCGGGCGGCGTAGTCGGCCACTGCCTCGCGAACCACATGGCTCTGCGGCTTCCGCAAGCGCGCCGCCGTGCGCCGAATCTCGGTGATGGTGGCCTCGTCTAACGAGAACGTCGCTCGTGCCATAACAAGGGAATACTACCATAACCTCGATGTTGGCTCCCCGTAGCACTGCAACCGTGGGATACTGGCCGTCATGGATGCCGCCTCGAGCCGACGCGCCCGGATGCAGGTCCGCGTCTATCCGTCGCTCCAGGCGCACGACCGCGATGACGCGGCATATTGGGCCGCCATCCCGGAAGCCGACCGCATTCTGCAGGTCTGGAAACTCAGCGAAGAACAGTGGCGACTTGGCGGGCAGACTCATGAATCAGGACTTTGTCGATCTGTTGCGAGCGTTCGCCGACCATAGCGTTCGCTTTCTCATCGTCGGTGCCTATGCGCTCGGCGCACATGGCCGGCCACGGGCCACCGGTGACCTGGATGTGTGGGTCGATCCAACCCCGGAGAACGCACCGAACGTGATGACGGCCCTGGCGGCCTTCGGCGCGCCGATGGGCGAGATCGCCGTCGCCGACTTCAGCCGGCCGGGCATCGTGTTTCAGATGGGTCTGCCACCCGGGCGGATCGACGTGCTGACGACGCTGACGGGATTAGCGTTCGACGAGGCCTGGCCGACGCGGCATCGGGCGCCGTTTGACGGGATCGACGTGGACTTCATCGGCCGCGAGGCGTTCATCAAGAACAAGCGCGCCACCGGACGCACGAAAGATCTCGGCGACATCGAAGCCCTGGGAGGCTAGGGCTTCAGGCCGCCGTCAGCTCTGCCGGCAACAGCGGCATCGGCTGGTCGTGATCGAGGAAGTTGCCAATCACCTGCGCGACCACGGGCCGGCCCGTGGTGTTCCGGGCAATCGCGTCGAGGATCTTCTTCTCCGGAGTCGACGTGGAGTGGACTCGGAAATACTCGGTCCAGTAGACGTCCGCGCCACCGTATCGATGGACCAGCGTCCAGAACGCGCCGTCGGTGACTTCCTGCATCGGCGCCAGGGCCAGGAGCGGCGTTGGCCCTTGCAGCAGCGCGCCGAATTGCTCCGCGCCTTCCCGGTTCAAGCTTTCGGCGGCAGATCGACACCGTCCCACAAGTTGAGGGTGCCGAGTTCATGGCGCCCGCACGCCTTCAGGTACAAGAACAACTGCGTGCGGTATGCCGCGTAGCCGCACAGCAGGAAGTTGACGAGACAACTGCCCCGCGACGTCGTCTCACCCCACGGCGCGATCTCCGCGCGCAGGTCGGCGTCGGACCAGCGCGCCTCGAGTTGGCCGAACCGGACGCCCTGTGCGGCAATCACCGCCAGCGTCTGCTGCAGGTCGCGCCCTGCGGCGGCCTGCTCGTGCGCCGTCCACGCCGGCGGGCTGAACGTGCCGGTCGCCGCGACCTCCAGCAACCCGGGCGCCATCGCCGACAGGTAGCGCAGCAGTTCGAACGCGCTGCGCTGCTTCGGCGTGGGACGGTAGTCAAGCATCGCCGGTTCGAGCTGGCCGGCGAGATGCAGCAGGATCGTGATCTCGTGCTGCAAGGCGCGGCTTACGTTCTTCGCGAGTCAGAACCATTTCATGGACCTCCCGGTAGGTGTCGGGATGATACTTGGCCGGCGGCACCCTCCCGACCGGCAGTGCCCTCCCGTCAAGCCGTGCCCTCCCGCCGTGTCTTCGTGACCAGCACTTTGTCGATGCGCCGGCCGTCCATGTCGATCACTTCGAACTTCATACCGCCCCACTCGAAGAGGTCAGACGTCTTCGGCACCCGTCCCAGCCGCGCCATCACGAAGCCGCCGATGGTGTGATACGCACCAGTCTCCTCTTCAGGCAACGGCTCCAGGGCGAAGTGGGTCGATACCGTTTCCATTGAGGCCGAGCCGTCGACCAGCCAGGAGCCATCGCCGCGCGCCACGAACTCGCCCACCGCTTCGGCCGCATCCCCCGGCAGCTCACCGACGATCGCCGTCAGCAGATCGGTCACCGTCACGAGCCCCTCGACCGCGCCGTACTCGTCCATCACCAGCGCCACGTGCTTGTGCGATCCGCGGAACGACTCGAGCAACTGCACCGCTGGCATCGAGTCGGGCACGAACAGCGCTTCGCGCGTCAATGCGCGCAGGTCGATATTCACGCCGCGGAACGCCATCGGCAGCAGGTCGGCGGAGCGGACGATGCCGAGCACTTCGTCGAGGCCACCGTGACAGACCACGAACTGGGTGTGGGAGTGGGAGGCCAGAAACTCGCGCAGTTCCTCTTCACTGGCGTCGACATCGATCCACTCGATGTCGGGACGCGGCGTCATGATCGCGGCCACGCGCTGGTCGCCCAGCTGGAACACGCGCTGGACGATGTTCTCTTCGGTGGCGCCGACCGCGCCGGTCTCCGCGCCCTGGCTGATCAGCGCCTTGATCTCGTCTTCGGTGAGGTTCGGCTCGGCCTGCCCCTTGATGCCGAAGATGCGCAGCACGAGATTGGTGGACGCCGTGACCAGCGCGACCGCTGGGGCACCGATGCGTGACAGCGCCATCATGGGACGCGCCACCCACGAGGCAATCGCCTCGGGATTGTTCAGGCCAATGCGCTTCGGCACCAGCTCGCCAATGATCAGCGACCAGTAAGTAATAGCGGCGACCACCAGGCCGAGGGCAATGGCTTCGGCATAGGGCGCGAGCACGGCCACTTGCGCGATCGGCACCGCCAGTTCCTCGGCCAGCGTGGCGCCGCCGTAGGCGCCGGCCAGCACGCCCACCATGGTGATGCCGACCTGCACCGTGGCCAGAAACTGGCTGGGATCATGCGCCAGCGCCAGCGCGGTCTTCGCGCGCTCGTCACCATCCTCGGCCCGCTGCTGCAGGCGCACCTTCTTCGCGGCCACGACGGAGATCTCCGACATGGCGAAGATGCCGTTGGCGAGGATGAGGAGGAAGATGACGAGAAGCTCGGTGCCGATGACCAATTGTAGCCCTTCGACCACCGATTCCCGCCGCTCGAGCGGACGAGACGTCAACGCGCGGAAAGCCTTTGGCAAGACCGTGGCGGTCGACGGCCGTTCGCTGTCGGTTCGCAACGGCGAGCTGTTCGGCCTGCTCACGCCCGAGTCCGGCAGCGTGGCCATCGAGGGCCTTGGCAACGGTGGGGATCGCGTGCTTCGTCGCCGGCACCCGAGGGCTGAAGGAAGCCTAGCCACAGAGGACGCAGAGGACACAGAGACCGGTCTTTCCAAATACAAGAATCGGTCTCCTCTGAGTCCTCGGTGTTCTCCGTGGCCAACGTTGTCTATACTCGCTAAGAATGTTCAAGCGGAAAACCGAGGGGTCCGTCATCTGTGCGTCGTGCGGCGTGCTGGTGGGCGTCAACGACAGCACCTGCTACAACTGCGGGCGGCGCAATCCCGGCCTTTGGGGTTTTGGCCCCGCCCTGCGCAGCCTCGGCAACGACCTCGGCTTTGTCTCGATCGTCACCGGCGGCACGGTGATCCTCTATGTGCTGTCGCTCGTGCTGTCGCGCGACGGCATGCAGGTGGGCCTCGGACCCAACACGCAGATGCTGATCCTGCTGGGCGCGAGCGGTGCGCTTCCGGTGGTGGCACTCGGGCGCTGGTGGACCCTCCTCACAGCGGGATGGCTGCATGGCGGCATCCTCCACATCTTCTTCAACGTGCTCTGGATTCGGCAGCTCGCGCCAGAGATCGCGAACCTGTACGGTCCGGGACGGATGATCATCATCTACACCCTGTCTGGCATCACGGGCTTCGGACTGAGCACCGCGATGTTCTATTCGCCGATCCAGATCCCGTTTCTCGGTGGCGCCAACGTCACCGTGGGCGCATCGGCCGCCATCTTCGGGCTGCTGGGGGCGCTGGTGCATTACGGCAAACGCACCGGCAGCAGCCACGTCGGCCAGGCGGGCCTGCAGTACGCGCTGATCATGGGCGTGATGGGCTTGATCATACCGGGCATCGACAATAGTGCGCACCTCGGCGGCTTCGCCGGCGGCTACCTCTCGTCGCTGATCCTCGATCCGCTCAAGCCCGAACGCATCGATCACCTCGCCGTCGCCGTGGTGTGCCTGCTCGTCACGTTCGTCGCCATTGTCTGGTCGGTCATCTCGGCGCTGCCTTACTTCGCTTGATGACACGGACCAATTGGCCACAGAG
Organism: Vicinamibacterales bacterium; assembly: GCA_038919385.1. GTDB lineage: Bacteria > Acidobacteriota > Vicinamibacteria > Vicinamibacterales > UBA2999 > 12-FULL-67-14b. Next base: position 43,454 of record JBCKZH010000001.1, on the reverse strand, counting down.
CGCGCGGTGATCACCGACCACGCTGTTCGCGCGGGCATCGTCTGGAAAGTAGTCTCGGCGACGGCTGCGGTGTCGCCGTTCATCCTGTCTTGAACGATCATTCAGTCCATTGGATCCTGTTTATCCAAAAATTTGGATAAACGTGGTTTTTTCCCAATCCAGCGGAATTTCACATCAGCTTCCGGCCCAATACCGGCCCCTTGAAAGGGGTCACGAATGGCACAAATGTTGCTATTTACTGGGCGAACCGCTCCTGGCTGGGCTGAACACGCCGATAAAAAGGGACTCGCATTTGGCGGTCCTGGCCCCCCGGGAGCGACGCGGATATTTAGGAGGGTGTGTATGAGGACTCGATCGTGGTTCATTGTGCTGGTCATGTGTGTGGCGACCATGGGGGTCGCGTTCGCGCAGGTGCAGAGCGGCGTCATCGCTGGATCGGTGAAGGACCAACAGGGCGGCGTCCTTCCCGGCGTGACCGTGACCCTCGAGAGCAACGGGCCGATCCGCACCTTCGTCACCGAGACGGACGGTCAGTATCGGTTCCTGAACGTCCCGCCCGGCACCTACAAGGTGACGGCGGTCCTTCAAGGCTTCCGGTCGATGATCCGAGACGGCGTTGTCGTGGCAGTCGGCCAGAACGTGGCCATGCCGTTGACCCTGGGCATTGCGGCCGTGGCAGAGTCGGTGACGGTCAGCGGCGAGTCGCCGGTCGTCGACACCAAGTCCATGGGCACGTCGACCAACTTCACGCAGGACGAGCTGAGCAGGGTGCCGAACTCGCGCGACCCGTGGGCGCTGCTCCGCACCGTTCCTGGCATCACGGTCGACCGCGTGAACATCGCCGGTAACGAGACGGGCCAGCAGGCCGCCTTCGTCTCCAAGGGCGGGCGTCAGGGTGACGCCGTGTGGACGCTGGACGGCGTGGCGATCACCGACATGGCCACCGCCGGCGCGTCGCCGACCTACTTCGACTACGACGCCTTTGACGAGATCCAGATCTCGACGGGCGGCAACGACATCAGGCAGGCCACCGGCGGCGTCGGCCTCAACTTCGTCGTCAAGCGTGGCACCAACCAGCTGAAGGGCACCGCTCGTGGCTATTTCACCGCGGACTCGCTTGAGGCGACGAACCTGCCCGAAGAGCTCAGAGCACGCGGCGTGACCCCGGAGACGGCCGACCACAACCAGGAGATCTCGGAGTTTGGTATCGACGTCGGCGGCCCGATTCTGAAGGACCGGCTGTTCTTCTGGGGATCGTACGCCGATCAGGACATCCGATTGTACCGGCAGTCCGCGCGCGGCACCGACAGGACGGTGCTGAAGACGTACAACGCCAAAATCAACTGGCAGGCCACGTCGAGGGACATGGTGAACTTCCTGTTCTTCAACGGCGACAAGATCAAGGAAGGCCGCGCCCCGGGCAATGCCCTCTTCGAACCGGCGTCGGCCCGCTGGAACCAGAGCAACTACTACACCGACAACCCTCTGCATGGCCTCTGGAAGATCGAGGACAACCGGGTCTTCTCGAACAATCTGTTCGTCACCGGCAAGTACGCGTACTACAACACCGGGTTCACGCTGAACTCGATCGGGTCGTTCGCTGACCAGATGGGGATCAGCCCGCTCAACGGCCAGACGTACGGCTCGACCAGCGGCAACTTCTTCCAGCGTCCGCAGCACACCGTCAACGTCGACGGCAACCACTTCCGGACGTTCGGCGAGAACTCCCATGACTTCAAGTTCGGCATGGGCTGGCGCCGCACCGACATCTACGCGCAGACGCTGTACCCTGGCAACGGCATCGTCGCCTACGAGAACTCGCTGACCGACTTCCGGGCCCGCGTCTATCGCGAGGGTGCCGGCACGAACCGGGCGTCCTACGTCAACTTCTACCTGGGCGACAGCATCGCCATGGGCCGGGTGACCCTCGACCTGGGCGTCCGCTACGACCGCCAGTGGGGCGAGGCGCTGGCCGCCACCAACAAGGCGAACTCGGCGTTCCCGAACCTGGTGCCGGGCATCGCGTTCACGGGATACGCGCCGCCCTTCCATTGGAGCGATATCTCGCCGCGTGTCGGCATGACCTACGCGGTTGACGAGGCGCGCAAGACCATCCTCCGTGCGAGCTTCAGCCGCAACGCGGGGCAGCTCTCGGCGGTCGGCACCTTTATCGGCTTCGCGAATCCGAGTGCGGCGGCCGGATGGGTGGAGTATCCATGGTCCGATCTGAATGGCGATCACCTGGCGCAGACCAACGAGGTGCTGGTCAACCTGCCACTGCTCGCGTCTGGCGGCGGCTTCAACACGGCGAATCCCACGTCGGTGACATCGGCCAACCGTATCGATCCGGGCCTCAAGGCGCCCACGAACATGGGGGTCATCATCGGCATCGAGCGCGAACTGATTCCCGACCTCGGGATTTCCGTCAACTACACGCGAAACCGGGTGACCAACCATCCGATGGTCCCGTTCATTGGCCTGACGACGGCCGACTGGGCACCGGGCGCGGCACTGACCGGTACGACATCGGACGGCGTGGCCTACAACGTCCCGACCTTCATTCCTGACGCGGCGAAGGTGGCGGCCAACGGTGGTGGTCGACTGCTGACCAACTTTGACGACTACGCCACGACCTTCGACGGGATCGAACTGTCGATCAACAAGCGCATGTCCAATCGCTGGATGGCGCGCGTGTCGGCAGCCTGGAACAACCCCCAGGAGCAATACGACATGGCCACGCCGGTCAGCGAAACCGGGAGCCCGACCCGCAGCGACCTTTTCCCGCTCATCACTGGCGGTCAGTGGGCGCCGCGTAGCGGCGGCAGCGGATCGGGCGACGTGTTTGTCAACCAACGCTGGAACTTCAATGCCAACGGCGCCTATCAGATGCCGTGGAACATCGAACTGGCCGGCAACCTGTTCGGCAAGCAGGGCACGCCGTATCCGTACTTCCGTAACGCCGCGCTCGGCCGGGAGGGCAACGTGCGCATCCTGCTCAACCCCGCGCTCGACACCATCCGGTTCGAGACGCTGTGGAACCTGGACCTGCGGGCGTCGACGAACGTGAAGTTCGGCAGCCGTAGGTCGGTGCAGCTGATCGCGGACCTCTTCAATGTGATGAACGGCAACACAGAGATCACGCGTGAGCGCAATGCGGCGGCCACGACCTTCAGGGTGCTTGGCTCGAACTTGAGCCCGCGCATCGTGCGGTTCGGCGTTCGCCTCAACTTCTAGCAGCACCGCTTGTCGGGCCACCTTCACTGGTGGCCACACAGGGTGGGACCGGGTCACCGGTCCCACCCTGTTTTTTTTGGCGCGGCTCACAAACTTCCCTGCCGGCCCGAGAGTGGGACAATAGACGTAAGTGAGATTGAACGACGGATGATTGGGGCCAGGCCCAATCATCCATCGTTCAATAGTTCGGTTTCAAAAGCAGGAATCCCAAAGGTGGGACGACGAGACGAATGGAGTGGGGATGCCCATGCGAGGGCACGGCCTCCGCATCGACACGTCCGGCATTGCCCATGTTGCTGCCGCCATACACGCCGGCGTCGCTATTGAGGATTTCCCGGTAGCCGTGCGGCGCTGGCACGCCGAGCCGGTAGTCAGGCCGCGGCACGGGCGTGAAGTTGATGACGGCAATCAAGGGGCTTGCGGCCTGCGGCTTGCGGCTTGCGGCGCCATTCCTTGTGAACGCGATCACGCTCTGCTCCGCGTCATCGCAATCGATCCACGCGAAGCCCTCCGGATCGTCGTCGGCCTGCCACAGCGCAGGTTCCTCCTTGTAGACGCGATTGAGGTCGCGCACCCAGCGCTGCAATCCAGCGTGACGCGGATCGCCCAGCACGTCCCAATCCAACTGCCCATCGTGGTTCCACTCGCGCCATTGGCCGATCTCGCCACCCATGAATAACAGCTTCTTGCCCGGATGCGCGTACATGTAGCCGTACAGCGCCCGCAGCCCGGCGTGCTTCTGCCACACGTCACCGGGCATCTTGTCGATCATCGACTTCTTGCCGTGCACCACTTCGTCGTGCGAGAACGGCAGAATGAAGCGCTCGCTGTAGGCGTAGACCAGGGAAAAGGTGATCTTGTTGTGGTGCCACTTGCGGTGGACCGGGTCCTCCTTGGTGTAGTCGAGCATGTCGTGCATCCAGCCCATGTTCCACTTGCAGGTGAACCCCAGGCCGTCGGCCTGCACCGCATGCGTCACGCCCGGCCACGACGTGGATTCCTCGGCGCACACCACGGCGCCTGGACATTCGTGTTGCACCAGCTGATTGAGGTGCTTGATGAACGCGATCGCGTCGAGATTCTCGCGCCCGCCGAACTTGTTGGGCACCCACTGGCCGGCCTCGCGCGAGTAGTCGAGATAGAGCATCGAGGCCACGGCGTCCACGCGCAGCCCGTCGATGTGGAACTCGCGCAACCAGAACAGCGCGTTGCTCAGCAGGAACGCGCGCACTTCGTGCCGGCCATAGTTGAAGACGAGCGTGCCCCAATCCTGGTGCTCACCCTGGCGCGGATCGGCATGTTCGTAGAGCGCCGTGCCATCGAAGCGCGCGAGCCCGTGCTGATCCTTGGGGAAGTGTCCCGGCACCCAGTCCAGCAGCACGCCAATGCCGGCCGCATGAAACGAATTGATCAACGCCTTGAAGTCGTCGGGTGTGCCAAACCGGCTGGTGGGCGCGAAGAAGCCGATGACCTGGTAGCCCCACGACCCGGTGAACGGGTGCTCCATGATCGGCAGCAATTCGACATGGGTGTACCCCATCTGCTTGACGTACGGGACGAGCTGCTCGGCGATCTCGCAGTAGGTCAGGAGCTGGCCATCCGGTGCGCGCTGCCAGCTGCCAAGATGCACCTCGTAGATCGACATCGGCGTGTGCAATGACGGGTCGCGGGCGGCGCGGGCGGCCATCCACGCGCGATCGGTCCAGTCGTGCGGCGCGTCGTGCCAGACGATCGACGCCGTCCGCGGCGGCAGCTCAAAGCGGCGGCCGCACGGGTCGGCCTTGAGCACGGCCTGCCCGGTCGCGCCGATCACCTCGAACTTGTAGCGATCACCGTGCCCGAGGTCGGGCAGGAAGATCTCCCAGTAGCCGGCCGGCCGGATGGCACGCATCGGGTGCACGCGTCCGTCCCAGCCGTTGAAGTCGCCGACCACGCTGACCCGCTGCGCGTTGGGCGCCCACACCGCGAAGTGGACGCCGGCGCGAATGCCATGGGTAATAGCCCGTGCCCCCAATCGCTCGTAGACGCGATCGTGCGTGCCTTCCGCGAGCAGGTGCAGATCAAAGTCGGTGAGCACCGGGCCGTAGCGATACGCATCATCGGCTTCGCTGGACGACCCGTCTTGCCATACCAGCCGGAGGCGGTAGTCGAACTCCTCGCGCCGCTGGTTGGGCACTACGCCCTCGAACAGGCCGTCTGGATGAATGCGGGTCAGCACCAGGCCATCGGGCTGGCCAAACGGGATGACCTCGACGCGCCGCAGATGGGGACGGAACACGCGGATGGCGACACCGCCGTCGACGTCGTGCGGGCCGAGAACCGCGAACGGATCGGCGTGCAGGCCCCGGGCCAGAGCGTCGATCTCGTGGAGCGGCAACGTCGCGGTCATCAACCCGCGCCAGTGTAGCTCGGTTGGCGCCGTCGCCGTGACCGCCTGGCGGCGCTGCCGTGATTCGCTCTGCTAGAACTTGTACTGAATGCCCAGCTGGAGCGACCGCGGCGCGTAGGTCGTCGCGCCCGTCAGCAGGCGACCGAAATTGGCGTTCGACAGATCCGCGGTTGGGAAGCCGTATTGCACGCGGTTGAAGGCGTTGTCGGCCTCGAGCCGGAACGTGACCGCATGACCCCGGGCGACCTGGAACGCCTTGATCAGTGCCAGGTCGGCGGTGCGGACACCGTCGGCAAAAAAGGTGTTCCGGCCGATGATGCCGGTCGTCTCTCCGTACTGCGCGGAGCGGAATTTCGATGCAGCCAGAATCGACGTCGACGTCGACGGATCGCTGACGGTCGTACCTAGAATCGAGGTGTCGATCAGAATCGGCCGGGCTTCGGGGAAGCTGTCAAAGTTCAGGTCCCGCCCCGTGTCGGAGATCGTGAACGGCGTGCCATGCGCCAGTCGCACGACTGCCGACGCCGTCCATCCGCCGAGCAGAATCCCCGCCAGATCGCGGCGCTCGCGCCAGAACGGGAGCCGGTAGCTGCCACTGACGGTGAGGCGGTGCGGGGTATGGAACCGCGAGTAGCCGCGCGCGTACTTGGCATCTGGGCCGAGCTGGTTGGAATCGCCGGCGCCGACCGCCGTCGCCTCGGAGGTCGTGTCTTCGGCCTGGCTGCGGGTGTAACTCGCCTGGAACCACAGGCCGCGGGAGAGGCGGCGCGTCCATTCAACCTGGAGGCCGTCGTACCAGCTCTCGGCCTGGTTCGACACGACAACGTTGGTGGTGTAACGGGGATCGGGCCGGCGTTCGTTGGTGCGGGGCACGCGAAAGCTGATCTCGTTGTCGGCGATGGGCACGACATTGGGGCACTGCGCGGTCACGCCAATGCCGGGCAGCCCCGTGCCGGCGCAATTGACGTCGGCGGCGATGCGATCGATGGTCTTGCCCCTGAGATCCGGGAAGCCGGCGGCGGGCGCGTTGTTCGGATGATCGGCCACGACCGCGGCTCCCGCCAGCGGTGATACGGGGAGGTTGGCGAGGGCGTACTTGATCATGCCCTGGCCGCGCGTGCCGGTATACGACACCCGCAGGGTCGAGTTGAACGGCACACGACGCTCCACCGTCAGGTTCCACTGCTGGGTTCGCGGCATTTCCAGGTTGCCGTCGGCAATCGTCAGCGCGTGGCGGGCCGTCTGCGGACCGGGCACGAACTCAAACCCCAGCGTCGGGTCGGCGGGATTCAGGGTGTTCGGCAACGTCGAAAAAGTCGCCGACAGTGAATTCGGCGGGTTCGTCCGTAAGCTCGCGCCGGTTTGCGAAAAGACCGATTGGAAGATGCGCCCATCGTAGAGGCCGAAACCGCCGCGAATGGCAAAGCCGCCGGCCTGGCCGCCGGACAGCCAGCCAAGTGGTCCCGACTGCCACACCGGCGACCACGCCACTCCGAGCCGGGGTTGCAGGTTGTTGCGGTCGTCGGTGAAGCCGTAGTCGAGCCGGCCCTCGGCCTCGTGCAGCGCGTCAACGTACTCATAGCGCAGGCCAAGGTTGAGCGACAGATTGGAGCGCAGCCGCCAGCTGTCCTCGACGTAGAGGTTGTATTCGCGCATGCGATTCTCGAGAAAGAACGGCCCCCAGGCCCGTTGATAGCTCGCGACACAGCCGTCGAGAAATGCGGCGTACGACGAGGGATAGATCACGCCGCCGCAGTTGGCGTTGTAGTTCCAGAAGCCACGCGAAAAGCTATCCGCGAAGTCATCCAGTGCCGAGAACCGGGCATCGATGCCCGCCTTGAGCTGATGCGTTCGGCCGAAGAGGCGGGTCAGGTTGTAGACGACCTGGTGATCGGTCTGGTCGCGGTTGATCGGAAAGCTGCCGGCGTTGCCGATGATCGATCCGGACACCGGCGACGCCGCGAACCGGACGATCGGGGTCGTGTTGCCCGCGGCGATGTCGACCCGCGTCAACCGCAGCCCCAGCCCATAGCGCAACTCGCCAACGGTCGCACCCCCGAGCACGTGAGTCCACGTCGCTCCCAGGTTGCCCTGCCGGTGGTTCTGCCGCGCCTGCTCGCCGACCACGACATCGTCTGATTCGAACACCTGCCGGGTGAACTGGTAGCGGCCCCACACCATGTGACTCTGGTTCAGGAACCAGTCGAGCCGGGCGGAGTGGTCGGCGGCGGGCTGGTTGATCGCTTGCGGCGTCTGGTAGGTGCGCGGGCTGCGGGCGTCGTTGGGAGTGACGCTGGGGAAGCGCGCCAGAATCGCGCTGATGAAGTCGCGATTGGCCGGGGTGTCGTTGTCACGCGTGAGGCGGGGCTGTGCCAGTTCACTGGCCAGGAACAGATCACGCGTGTAGGTCTGGAGCCCCTCAAAGCGCTTGCGATCGAGGCTGGCAAAGGCGAACAGCCGGTTCCGGACGATCGGAAAGCCCATCACCCCGCCGAACTGATCGCGGACATTGTTGGGCTTGGTCAACGAGAACGCGCTGCGGGCGTTCCACTTGGCCTGCTGGCGATACTCGTAGGCCTCGCCGTGACGCTGGTTGGTGCCGGACTTGGTCTGCACCAGGACGACCGCGCCGTAGCCCCGCCCGAACTCGGCCGAGTAGGTGTTGCTGATGACCTGGAACTCCTTGATCGTCGCCAGCGCCGCGCCCTGCCGATTCTGGTTCTCAGACGCATCGTCGTTGTTGACGCCGTTAATCTGGAACGTCGTCCCACGCGTGCCCGTGCCGTTGAAGTTGATCGATTAGCCAGACGAGGCAGTGGGATTGTTTTGACCCGACGTGGGGTTCTCCGAAAAGCCCGCGAAGGTTTCTGCCAGGCCCAGAAAGCTCCCGCGATTGGCGGTTGGCCGATCCTCGATCTGCTGCTCGTTGAGCGAGTGCTTGATCTCGGCGCTGGTGGTATTGACCGGCGTCGTCTCGCCGATCACCGTGACCGTCTCGGACACGGCCCCCGGCGTCAGCGCAAAGTCCTCCACCCGCGTGTCGTTGAGCGTGACAGCGACGCGCTGCCGGACGCTGGTCCGGAACCCGGACAGGGCGGCACTGACCTCGTAGCTGCCAATCGGCAGGAACGGGACGACGTAGTAGCCGGCGCCGTTGGTCACGGTGACGCGCTGCTGCCCCGTGTCCTGGTTGTGGGTGATTACCGTCGCGCCAGGCAGCACGCCGCCGCTGGCGTCGGTAATCGTGCCCTGCAGCGTGCCGGTCACCGTCTGGCCAAAGACCGTCGCCGGAATGAGGAGAAGCACTGCCAGGAACGCGCGCATGGTCAAACCTCCGTCGGCATGATAACAAAGAGCGCGGCCGGTCGCCTCTCTCCAGGCAGTTACGACGTGTTTCTGAGCCTGGCACCCGACGCTAGCGTAACTTCGCGGCGGGCTCGATGGTCTGGCTCACCGGCGCGGGCGCGCCCTTCTCCACCCACTGGACGAGGCGATCGAACGCCTCCCGCACGGTCGGCAGATACGACGGGCCCTCGCCCATGGCGTTGGCGACATCCGGGTCGAGCCTCATGCGCGACGTGGCGAGGTATTTGGAACGACATCACGCCATCGTCATCACCGGACATGTGCCAGACGCGGTTGACCTGGTACAAGCGATGGAGATCTTCAGGATGGACGCGCGTGCGGTACGCACGCAGCTCCCCGATCGCGAGATCGTCCCAGGTCCCGACCACTTCGATGGTGGGGACGTGAACCTCGCCGGTAGTCTCTTTAGTCGCCATCTGCGGACGTGCGGCGGCGGCCACCGCGCCCGAGCCCGTATACGGCCACAGGCGGCGCGCCTCGACCGGCGTGCCGACGGCTTCGGCGTACGCGAGCACCTTGCGATCGCTCGACGCCAAACCGATGTGGGCGAGGGGGTCGATCAGCCGCCACAATCCGGCCATCTTGGTCATGCGATCGAGATTCGTCACGAGATCGCCGCCGGCGCCGGCGATGATCAACGTGCCGGCGAACACCTCCTGGGGATCTTCAGCGGCGAGCCGGGTGATACCTCCACCCATCGATAGGCCAACCAGATAGAGCCGCGCCGGCGCGCGTCCGCCCAGTCGCGCGACGCCGGCCTTGGCCCGCGCCGTGAACTCGTACGTGAGCCGGAGACCGTCTCGCGCAGACACGGCGCCCTCGCGGTCGAAGCTGGCATAGGCAAAGCCATTCGCCAGCGCATGCCTGCCGATCACATCATCCAGTGCCGTTTCGTCGGTCCCGATGACGTTGCCGTTGCGATCGAAGTTGTTGCCGCCAGACCCGCCATGCGCACCAATCACGAGCGACCCATTCCAGGCTGGGGCCTGCCCCGCCGTAGCCTTGGCGGAGGCGGGCAGGCGGATGACGAACCGTTTGTTGACGGCCTGACCGTTCACGGTGAGGGCCACGTGGCCCTGCAGTTGCCGGCCGTTCTCCACGGCCGTCTCGGTGACCCTGCCCGACCTGCCCGACCTGCCCTTGCTATGATTACGTCATGACGACCGCGACATTCGACACTTCAGAGGGCACCTTCAAGGTCAAGCTCTACGACGACAAGGCGCCGAAGACCGTGGCCAACTTCGTCGGCCTCGCCGCCGGCACGCAGGAATGGACCGACCCCAAGACCGGGGCGAAAGTGTCCAAGCCGTTGTATGACGGCCTCGTGTTCCACCGCGTGATCGCCGGCTTCATGATCCAGGGTGGCTGCCCGATGGGCAATGGCATGGGCGGCCCCGGCTACAAGTTTGCCGATGAGTTCGGCCCGGGCCTGCGCCACGATCGCGACGGCCTGCTGTCAATGGCCAACTCCGGCCCGAACACCAACGGCAGCCAGTTCTTCATCACCCTGGCGCCGACGCCGTGGCTCGACAACAAGCACGTCATCTTCGGCGAGGTCACCGAGGGTATCGAGATCGTGCGCGCCATCGGCAAGACCAAGACCGCCGCGCAGGATCGTCCGGCCAGGGAAATCGTCGTCAAGTCGGTGAAGATCGAAAAGAGCTAGAGGCCGGGCCCCATTTGCCCATTATGGCAAATTGGGGCATAATGGCCTCGTGAGTACCGAACTGACAGGCTTGCCGCAAATCCCGGCCGCCGATGTGAAGAAGCGCGGCTGGCGGGGGATCATGCGCACCATCACGGCGAATGGCCCGGTGGTCGTGACGAATCATTCAGTGCCTGAGGCTGTCATCCTCTCCGCCCAGCAGTACCAGCGGCTTCTCGCGATCGTGAAAGAGAACGATTCGAAGTCAGAAGCCAGCCTGCAAGGCCTCCGGCACCGTTTCGACGAAAGGCTCGCGGTACTGCACAACTCCGATGCGGCCAATCGTCTGCGTGCCCTCGGCAAGGGCGCGGCACGGCTTCACGGCAAGGTCAAGGCTGGCACTGGCTACTGATGGCACGGCCGGTCCTCTATGTGCTCGCCGGCGTGAACGGTGCGGGCAAGAGCTCGATCGGCGGTCACCTGCTGACACGCGCCGGCCTCGCGTGGTTCAACCCCGACACCTTTGCGCGTGAGTTGATCGCCGACACGAGCTCCGACCTCAAGGCGGCCAACGCGCATGCCTGGGCAGAGGGCGTACGCCGCCTTGACGAAGCCGTGGCCGGGGGCCAGTCATTTGCATTCGAGACCACGCTGGGCGGTCGAACCATCGCCGCGAAGCTGCAGTCGGCAACCGTCTCGCACGACGTCATCGTCTGGTTCTGCGGACTCGATTCCGCCGATCGTCATCTGGCACGGATGCACGCCCGCGTGGCCCAGGGCGGCCACAGCATTCCCGAGACGACGATTCGGGCGCGCTATCCCAAGGCCCAGCGCAACCTGATCGCGCTGATGCCGCATCTGGCACACCTGGTCGTCTACGACAACTCCACCGAAGCCGCGATCGGCGATCCGATCCCGGATCCTGTGTTGGTCCTGGCTCTGGCAGACCGGCGCCTCGTGTACCCGGCGGCGGACGACGCCGCTGCCCTCGGGCGCACGCCTGAATGGGCGAAAGCCCTGGTCGAAGCCGCGCTCAGCCTTGCGGGAGAGCCAGCCAGGGCGGCGTCCTTTCTGGCACAAGGAATGGTAAAATATCTACCATGATCACCTCCATGGATTCTGCCGGCCGCGTCGTGCTGCCCAAGGCGGCCCGGGACCGGGCCGGATTGAGGCCGGGTGCCGAACTCGAGGTCCGAGTCATTGACGGCCGCATCGAGCTCGAGCCGGCGCGGGCACGGGTGACGATCGAGAAGCAGGGTGCGTTCTGGGTAGCGGTGCCGGCCGAGGGGGTCCCGGTGTTGACTCAAGAGGACGTCGATGCGACGGTCGACGCGATTCGCCTGCGCTCGACGCCAGCGGCGCGAACGGACGTCTGATGCGGGTCCTGCTCGACACCAACTGCCTGATCGCCGCTGCCATCACGCAACACGAACATCATCGCGCGACCGTCGCGGACCTCTCCCGCCGACGGGCCGCCGGACACGTCTTCGTTCTGGCCGCACATGGCTTGGTCGAAGCGTGTGCCGTGCTGACGCGCCTGCCGCCACCGCACCGCCTGGCGCCGGCCGATGCGCTGACGGTGCTCGACCGCAATTGGAGCAAGGCCGAGACGATCGCGCTGACCGCGGCGGAGACCTGGCGCACCTTGAGCGATCTGGCCGAGATGGGGATCGCGGGCGGACGGATCTACGACGGCTGTATCGCCGCCGCCGCGCGGAAGGCGAAATGCGGCGAGATCCTGACGTGGAACGTCCGGCATTTCGCAGGACTGTTCGGAGCCAAGGCGGTCGCACCGGCTGAGCCCAGGTAGTAGAAGGGCGAACGCTTACTTGAAGTAGGAAGTAGGAATTACTTCTAACTTCTCCCCTGCCGAAGGCAGCTGTGGCAATCCGCTGGCGCTCGACGGCGCGATCAAACCCGTCCGCGTGTAGATCATCAGCTTTTCGCGCGTATCGACGATGTCGAGGTTGCGCATCGTCAATTGCCCGATGCGATCCTGGGGCGTGAAGAACACTTCCTCGCCCTTCTCCATCGTCAACCGTTCAGGCTTGTAGGTCAGGTTCGGGCTCGAGGTTTCGAGAATCGAGTAGTCGTTGCCGCGCCGCAATTCCACGGTGACCTCACCGGTCACGGGGCGCGCGACCCAGCGCTGGGCGCTCTCGCGCAGCATCAGTGTTTGCGGATCGAACCAGCGGCCCTGATACAGCAGGCGGCCCAGGCGACGGCCGTTGTTGCGGTACTGCTCGATGGTGTCTTCGTTGTGGATGCCGGTGATCAGCCGCTCGTAGGCGATGAACAGCAATGCCAGGCCAGGGGCCTCGTAGATGCCACGGCTCTTGGCTTCGATGATGCGGTTCTCGATCTGATCGCTCATGCCCAGGCCGTGGCGGCCGCCAATGGCGTTGGCGGCCATCAACAAGTCGAGCGCGGTGGCGAACGTCTTGCCGTTCAACGCCACCGGGTGGCCTTCTTCGAACCGGATGGTCACGGTCTCGGGCTTCACCGCCACATCGTCACGCCAGAACGCCACGCCCATGATCGGCTGGACGATGGTGATGCCCTTGTTGAGGAACTCGAGATCCTTGGCTTCGTGAGTGGCGCCGAGAATATTGGAGTCAGTCGAATAGGCCTTCTCGACGCTCATCTTGTACTGGAAGCCGTGCCGGATCATGTACTCCGACATCTCCTTGCGGCCGCCGAGCTCGTCGATGAACTGCTGGTCGAGCCACGGCTTGTAGATGCGCAGGTTGGGATTGGCGAGCAAGCCGTAGCGGTAAAACCGCTCGATGTCGTTGCCCTTGTAGGTGCTGCCATCGCCCCAGATGTTGACGTCGTCTTCGCGCATGGCGGCGACCAGCATGGTGCCGGTGACCGCGCGGCCAAGGGGCGTGGTGTTGAAGTAAGTCTGCCCAGCCGTCGTGATGTGGAACGCACTGCACTGCAGTGCGGCCATGCCTTCGGCCACCAACTGCTCACGGCATTCGATCAGCCGCGCCTTCTCGGCGCCATAGGCCATCGCCTTGCGCGGAATTTCATCGTAGTCGGTCTCGTCCGGCTGGCCGAGGTTCGCGGTGTACGCGAATGGCACCGCGCCCTTGGCGCGCATCCAGTGCAGCGCGGCGCTGGTATCAAGGCCGCCTGAAAAGGCGATGCCGACGTTTTCTCCGACCGGAAGGTTCTGCAGAATGTTGGGCAACTGATTCTCCGAACCAATAATTCTAGTTCAGGAAACGCGCCATGCGATTGCGGCCCAGGGGCCGGCCGCCACCGATCGTGATACAACTGGAGCACGCTGGAAGTAGCGCTCTGCCAACATTGGGTAGCCACGGGCTTACACCTGAGCTGCCGCACCAACAATCTAGGGGAACGTCCTCTGGCACTGTTCTTGGATTGCTGAGGGCATCTGTTCTTCCATACCTGGCTTCCGGACGATCGGGACAGCGACAAGCCGTTTCGCGATGAGCTGCTCAGCTCGGAGCGGCTCGAGGAGCGGGCGCTCGCCCTCGCGGCGAGTTTCACCGTCGATCCCCAGCGGCGCCGCGCGCGCAACATCTACCGGCGCCTGAGCCACAACGCCCGCGTGCTGCGGCACGCCTATCAAATCCTCGCCGAGGACGTCCACGACGGCGAGTTCGTCACCCCGGCCACCGAGTGGTTCCTCGACAACTATCACCTCATCTCGTCGGAGATTGTCGAGATCCGCGAGCACCTGCCGCGGCCGTTCTACCAGCAGTTGCCGGCCCTCGCCACACGCGAGAAAGCGGGCGACGCGCGCATCTACGCCATGGCCGTCGAGTTGCTCCGCCACAGCGACAGCCGGCTCGAGGTCCCGCAACTCACGCAGTTCCTGAACAGCTATCAACGCGTCGCGCCTCTCACGATCGGTGAACTCTGGGCGTGGCCGATCATGCTGAAGTTGGCGCTGATCGAGAACCTGCGCCGGCTGGTGGCGGAACTGTTCGCCGGCCGCACCGCCCGGCGCGCCGCCGACGCCCACGTCGCCCGCATCGATGCGGGCTCGCCCGAGGCCGCCGTGCGGATTCCGCCAGACTCGCACGATGCCTACCTGGTGCAGATGCTGCACCGCGCCCGCGAATACGACGCGCGCCGATCGCCGCTGCGCGCCGCGCTCGAAGCGCACCTAATCGCCCGCAACACCGTCGCCGAAGACATCGTTCGGGTCGAGCACCAACGCCAGGCGACCAGCCAGGCGTCCGTGGCCAACGCCATCACCAGCCTGCGGCTGTGCGCCACCATCGATTGGCGTCACTACGTGGAGGCGGTCAGCCTGGTCGACAACGTGCTGCGTCGCGACCCGAGCGGGATGTTCGCGCGCATGGACTTCCTCAGCCGCGATCGCCAGCGCCAGGCGGTCGAGGAACTGGCGGAGGTCAGCGGCGAGGCGCAGATTCGCGTCGCCCTCAAGGCGGTGGAGTCGGCGCGGCAGGCGGCGGAACGGAAACAGTCACGGGCCGCGGCGCATGTCGGCTTTCACCTGGTGGGCAACGGCCGCGAGGGGCTCGAGATTGACCTGGCGTACCGCCCCAAGCTCGCGCACCGCGTTCGCCGCGTCGCGTTGCGCCACGCCACCCCCGTCTACCTCGGCTCGATCGCGGCGCTCACCCTGTTGCTGATGGCTGGCGGGCTCTGGTACGCGCGCTCGGCCGGCGCTTCGTCACTGGCCATGGTGGTGGCCGCGCTCCTCCTCGCCATTCCGGCCACCGATCTCGCGTTGGCCATCGCGCAGAAGCTGGTCACCCTGGCCGTGCCGCCCCGGCGCCTCCCCCGCCTGGACTTGACTGGCGGCGTCCCAGACGAAGCGCGGACGATGGTGGTCGTCCCGACCATCATCACCTCGATCGAGAACGTGCAGCGCCGCCTTGAGCAGCTTGAGGTCGTGGCGATTGGCAACCTCGACCCGCAGATCCACTTCGCGCTGCTGACCGATTTTCCCGACGCCGATCGACCGCACGTACCCGGCGAAGAGGTGGTGCTGGCCGCGGCTCGCGGCGGCATCGAGGCATTGAACGCGAGGTTCGTGGCCGAGGGCGGGCCGCGGTTCTTCCTGTTCCACCGCGATCGTTTGTGGAACCCGCGCGAGCAGGTCTGGATGGGATGGGAGCGCAAGCGCGGCAAGCTCGAGGAGTTCAACCGCCTGTTGCGCGGCGCGACCGACACCAGCTTCTCGACGCGCGTCGGGCCGCTCGAGTTGCTGCCGGCCGTGCGCTTCTGCATCACGCTCGATTCCGACACGCAGTTGCCGCGGGATGCGGCGCGCGAGCTGATCGGCATCATCCTGCATCCGCTCAACCAACCGGTCGTGCATCCGACGCTGAAGCGCGTGGTCGAAGGCTACGCGGTGTTGCAGCCGCGCGTGAGCGTCACCATGGCCAGCGCCGCGGGCTCGCTGTTTGCGCGGACCTACGCGGGACACACGGGCGTCGACCCGTACACGACCGCGGTGTCGGACGTCTACCAGGACCTGTTCGGCGAAGGCATCTACACCGGCAAGGGACTGTACGATGTCGACGCCTTCATGGCGGCGCTCGACGGCCGTGTGCCCGAGAACGCGCTGCTCTCGCACGACCTGTTCGAAGGCCTTCATGCCCGGGCGGCGCTGGTCACCGACGTCGAGCTGGTGGACGACTACCCGTCCAACGTGCTGGTGCACGCGAAGCGCCAGCACCGCTGGGTCCGCGGCGACTGGCAGATTCTGTGGTGGCTCTTCCCCTGGGTGCCGACCCGCACCGGTTTCGAGCGCAACCGGCTACCGCTGATCTCGCGGTGGAAGATCCTCGACAACCTGCGGCGCAGCCTGGTGGCGCCCGCGCTGGTCGCACTGTTCATGGCCGGCTGGACGTGGCTGCCCGGCCGGCCGCTGGATTGGACCGCGATGGCGTTCGCCGCGATCGCGTTCCCGGTCCTCACCCGGCTGGTGCAACTGCTGGGCGGGCCGCCGCGGAGCCAGGGCGTGCGCGTCTACTTACGCGCGTCCGGTGAAGACCTCGAAGCCGATCTCGCGCGCATCGCCCTGCACTTGACGTTCCTGGCGCACCAGGCCTCGGACATGCTGCACGCCGTCGGGGTCACGTTGGCGCGGCTGTGGCGCGGCCAGGGGCGATTGCTCCAATGGGAGACCGCGGCAGCCGTCGCGAAGCGGCACGGTGCACTGAAGGTCGCGGAGTTCTACCAGGCGATGCGCGCCAGCCCCGTGATTGCCGGTGTCGCCCTGCTCCTGGTGATCGTGGCGCGGCCGGCGGCGTGGCCGATCGCTATTCCGATTCTCGCCTTGTGGTTCGCGGCGCCACTGATTGCGTTCGTCCTGAGCAAGCCGGTGCCGTCCCTGCGGCCGGAGATCACCGAGGAGGACCGCGAGTACCTGCGGACGGTCGCCGAAAGGACCTGGCGATATTTTGACACCTTCGTCACCGCGGAGCATCACTTTCTGCCGCCCGACAACGTGCAGTTCGACCCCGAGCCGCGGGTGGCGCACCGCACCTCGCCCACCAACATCGCGATGACCCTGCTGGCGACGTTGTCGGCGCGCGATCTGGGCTTCATCGACACCGGCTCGCTGATCGACCGGCTCGAGCGCACCCTCGACACGATCGACCGCCTCGAGCATTTCGAAGGGCATCTGCTGAACTGGTACGACACCTACACACTTGAGCCGCTGGTGCCCAAGTACGTGTCCACGGTCGACAGCGGCAACCTCGCCGGGGCCCTGCTGGCGCTGAGCGTCGGCCTGCGGTCGCTCGCGAAGCAGGAGGACACGGCGAGGGAGCCGGCCGCGCGTTTGGATGCGCTCGCCGCGCGCGCCGCGGCACTGTTCGACGCGATGCACTTCTCGTTTCTGTACGATCGCAAGCGCCGGTTGTTCGCGATCGGCTTCCGCCTCGCCGACAGCCTGGGCGCCGCGCGCCTCGATACGTCGTACTACGACCTGCTCGCCTCCGAGGCGCGTCTCGCCAGCTTCATCGCCATCGCCAAGGGCGACGTGCCGGAAGTGCACTGGTTCCGCCTCGGCCGGCTGATCACCAGCGTCCACGGCGCGCCCGTGCTGCTGTCGTGGTCGGCGACGCTGTTCGAGTACCTGATGCCGCTGTTGCTGATGCGCAGCTATCCGGCGACCCTGCTCGACGCCTCCTGCCGCATGGCCGTAAGGCGGCAGATTGATTACGGTGCGACGCGCGGCACGCCGTGGGGCATCTCCGAGTCGGCCTATACCGCTGTCGACCGCCACGGCGTCTATCAATACAAGGCCTTTGGGGTCCCCGGGCTGGGCCTCAAGCGCGGCCTCGGCGACGAGCTGGTGATCGCGCCGTATGCGACGGCGCTGGCCGTCCTGGTCGACCCGGCCCGGAGCGCGCGCAACTTGCGGCGGCTGGCCAACGCGGGGCTGTTTGGCGACTACGGCTTCTACGAGGCGATCGACTACACCGACCGCGGCGGCGGCGTTGCCGCGCACAAGCCAGGCCCGGGCGTCGTGGTGCCGGCCTTCTTCGCGCACCATGCCGGCATGTCGCTGGTCGCCATCGCCAACGCGATCGCGCGCGACCTGATGATCGAGCGCTTCCACGCCGACCCGCGGGTGCGGGCCACCGAGCTGCTACTGCAGGAACGCATCCCGCGTCAGCAGCCCGTGACCGAGCCGCGGCCGCTCAACGAGATGCTGGTGACACCACCGGCACTCGGCGTGCCGCCGCGCCGCTACAACACGCCACACACCGTGTTTCCACACTCGCAGTTCCTGGCCAACGGCAAGTATGTGACGGTGGTCACCAACGCCGGCGGCGGCGCCAGCTTCCGCGATCGCGTTGCGGTCACCCGCTGGCGCCAGGATGCGACCACCGACCCGGGCAGCCACTTCATCTATCTGCGCGATATCCGCAGCGAAGCCGTGTGGTCGCCGACCTTTCACCCGACGCGACGAGAGGCCGACAGCTACCTGGTCACTTTCATGCCGGACAAGGCAATCTTCGATTCGAAGAGCCATGACATCGCGGCGCGCCTCGAGGTCGCGGTCGCGCCGGAACACGACGTCGAGATCCGATACCTGCAGTTGGTGAACCACAGCGATCGCATCCGCGAGATCGACGTCACCAGCTATGTCGAGGTCGCGCTCGCGCACCTGCGCGACGACTTCGCCCACCCGGCGTTCGGCAAGCTGTTCATCGAAACCGAGTACCTGCCGGAACGCTCCGCGCTGCTGTGCCATCGCCGGCCGCGCGACGCGCGCGACCCAGGCACGTGGGCCATGCACGTGATGAGCCTCGAAGGACGGCCGCAGGGTCCGCTCGAGTGGGAAACCGATCGCGCCCGCTTCATCGGCCGCGGCCGCACGCTCGAGCGTCCGATCGCGCTCGATGGCCGCCCCCTGTCGGGCACGACCGGCTACGTGCTCGATCCGATCCTGAGCCTGCGGCAGCGCGTGCGCATCTCGCCCGGCGAATCGGCGCGCCTGTGCTTTGCCACCGGCGTCGCTCCCGACCGCGAGACCGCGCGCGCCCTCGCGCAGACCTATCGCGACCCGAGCACGGCCGCGCGCACGCTGGCGCTCGCCCTCGCCCACTCGCAGAGCACGCGGCGCCACATGGACGTCTCGAGTGACGAGGCGGTGTTGTTCGAGCGGCTGGCGTCGCGCGTGGTCGGCGGCGACGGATCGCTGCGGCCGGCCGGCGACGTGCTGGCCGCCAACGCGATGGGGCAAGACAGCCTGTGGGTCCACGGCATCTCCGGCGACCTGCCGATCCTGCTGGCGCGCGTGCTCGATGACAACCTCGGGCTCGTCCGCGAGGCGCTCGAGGCGCAGGAATACTGGCGGATGAAGGGGCTCAAAGTCGACCTGGTCGTCCTCAACGAACACCCCGTCAGCTACATGGACGAAGTGCAATCGCACCTGACCTCGTTGCTGGACGATGGACCGTGGCGCATATGGAAGCACCAGCCCGGCGGCGTCTTCCTGCTCCGCACTGACCTGATGGGGCAGGCCGAGCGCCTGCTGTTCCATGCGGCGGCGCGCGCGGTGATCGAGACCAGCCGCGGCGACTTGCGCGCTCACCTCGCCCGGCCGCCACAGGCGCCGTTGGCGTCCCTGCCGTTGGCGTCCGCCCTCGCCGCCCCCTCGACGGACCCATCCGCCGACCCGTTGCACGCGACCGCGCCGCCCTCGTGGCCCAGCATGAGCGTCAGCACGCCGACACTGACGCTCGGCAACGGCCTGGGCGGTTTTGCCGACGCCGGCAAGACATATGCGATCGTGCTCGAAGGCGATCAAGACACGCCGGCGCCCTGGTGCAACGTGATCGGCAATCCTCGGTTCGGCACGGTGATCAGCTCGAGCGGCTCCGCCACCACGTGGTCCGAGAACAGCCGCGAGAACCGGCTGACGCCGTTTGCGAACGATCCCGTGACAGACCCCAGTGGTGAGGCGCTCTACGTTCGAGACGACGATACTGGCGCCGCGTGGTCGCCGACGCCGGGACCGATGGCTCGCCACCGATCGAGCGGCCGCTTCCTGATTCGCCATGGCGCGGGTGTGACGCGCTTCTCGCGATCGTTCCAGGGCGTGCACCAGTCACTCGAGGTGTTCGTCGACGCCACCGAGCCGGTGAAGTACTCGCACCTCACGCTGGTCAACACCACCCCGGTGCTTCGGCACCTCAGCGTGTTTGCCTACAACGACTGGGTGATCGGGCCGCCACGCGAAACCGAACAGCGGCACGTCGTCACCGACTACGACCCTTCGCGGGGCGCGGTGCTGGCCACCAACGCCTACAACACGGAATTTGCCGGACGGGTGTGCTTTGCCGCCGCCAGCGAGCGTCCGACGTCGGCCACCGGCAATCGCCGCTCGTTCATCGGCCGCAACGGCTCGGCCGCGTGCCCTTCCGCGCTCAAGGACGACAGCCTGACCGGCGAGTTCGGTGCCGGCCTTGACCCGTGCGCGGCGTTGCAGATCCGCCTGGCCCTCAATCCCGGCGAGACGCGCAAGATCGTGTTCCTGCTCGGCGAGGGCCGCAGTCGGGCTCACGCCCTGGCGTTGATCGACGCCCACGCCGCCCCCGCCCAAGCCACGTCCGCGCTGGACCAGATGCAGGCGTTCTGGGATCGCACGCTCGACGTGATCAAGGTGCACACGCCAGACGATTCATTCGACATGATGATGAACCGCTGGCTGCTGTATCAGAACCTGTCGTGCCGCATCTGGACCCGCGCGGGGTACTACCAACCGGGTGGTGCCTATGGTTTTCGCGACCAACTGCAGGACGTGATGGCGCTGCTGCTGGCGGCCCCTGACCTGGCGCGCGCGCACATCCTGCGCGCGGCCGGGCGCCAGTTCGTGGAAGGCGACGTCCAGCATTGGTGGCACGAGCCGGCGGGGCGGGGCTTGCGCAGCCGCTGCTCGGACGACCTGCTCTGGCTGCCGTTCGTCGTCGCGGAGTACGTTCGCACCACCGGCGACACCGGTGTGCTCGACGAACAAGTGCCGTTCCTGGCGGCGCCGCCGCTGCCCGAGGGTGAGCCCGAGGCCTACGACCAGCCGACGCTGTCTGGCGAAATGGGCACCCTGTTCGAGCATTGCCGCCGCGCGATCGATCGCGGCTGGACCAGCGGCCCGCACGGTCTGCCGTTGATCGGCGCCGGCGACTGGAACGACGGCATGAACCGGGTCGGCGCCGCCGGCCGCGGCGAGAGCGTCTGGCTGGGCTTCTTCATCCACGCCGTGCTCAACGATTTCATCCCGATTTGCCAAAGCCGCCGCGAGCAGGCGCTCGCGGCGCGCTACCGCCAGCAGGCGCGCCACCTGTCGTCGCGGCTCGAAGCGGCGTGGGATGGCGAGTGGTATCGCCGTGGTTATTACGATGATGGCCGGCCGCTGGGCTCGTTGCAGAATGACGAGTGCGTGATCGATTCGATCTCGCAGTCGTGGTCGGTACTGTCGGGCGCGGTACCGAAGCGCTTTGCCGAGCGCGCCATGGACGCCGTGCGGGCGTCGCTGATCGTGCGGCAGTCAAAGGTCCTGCTGCTGCTGACGCCGCCGTTCGACAAGTCCGACCAGGATCCGGGCTACATCAAGGGCTACCCACCCGGCGTCCGCGAGAACGGCGGCCAGTACACCCATGCCGCGGTCTGGGTGTTGATGGCGATTGCGAAGCTGGGCAGCGGCGACGAGGCGAGCGAGCTGTTCCACATGATCAACCCGATCAACCACTCGCGGACGACCGCTGAAGTCGCGCGTTACCGGCTCGAGCCGTACGTGCTGGCTGGCGACGTTTACGGGCGGGCGCCCCATGCGGGTCGCGGCGGCTGGAGCTGGTACACCGGATCGGCGGCGTGGCTCTACCGCGCCGGCCTCGACAGCATTCTCGGTCTGCGACGCCGTGGCAAGACGTTCATGGTCGACCCCTGCGTGCCCTCGTCTTGGTCCGAGTACGCCATCGACTGGCGGCACGGGACGTCACGTTACGAGATCCGGGTCACCAATCCCGAGCGCGTCTCGACCGGCGTCGCGCGCGCGGAACTGGACGGCGCCCGCGTCAACCACCTGTCGATTCCGCTGGTCGATGACGGCGCCACCCACGTGGTCCGCATCACGCTGGGACGACGAGAATAGGTCTCCGGGATCCGGGATCCGGGATCCGGGATCCGGGATCCGGACCTATCGATAATCGTCGCGGGCGGGCGAGAACACGTCGAGCACACGACAGGCCGTGACGCCGCGGCCCGAGTGGCGCACCGCCGGCGGAATCACGAACACGACCCCAGGCGTGAGGCGATGGGCCGTCCCTTCGACGATCAGCTCCAGTTCGCCTTCGATGACGCTGACAATCTGCTCGTGGGGGTGCTGATGCTCGGGGAACGACGCGCCGGCGTCCACCTCAACCCATGAGTGTGTTTGGCGATCGGTGTGAATGAGGCGAGCGCGCAGACCGGGAAAGATCTCTCGCACGGGCAGGGCGCTGACGGTGATGAACGGCATCCCGATACGCTACACCAGCAGACGTAGGCTGCGCGCCACTGCCCTCTTCGCGCGTGACGGCGATAACTGGATCGGGCGGCATCGTATGGCTTATGGCTTGCCTGCCGGCCGTAGCCTTGGCGGAGGCTTGGGGCTTGGGCGCTTGCCCTTGAGCGACGCAGTGATGCCTGGAAGACATCACTGCGGAGTCGAACGGGTGACGGTGATGGTGACGAGGCCGTCGGCGGTCAACGCGCCATCATCGGCGGCACCCACACCGGCGCCCATGGCGAGTTGGCACCGGCGCGCGTGTCTTCCCACGACATCACTTGCTCGGGGGGTAAACGTCACCGACCCTTTGCCGCGGTATACCAACCACGACACGTGGAGGCCGACGTTCTTGCCCACGGTCACGCGGGCCGGCGGCTGCCACGCGCGATTCACGCGAATGGGCGCCTGGGAATCGGGCGGCGTATCGGCGGGCACATCGTCATCGCCGACCTTCGCGTCCAGGGCCTTGCGGCCCTGCACTTCCACGGTCGGCGGCCTGTTGGCGGGAATCTCCGGGCTGCTCGATCCGGCGCCGAGCGCGCCGGTTTCCGACGCGCGCACCACGTCATCGATCTGGTAGTCGCGCCGCAGGCTCGCGTAGGCCTTCTCGGTCCGGCCCTGGGTGGTGAGCGTCCAGATCAGCTCGTCCTTCTCGGAGAACCCCTGCGGCACCAGCACGCGAAACGGCGGGCGACCACGACCGAAACGCGATGAGGGACATGGCCATCGTCGGTGCAACCGACGTGCCACGATTGGTGACACCCGGATACAGATGGGCTGTGCGCCCATGTTATCGTCTCGCCATGCGAACGACATGGCACCTCTCACTCATCCTCTTCCTCACAATTCTTGTGGCCGGCATCGGGTCTCAGCGCGACGTCGCGAGTGCCCAGGCCAAGCCGGCCGCGCCGCGCTTCCAGGTCGACCCGTCGTGGCCGCTGGAGTTGCCCAATAACTGGATTCTCGGCTCAGTCACGGGCGTCTTTGTCGACGCCAAGCAACACGTGTGGGTGACCCACCTGCCCGAGACGCTCACCGAAGAAGAGCTCTATGAAATGCAGACGCCGCCCATGGGCACCTGCTGCCGACCGGCGCCCGTCGTCCTGGAGTTCGACGAGAAGGGCAAGATCGTGCAGGGCTGGGGCGAGGCGGCGCAGGACGTGTCGCAGTTCCCGAAGAACCCGCACGGCATCTTCGTCGACCACAACGACTTCGTGTGGGTCGGCAGCCACGCGCATCACCGCGTGATGAAGTTCACGCGCGCCGGCAAGCTGGTGTTCACCATCGGCGAGTTCGACAAGAACGCCGGCAGCGCCGACACCAAGCTGCTCGGCGGACCGGCTGGCATCTGGGTCGACCCCAAGACCAACGAGGCATTCATCGCCGACGGCTACCGCAACCGCCGCGTCGTCGTCGTCGACGGCGCCACCGGTAAGTACCTGCGCCACTGGGGCGCCTACGGCAACGTGCCGGACGACACGCAGAAGCCGGCGAACAACCCGGATGGGCCGCCGAACACGATGTTCTCAACGGTGCACGGCATCACCGGCACGCGCGACGGCAAGATTTACGTCGCCGATCGCCGCGGCAACCGCATCCAGGTGTTTGACCAGGCCGGAAAGTTCCTCACGGAGAAAGTCATCGCGCCAGCGACCCTGTCGTCAGGTTCGGCCTTCGTCATCGTCCCGTCGCAGGACGCCGCCCAGCAGTACCTCTACCTGGCCGACGGCACCAACCACAAGGTGTGGACGCTGCGCCGCAGTGACATGGAGATCATCGGCGAGTTCGGCCGCGGCGGCCGCCAGGTGGGTCAGTTCCTGCGACCCCACGGCATGAGCATCGACAACCGCGGCAACCTCTACGTCGGCGAAGCGTCCACCGGACGCCGAGTGCAGAAGTTCACGCTGCTCGCGAAGTAAGAGTGGGGCTCGGCCTTCGGCCTTCGTAGGACTTGGCGCTTCGCGCCTTGTGGGACTCGCCCTTTGGGCTCGTGGGATCCCACGAGCGATGGAATCGCGAGTCCGACGAAGGCCGAAGGCCGAGTCCAACAAGCCGCGAAGCGGCGAGTCCCACGAGCCCGAAGGGCCCTAATGGGTTGCCTCCGCGAGGTGAAGATGGTGTGATCGGTGGCTGTGACAGCTCCGGATACGCACCGCGCCATCGACGCCGTGTGGCGCATCGAGTCTCCCAGGATCATCGCCGGCCTGACGCGAATGGTCCGCGACGTCGGCGTCGCCGAAGAACTGGCGCAGGACGCGCTGGTCGCCGCGCTCGAGCAGTGGCCCGCCTCGGGCGTGCCCAACAACCCTGGCGCGTGGCTCATGGCCATTGCCAAGCGCCGAGCCATCGACTATTTCCGTCGCAACCAGCGGGTCGAGCGCAAGCACGAAGAGCTCGGCTACGAACTGGAATCGCGCCAGGACGAGAGCGCCGCTGCGAACGCGCCGCCACGCTCACCCGCAATGCCCGCCAGCGCGCGCTGCTGCTGGAGCGCGCCCGGCAGTGCCGATAGGATCTTCGCTCTCTCACTCAGGTCGCTCGGCGCGAAGGCCTTCCCACAGGCCCGCGTGATTCAGCAGGATGGTCCTTCATCGACGATAGGCCGTATCGAGATTAGAGGCCTCTCCGGGTGGCTCTCCGAATCAACATCAGGTCTCGAACCCAGCGACCTGAAACGTTCAGCGCGAGGGCTTGAGCGCCGAGAGAACCTCGACATCAGCGAGGTCAGACGGTCGCCCTGTCTGTTTCGAACGGATGAGGTCGGCCAATCCAAGATAGGGCACGCGAATGCCGCCGATGCGGCGAACGATCCGGTTCGGCCACGCCTGCTCGAAGGTCACCGAACAGGCCACGGTCAACAAATCGACTCGCGGCATGTCGCCCACGATCGCGAATGGGCGCGTGACCACCTGATGCGCGTCGAGTTCGCGGGCGATGCCGAGAGGAAGTTCCCCCAACGCACTCAGCACGCGCTCGGCATTGGCAAGGTCTTTGGGAATCAGGACGTCCACATCTTTCGTGGCTCGGACCGACCCGTGGAGGTTGGCGGCGATGCCCCCCGTCAGCAGGTATCGCGCGCGCTTGCGGTTCAGCAAGCGACACACCAGGAGTGCCCGGTTATCGGAGCCAGGGGTTGGTTTGCGCACGGCGCCACCGCTCGTAGTCGGCCCAGGTCTCGAAGCTCTTGGTAAAGGCCTTCGGATACGGGTAGGGCGTGAGTTGCTCAAACTCTCGAAACAACCGCTCGGCCTCGGCGAGGCGCGCCGCCGGAGAACCGGGCGACGCCGGGCGACCGTGGGCCGGTCGAGACGACCGTCGGGCGGGCGAACTCATGAGCAGAGTGTAGCATTCGTCAACCCGGCTGTCGGGACCGCACCGGCACGCGCGCCTTCAGCTCCTCGAACCAATTCTGTACCACCTCGTTGACATGAAAAAGCGATGAAAATAGGCTGACTTCATGTCATCGACGATGGTCCAGATCCGTAACGTGCCGACCGACTTTCACCGGCGCCTGAAGGCGCGGGCGGCGGTGGAGGGCATGTCGATGTCGGACTACATCCTGCGTGAAGTCGGGAAGGCGCTTGAACGGCCGGCTCGGCATGAGGTGCTCGAGCGGCTGGCAGCGCGGCCGCGCCGGCGTCTCAAGCGCAGCCCCGCCGACGTCATTCGCGCGGAGCGTGAGGCGCGGTGATCGTCCTTGACGCATCCGCGCTGGTCGAGCTGATCCTCGGCACGGCAGGCGGGCAGGTGATCGCCGAGCGGATTGCCGATCCTGCGGAGGGGTTGCACGTGCCCCACCTGGCGGACATCGAGGTGGCCCAGGCGTTGCGGCGCTACGTCAGGGACGGCGACATCAGCGCGGCAACGGCGGCCGCCGCTCTGGCCGATTTGCGCGCCTTGGACCTGCAGCGCCATGCGCACGAGCCGCTGCTGGATCGGGTCTGGGAACTGCGATCAAATCTCACCGCTTACGACGCCGTCTACGCTAGGAACCAGACTAGAGTGGGGGTTAGAGCGTTCCAGACACAGCTTCCGCCGATGTTGAACGGACCCAGCCTGATCGTCGACTTGATTCGCGACGCGAAAACGACGACGATCGCCACAGATATGACCGCATTGGTATGACTATCGGCGCGTCGGTCGGGCATTACACCATCATCGAGACGCTTGGAACCGGCGGCATGGGCGAGGTGTATCTCGCGCAGGACACGAGGCTCGGCCGGAAGGTGGCGCTCAAGATTCTGCCGCGGCATCTTGCGTCCGATCCGGAGCGCCGTGCGCGGTTCGAGCACGAAGCTCGCGCGATTGCCGCGCTCAACCATCCGAACATCGTCACGATTTACTCCGTCGACCAGGATGGGGACACGTACTTCATCACGATGGAGTTCGTCTCGGGCTCGACACTCTCGAGATTGATTCCGCCGCGCGGATTACCATTGCGGCAGTTCTTCGACTTTGCCATTCCGCTTGCCGACGCGATCGGTGCGGCGCATCTCGAAGGCGTTACGCACCGCGATCTGAAGCCGGATAACGTGATGGTGACCGACGCCGGCCGCATCAAGGTGCTGGACTTCGGCCTGGCCAAGATGAGACCCGCGTTCCTCGATGGCAGCGCCGTCACGACCGCGGCCACGGCGCGCCCCCGCACTCTCGCGGGACAGATCCTGGGAACCGTTCCGTATCTATCGCCAGAACAGGCCGAAGGCAAGCCGACCGATCATCGATCGGACGTGTTTTCGCTCGGCATCATGCTGCACGAGATGATCACGGGACAGCGGCCATTTGAGGGCGACAGCTCGGCGTCGATCGTCTCGTCCATCCTCCGTGATCCGGTGCCGCCCATCACCGCGATCAATCCCGCGCTGCCGTCGCGGCTCGCCGCGATCATCACGCGGTGTCTGGCGAAAGATCCCGCTCAGCGTTATCAAAGCGCCATCGATCTGCGGGCTGATGTGGACGGTGTGCGGCAGGACGTGATCTCCGGCATCATCACGCTGGCTGTCCCGGCCGCGCCCAGCGGCGCACGCCGCGTGCGCGTATTTGCCGGCGCGTCGCTCGCCGGTGCCGTCGCGCTCGCCGTGCTCGCCGCCTGGTATTGGTCCCCCCGCGACACGGCCATGTCGCCGTCCTCGGAGCCGCTTCCCGCCGCGACCTTCGAACAAGTCACGCACGGAGAGGGCCAGGAACTGTTTCCGACACTGTCGCCGGACGGACGGTCGGTTGTCTACGTCAGCGACGCGACGGGCAACGCAGACATCTATGCACAGCGCGTGGGCGGCGAGAACACGATCAATCTCACGCGCGATTCGGCCGCGGTCGACACGCAACCGGCATTCTCGCCTGATGGCGAGCGCATCGTGTTTCGCTCCGATCGCGATGGCGGCGGGTTATTCCTGATGGGGGCGACGGGCGAGTCGGTCCGCCGCATCAGCGATTTCGGTTACCACCCGGCGTGGGCGCCCGATGGACATCAGATCGCCTACGTCACCCAGAGCGTGATCGATCCGAGCGTCCGCTTCACGACGAGTCAGTTGTGGATCGTCCATGCGGCGACGGGCGCCAAACGGCTCGTCAGCGAGGGCGACGCCGCTCAGCCGAGCTGGTCGCCGCATGGAGATCGGATTGCCTACTGGGGGCGAACCGCGGGCGCGGGTTCGGGTGACATCTGGAGCATCGCCGTCGCCGGCGGCGAACCCGTCGCCGTCACCACCGAGCCCTCAATGGATTGGAATCCCGTGTGGACGCCCGACGGCCGGCATCTTTACTTCGCCAGCGACCGGGGCGGCGCCATGAATCTGTGGCGGATCGCCATCGACGAGAAATCAGGCAAGCCTCTCGGCAAGCCCGAAGCCGTCACCACCGGAGTCGGTGCGGCGGCACAGCACATCGCGATTTCGCGCGACGGCCGCCGCCTGGCGTACGCCGCACGCGTCGAATCCACCAACGTCCAGAAAATTTCGTTCAACGCGGTGGCAGGCGTCACCGTGGGCACGCCGCAATGGGTGACACGGGGGTCACGATCCGTGGCGCAGCCGGACATCTCCCCAGAGGGCACGCAGCTCGCGTTCAATTCGCTCGGCAAACAGGAGGACCTGTTTGTCGCACACGCCGACGGCAGCTCCCTCCATCAGGTGACCGACGACGGATTCAAAGATCGCGCGGCACGGTGGTCGCCGGATGGCCGGCGTATCGCGTTCTATTCAGACCGGAGCGGAAAATACGAGTTGTGGTTGGTGAACCGCGATGGCAGCGATCTGCGGCAGCTCACGCACAGCCCGGGGGCGCACTACCCTGTGTGGTCGCCCGACGGCCGCTTGATGGCATTCTCGACCCATTCTCCCAACGGCGCGGGCATCTTCAACGCGACGACGCCGTGGAGCGCCGAGCAGGTGCGAATGCTGCCGGCCATTCCCGACGCCACGCAGTCGTTCGAAGTCTGGTCGTGGTCACCGGATGGAAAGCGGCTGGCGGGACAGAAGCACCTGGCCGACCTCTCGCATGCGGGGATCGCCGTTCATGAGATCGGCAGCAATCGACTCGACTGGCTGACCGATTTCGGCGAGTGGCCTGTCTGGCTTCGCGACGGGCGTCGTCTGCTGTTTTCGGATCGCGGAACGCTGTATCTTCTCGATTCGGTCACCCGCACGCACCGGGAGCTGATGAGGTTGCCACAGCCCAGCCTCGGCAGCGTGAGCCTGAGCCTTGATAACCGGAACATCTACTTCACATTCATGGCGGCCGAAGCGGACGTGTGGGTCATGACGATGGGTAAGTGAAGGCGCGGCTGCCTTATCTCACGGATCCCAGGCTTCCGACCATGTACGAATTGCCGATCGCATGCATGACCGCGACAATCCATAAGTTCCCGAATCGCCGGAACAACACGCCGAACAGGAGGCCAATAACGAAAATAGACAGGAACATCGGCAGGGCCAGCGAGGCCCGGGACGCAAAGTAGTAGGAATGCAGAGGCCCGAACGTATACAGAACGTTGGCGGCAACAATGCCGGCGACCGATCCAAATCGGCGGACCAGTTCGAGCTGCACCATTCCGCGGTACACGAGCTCCTGATAGAACCCGAACAAAAAATACGGCACAAACACGCTCCAGATCGCCCATGCGAAATCGGGCTGTGCCACACGGTCGTTGCCGTCATCACAACATCGGACGGAGTTAGGTGGTAGCCCAGTTCGCGCTGCGGCTCAGCGCTGACCGTCTGGGCAACTTTCGATCTTCGACCGACAAGGACCTGAACTCGAACAACGGCTTCAGGCCGATCGACGCCGTAGCAGAGCACGCCAGCTCTTGCAATCCGGCCAGTGCTGGAAGGCCGCGGTATTCGGGCATGTCCGCCAGACACATACGTTGGCATTCCCGGTCGACCACAAAG
This sequence comes from Vicinamibacterales bacterium, assembly GCA_038919385.1. GTDB lineage: Bacteria > Acidobacteriota > Vicinamibacteria > Vicinamibacterales > UBA2999 > 12-FULL-67-14b. The sequence continues at coordinate 13,416 of JBCKZH010000001.1, read as the reverse complement.
TGTGTAGAATCCACGTCACGGAAACCCTGTCCGCAGCCTAACCGTAGTTCATCAAGGAGGCAGCGTATGTCGCTGACCCGTCGGCGACTCTTCCAGCGGCTTGTGGCACTCGACGAAACTCCAGCCGGCAGCGAGTGGGTTTCTGATCGTGGGCGCGAGGCCCGGATGGCGGAGTTCGGGGAACAGGCCGTGCCCGGTGGCATGAAGCCGGTTCGCATTTCTAGTAATGAAAATCCTCTCGGTCCTGGTCAGCACGTGCTGGACGCGCTTGTCGGCAAGTTTCCCGAGGCCGCCCGGTATCCTTTTAACGCCAGGCAGACCGACGGCACCCTCATGACGGCGCTGGCGGCCAGGTTCGGGGCCAAGAACGAGAACATCGCGTTTGGCGCTGGCTCCGGCGAACTGCTGGTGAACTCGGTGCGCGCGTTCACGTCGGCCTCCAGGCCGCTCGTCACCGCGTGGCCCTCGTTCGAGAACCCGCGCGACACGGCCAGGCAGATTGGCACGCCGGTCCGCGAGGTCAAGCTCGACGACAAGCTCCGGATCGACGTGACGAAGATGGTCGAGGCGTCGAAGGGCGCCGGGCTCGTCTTCTTCTGCAACCCCAACAACCCGACGGCCACCGTGCACGGCAAGACCACGGTCGCCGACATGGTGAGGCAGATTCGCGCCGCGTCACCCGAGACGGTGATCCTCATCGACGAGGCGTATCACGACTACGTGACCGACCCCTCGTATCAGTCGGCGATCGACATCGCCCTCTCCACGCCGAACGTGTTTGTGACGCGCACCTTCTCGAAGGCGTACGGCATGGCCGGCATGCGCGCGGGCTACGCGATTGGCCACGCGCCGACGATCAAGGCGCTCAACGCCTACCGCATGCCCTACGGCCTGGGCACACTTACGCTGGGCGGCACCATCGTGGCGCTAGCCAACCAGGCGCACATCGATGCCGAGCGCAAGCGCAACGCCGACGTCAAGGCGTTTACCGTGAAGGCGTTTGCCGACATGGGCTACACGGCCACCGATTCGGAAGCCAACTTCCTCTTCGTCAACCTGAAGCGGCCCGCGGCCCCGTTCCGCGACGGGTGCGCGGCGGCTGGCGTCTTGGTGGGACGAGACTTCCCGCCCTACGAAAAGACACACTGCCGAATTTCGATCGGCACCATGGCCGAGATGCAGCGTGCGGTCGACGTGTTCCGCAAGGTGCTGGGCACCGCGACGGTCACGGCCGCCAAAGAGAAGCAGTAACCAGGTGACGAGCATGAAGGAGGTTTCAACCATGTCGCTGTCGCGACGTTCGTTCGTTCAAACGCTCGGCGCCGGCGCCGCCGGGGCGTGGATTGGCTCGCGGGGCCGCGAAGGCTCGCTGTTCAGCGGGGCGCCGCTGTTCGCGCAGGGCGCGCCCGCGCCGTCCATCATCCTGTCCAGCAACGAGAACCCGCTCGGCTGCCACAAGGACGTGCTTGCGGCGGTTCGCGGCGCATTCGATCAGATCGGCCGCTACCCGTTCGCCACGGCGGAGGAAGTTGCCGATCTCGTGGCCAAAAAGCACGGAGTCAAGCGCGAGAACGTGCTGCTCGGGTCCGGGTCCACCCAGATCCTGCGCACGGCCACCCACGTCTTCACGTCGAAGACGGCGGGCCTGGTGGCCACGATCCCGGCCTACGAAGAGTGCGCGGATTACGCGCGCCTGATGGGCCATCCGTTGACGGGCGTCAAGCTGACGGCCGACCTCAAGATGGACATCGACGCGATGCAGGCGGCCTCGAAGGGCGCCGGCCTCGTGTTCTTCTGCAACCCCAACAACCCGGTGGCTACCGCCGTCGGCGGCGCCGACACCAAGGCGTACCTGGCGTCGCTCGGGAAGGGCTCCCCGAACACCACGGTGCTGGTGGACGAGGCCTACTTCGAGTACGCCACGATGCCCGGCTACGAGACCATGATTCCCCTCGCCATCGAGAACCCGCGTATCGTCGTGGCGCGCACCTTCTCGAAGTGCTTCGGGATGGCGGGCCTGCGCATCGGCTTTGCCATCGCCCACAAGGACACCATCGCCAGGATGGCGGCCTGGGACGGCATTGGCAACATCAGCGTGGCCGGCCTCCAGGGCGCCCGTGCGGCTCTGGCGATCGACCCGAAGTGGCCGGCCGACGAAGGCAAACGCAACGCCGAAGCGCGCGCGTTCACGCAAAAGTGGTTCGCGGACCGCGGCTACACGCCCACCGATTCGCAGACCAACTTCACGTTCGTGGATCTCAAGCGTCCGGCGCGTGAGTTCCGCGCCGCCTGCCTCGCCGATGGCGTGTCGGTCGCGCGCGACTTCCCGCCCTACGAGAAGACGCACTGCCGCATTTCGGTGGGCACGATGGCCGAGATGCAGAAGGCCGTGCAGGTCTTCGAAAAGGTGCTGGCCAAGGCGGCAGCCGCGGCCTGACCAGCGCCGTGACCAGGTAACGCCGTTTTCGTTATGAGCACCCTTGCCCGCGCCATCGGCCTGCCCTCGGCGACCGCCCTGGTCGTCGGCACGATCATTGGCGCGTCCATCTTCGTCCAGGCGTCCGAGATTACGGCCCTGGTCCCGTCGGCCACCGCCGTCGTCCTGGCCTGGGCGGCCGCCGGCGTCCTCACGCTGATAGGGGCGCTTGTCTGCGCCGAGCTCGCCTCCGCCTATCCGAAGACCGGCGGCGTCTACGTGTTCCTCAAGGAGATCTACTCGCCGGCCCTGGGCTTCTTGTGGGGCTGGGCCATGTTCTGGACGATGCACAGCGGGATACTGGCGGCCGTTGCCACGGTCTTCGCGCGCTACACGGGCTACTTCGTACCGATGGACGACACGGGCACGCGGCTGGTGGCGATGGGCGCCATTCTGGCCCTGTCCGCGATCAACTACCGGGGCGTGAGGCTCGGGAGCCAGGTGCAGTCCACGTTCACGCTCGTGACGGTCGCCGCGGTGGTCGCCATCATCGTGGCTGGATGGGCGCTAGGCGATGCGCCGGCCGAAGCGGCCGTGGCACCGGTGGCCGCGATTGGCGCCGGCAATTTTCTGCTGGCGGTGTCGGCGGGCCTGTTTGCGTTCGGCGGCTGGCACATGGTGACCTACACGGCCGGAGAGACGATCGATCCCGCGCGAACGATTCCGCGCGCGCTACTCATCGGCGTGGTCGTGGTGACCGCCTGCTACATCGGCCTGAACGCCGTCTACCTGCACGTGCTGCCCATCGAGAAAGTGATCGCCTCGTCGCGGGTCGCGGCGGATGCGTTCGAGGTGCTGATGGGCACGGGCGGCGCGAGCGTCATTTCCGGCCTGGTGATGTTCAGCGCCTTCGGCGCCCTGAATGGCATCGTGCTGGCGGGGCCGCGCGTGTATTACCAGATGGCGCAGGACGGCCTGTGGTTCCGGTGGACCGGCCACCTGCATCCGACCTTCCAGACCCCCGGCCGCGCGATTATTCTGCAGGCCCTGTGGGCGTCGGTGTTGGTGCTGACGGGAACCTATCGCGCGCTATTCATGCGCGTTATCTACACGGAGTGGATCTTCTTCGCGTTGCTGGCGGTGGGCGTGATCCTGTTGCGGCGACGCCCGGGCTACCAGCCGGCGTGGCGCATGCCCCTTGTGCCCCTGGCGCCGTTGATCTTCGTGAGCGCGTGCTCGAGAAGCACGGCGTCGACAAGCAGGTGATCACCTTTACCACGCCGGGCACGCACTTCGAGAAGCCGGCGACGGCTGTCGAGATGGCGCGCCATGTCAACGACGCGTTCGCGGCGGCGGTCAAGCAGCGGCGACGATTCCTCTCGCTGGCAACGCTCCCGCTGAACGACCCGGCGGCATCGGTGGCTGAACTCGACCGGGCGATGACCACGCTGGGCCTGCCCGGCGCCATGGTGTTCAGCAACGTCAACGGCGTGGCGCTGGCCGACGCGGCGTACGAGCCGCTGTGGAAGAAGGCCAACGATCTGGGCGCGGTGATCTACATCCATCCCGCGCATCCCGTGGGCGTGGAGGCGATGCAGCAGTATTGGCTGATGCCGCTCGTGGGCTTCCTGATGGACACGACGCTGGCGGCGGCGCACCTGGTGTTTGCCGGCGTGCCCGAGCGCTACCCTCGCATCAGGTGGGTGCTCTGCCACATGGGCGGCGCCATTCCGTATCTGGCCGAGCGGCTCGACCGCGGCTACGAGGCGTTTGCGGATTGCCGCGCCCATATCAGCCGGGCGCCGAGCACGTACCTCAAGACGTTCTACTACGACACCGAGACACAAAGACACCGAGACACTGAGAACACAGCTGGCCTGAGCTGGCCTGAGTACGCGTGAAGACATGCCTCTGTGTCTCTGTGTCTCCGTGGTCCGTACCTCTTTTGTTTCCAGAGGAGATGACATGAAGATTCGTTGGATAGCATCACTCGGCGTTCTGGTATCGGTGTTTGCCGCCGGCGTGGCGGTGGGGCAGCAGTCGGGCGCGAGCCGGCGCGAGCCGCAGTTCGAGAACAGCGAAGTGAAGGTGTGGAAGACCATCATCATACCGAACCAGCCGCTGGCGCTGCACCGGCACGACCACGGCCGGACCATCGTGGCGCTCAAGGGCGGCACGCTCGATGTGACCGATGAAAAGGGCAACACCACCCAGCAGATGGTGTGGGAGGCCGGCAAAGCGTACTGGCTGGATGCCGACAAGCCCGGTACCTTGCACGGGGATCTCAACAGGGGCACGGCGCCCATGGAAGTGATCGTTGTCGAGCTGAAGAACGATCGGCCCCAGCACTAGGGCTACCCGGCGAGCCGGCGCGGGAGCAGCGGGCTAAGCTGAAGTTCGCCGCCACATAGGCGCGGTCGTACCCCGCGCTGGTCCCGGCGGCGATCCGCTTCACGAACGCCACCCTCACGCGCGGGGCCACCGCCGGCTTCAGGTCCATCTTGTTCAACGCCTTGAACCGCGGATTGGGATAGATGCCCAGGAGGGCCATGCCCGGGCGCACCATGTCGAACGACGCTTCGGCGCCGTGCTGGAACAGCGTGTAGGTGGACGCGGCGTGCAGGCGCCCAAGCGGCACGCCGGCGCCCCGGAGCCCGTCGGCGAGCGCCACGAACCGTCGTCGTTGCTCGCGGTCGAACTCGAGATCCTCGGTGAACGTCATCATGGTGCCGTCAATCGAGATGCCCTTCAGGACGATAGGCCTCCTTAACGAACCGTCACACTTGCCGGCACATTGATCGCGAACACAAAACGCTGGCCATCGCGACTGACGTTTCTCCACTGTTGCGGATTGCCGACCAACGGACCCGGTAGCGTAAACAGAAGCCTCGGCGCCCCCGCCTTGAACGTTGGCGTCGTGGTCACGTCCATCGCCATGACCTGCCACTGAGGAGTCATGAAATACAGTTCCTTGCCATCCGTTCTCCAGAAGATCATGCCAAGGGCGCCCGCTGTGGACACCTGCACCGGTGTCGCGCTGCTCGCATCCACCTCGGGCTTCGCCGCATCGAACGGACGCACATAGACCTGAAACGTGTCGGCATCGATCTCGTTCGACAGGTAGGCGATGAAGCGGGAATCGGGAGAAAACCGTGCCTGCGCCACTTCGTACTCGTCGCGCAGCCACTCAATAGCTTTCCGTTCGAGTCCGCTCCGATCTCCACTGACCGGCAGGATATGTAGCACTCCGGAGCAGCCGTCATGAAAAGTCACAAACTTTCCATCTGCCGACCAATCGGTGAGCACCAGGCCGGCACCGGGTGTGTATTGAAAGAGCTGCTCCTCCTGGCCCGTTCCGTCCCACGCTTTTCGATAGATGCCGGCGAAGCCGCGGCGCGTCGACGCATACGCCACGTGCCGTCCGTCGGGGGCCCAGATCGGCGCATTCTCCGGGGTCGGATCGTTGGTCACCGCCGCTCCCTGACCTGAGGCGACGTCGTACGTCCACACGTCCTGGATGCTGGTGCGGGGATCGGTCCGTATGACCGCGACTTTCGTCCCATCCGGCGACAGCGCCGGGTTGACGTAGCGGCCAGGTTCGCCCACCTTGCTCACCACGGTTCCCCGTCGGTTGAACACCGTGATCTGTAGAAGGGTCGGTTTCGGGTGCACCGCGAGCACGATTCGCTGCCCGTCGCTGCTGACACTGGCCGTCGCGGGATTGACGGGGACGGCCTGCGACAGGCGGAACAGCATCGTCGGTTTTCCAAATTCGAATGTGGGCGCGGTGCTGACCGGCACCGCCATCACTCCCCCGTCAGCGGCGAAATAGTACATTTCCTTGCCGTCCTGCCGCCAGAAGAGCATGCCCCGGCTACCTTGGTCGGACACCTGCCAGGAGCCCGCGACCGGTAACGCGCTCGCGCCCGCCGATGGATCGAACGGCCGGACATGGACTTCATCTTTTCCGGACTCGTCCGAGGCGTAGGACACGAAGCGGCTGTCGGGAGACAAGCGCGGCCCCGCCGCCTGAGACGCCGTGCGAAACATCTCGATGGGCTTGCGCTCGCCATCACCAGTGATCGGCAGCGCGTAAAGGATCCCTCCCGTAAGGTCCCTCGAGAAGAAACTCAGAAAACGTCCGTCCATCGACCAGTCGGTGACGACGATCTGCCCGGGATGCTGATACACGAGCGCCTCGGTTCCTTCCCCGTTCGACGCTTTTCGGTACAGACTTTGATAGCTGCCGCGCAACGCGACGTACGCCAGTTCACGGCCATCGGGAGACCAAACGGGCGAGCCCGCAAATGCCCCGGTTTGACTGGCGGTGATCCGAGTGCTCTTCCCCGTGGCCACATCCAGCACCCAGATGTCAGTGGTTTCGGCCTCCATATCGGTCTTCATCACGGCGAGCCGGGTCCGATCGGGCGAGAAGTTCGGCTGGCCGTAAATCGCCCGTTCACCGACGGTAGCGACGATGTTTCCTTGACGGTCGAACAGGGTGAGAACCCGGGCGTTTCGGTCAAACGCTTCGGCGAGTCGTTTGGCCCGCGCCGCTTTCGCTTTCTCGTCAAGTACGAGACGGCCAACCTGGGATTGGTCGGCCGGAGCCGGAGCCGGCGTCTGGGCGCGGCCAGTCGCCGGATCGAGGAGCAGCGTGGACAGTGCCACCGCCGCGATGACGATGGCAACGTGGAAACTATTCTTCACTGAACCCCCCAAGGCTCGGCGGATCTCAACGAACCGTCACACTTGCCGGCACATTGATCGCGAACACGAAACGCTGGCCGTCGCGGCTCACACTTCTCCACTGTTGCGGGTCTCCTACCAATGGGCCCGGCAGCTTGAAAAGAAGCCTGGGCGTTCCCCCCTGGAACGTTGGAGTCGTCGTCACGTCCACCGCCATCACCTCCCACTCGGGGGTCAGGAAGTACATTTCTTTGCCGTCCTGCCGCCAGAAGATCATGCCCAGGGCTCCTGCTTTGGACACCTGCACCGGTTTCGCGCTTCCCGCGCCGGCCTCGGGATTACTGGCGTCAAACGGGCGCACATAGACCTCAAATGTCTCGGTCTCGACCTCGTCCGAGAGGTAGGCCATGAAGCGGGAATCGGGAGAAAACCGGGCCTGGGCCACGCTGTACTCGTCGCGCAGCCAGTCGATGGCTTTCCGCTCGAGAGCGTTCTGATCTCCACTGAGCGGCACCACGTGCAAGACTCCCGCGCAGCCGTCGTGGAAGGTCAGGAACCTTCCGTCCGCCGACCAGTCCGTCAGCACTATGCTGGCGCCCGGCGTGTATTGAAACAGCTGCTCTTCATTGCCAGTTCCGTCCCACGCTTTTCGATAGATGCTGGAAAATTGCCCACGCGTCGAAACATAAGCTACCTGACTGCCATCCGGAGACCAGATAGGATCATTATCCCTTGCGGTGTCATTCGTTACTGGCGTGCCTTTACCCGAACCGACGTCGAACGTCGAGATGTCCCGACGGTTACCGTCCGAAAAGTCCCTCACAACCGCCACCCTTGTTCCGTCCTGTGAGAGGGCCGGGTTTACGTAATTACCAGGTTCACCCACCTTGCTCAGCACGTTCCCTTGGCGGTCGAACACCGTGATCTGTTGACGGGTAGGCGCCGGATGGACGGGGATCACGACTTGCTGCCCGTCGCGGCTGACATTGGCCGTCCCAGGATTCTCGACCGTGTCGGGCAGGCGGAATAGCAACGTCGGCTTTCCGAATGTGAACGTTGGAGCGGTGCTGACCTCCACGACCATCACTCCTCGAGCGAAGTCAACATAGTACATTTCCTTGTCCCGCCCCCACCAGGCCGCGGTGGCCCGTCCTATGGGGTCGTCTTGGCTGGGGTTGGAGACCTGCCATGGCCCCGCGGCCGCCGTCGCCCCCGCGCCAGCGGATAGGTCGAACGGCCGGACATAGACTTCATTTTTACCGGACTGGTTAGAGGCGTAGGACAGGAAGCGGCTGTCGGGAGACAGGCGCGGTCGCACCACCCGAGAATCACTGCGAAAGACCTCGATGGGTGTGCGCTCCTTGTCACCGCCGAGCGGCAGTACGTACACGGCAGACCCCGCAAGGTTCGTGGTAAAGAAGCTCAGGAAACGTCCGTCCATCGACCAGTCGGAGAGTGTCATCCCCGCGCCGGGATACTGGTACAGAAGTTCCTCGGCTCCCTCGCCGTTCGACGCTTTTCGGTACAGACGCTCATAGCTGCCGCGCAACGCCACATACGCCAATTGGCTGCCGTCGGGAGACCAGACCGGCAGCCTGATCCCGTCGTCCGCTTGATTGGAGGTGATCCGTGTGCTCGCCGCCGTGGCCACATCCAACACCCAAATGTCGCCGTGTTCTTTTTCTTGATCGAACTTGACCACGGCTATCCGCTTCCGGTCCGGCGAGAAGACCGCCCCCTGGTTGTAAATCGCCCGCTCGCCGGCCGTGGTCACGACTTTTCCTTGACGATCGAACACGGTGAGTATCCGAGCGTTTCGGTCAAACGCTTCGGCGAGTCGTTTGGCCCGCGCCGCTTTCGCTTTGTCGTCAAGCACGAGACGGCCAACCTGGGATTGGTCGGCCGGAGCCGGAGCCGGCGTCTGGGCGCGGCCAGTCGCCGGATCGAGGAGCAGCGTGGACAGGGCCGCCGCCGCGATGATCGCAAATTTCAGCAGTTTTGCGGACATAGCGACACCATTTTCCCATCAGGCAGAGTGACCATCCGGATCAAACCCCAGAGAGACCCGTTTCTGGCGCGGCTCGCTTCCACTATCACCGTCTTGCCGATCGCACTGACGAATTCGGTTTTGCCGATGCTGCGGGAGCGAAACACACCGGGCGACGGTCCCTCGTATCGCCATATCTGCCTCTCGCCCTGGTCGCTCGCCTCCACCAACAACTCGATGTGGGGATTCCGCCAGTCAACCTTGGTAAGGATCCCGGTCCGTGTAAATCGCTGGTTGAAGTCGAACACCGCTGACATGTTGTGGTGCGCCGAGGCCGCACCTGCCGCCAGCAGAGCCGCGACGGCGATCACCGCACTGATTCGATGGTTCATCGGTTCTCCATAGTCTCGAAGCGGCCCGTGAGTTGCCGAGCGCACGGGCGCCACCTGCCGGGACACATTTTGCACCTTTTTCACGGCGGGCGCTACCTCTTGACCAGATTCATCGATCGATCGCAACGCTCCGGCGCACCTCCTCCGGTCAATCGTAGACGTGTTTCAGGCTTGTCGTCAGGTCGTAACCCGCTTCGCGGGAGGCGGTCGCTCGATCCTCGCACTGGTGTCGACCGCCACCATCTGATTCCCCCGCAGTCTTCGCTGAACCTCTCCCTCTCACTCCTCTGATCTGCGCGTATCGTGGCGGAAACCTGGGGTGGGAGCGTGCCGCTCATCCCCTTTGCCAAGGAGCGCGCCATGACCTCTCTTCGCCAACGCCTGATCGACGACATGCGGATCCGTCACCTCTCGCCGCTGACCCAGACCTCGTACGTCGGGCACGTCTCGCTGTTCGCGCGTCATGTCAGGACGTCCCCGGCGCAGCTCGGGCCCGAGGAGATCCGCGCGTATCAGATCTATCTCACGACGGAACGGGGGCTCGCCACCAGCTCCGTGAGCGTCGCGGTGGCGGCCCTCCGTTTCCTCGACACGATCACCCTCAAGAAGGACTGGCGAATCGCGCACGTGCTCCCGGTGCCCAAGAAGCCGCAGACGCTGCCTGTGGTCCTCAGTCCGAGCGAAGTCGTGACGTTTCTCGCCGCGGTCGCCAGCGTGAAGCACCGCACGATCCTCACGACCTGCTACGCCGCGGGCCTCCGCATCTCTGAAGCCGTGCACCTCACCCTGCCGGCGATCGACAGTCAGCGCATGGTCCTGCGTGTCGAGCAAGGGAAGGGGCAGAAAGATCGCTACGTGATGCTGTCGCCGCGGCTGCTCACCATCTTGCGGGACTGGTGGCGCGTGAGCCGATCCCGGCCCTGGCTCTTTCCCGGCAATCGGCCGGAGCAACCGATCACCACCCACGCCGTGGACAAGGCCTGCCGGAAGGCCCATCGGCGCTGCGGTATTCCCAAGCCGATCACGCCCCATTCGCTGCGGCACGCCTTCGCCGTCCACCTCCTGGAAGCCGGCACCGACGTCCGCACCATTCAGTTGCTGCTCGGCCACCGGAGTCTCGCGACGACGGCCCGGTATCTGGCCGTCGCGACCACGCGCGTCTGCTCCACCGCGAGCCCCCTGGACTGACTCCCGCGCCCGGTCGCCCCTGCGTCCCAGACCGCCACGCCGACATCCGTCTGAGCATGGGGTCGATGGATCGCCCGACGCTGGAGGTGGCGGACGTGTTCCGCCGCCACGGCGATACCGATCGTGACGACGCAGGTCCGTCGCTGTCGATGGCGCAGCGACGCGTCATGACCGCGATCGCGCAGTGCCGCACCGCCGCGCTGGGCGGCCCTGTCGAGCCGTGCGATCGCTGCGGGCACACGCGCGTCTGGTACCACTCCTGCGGCCACCGCCACGGTCCCACCTGCCAGTCGCTCGCCCGCGCCGCGTGGATCAAGGCTCGCGAGGTCGACCTCCTCGAGACCGAGTACTGTCACGTCGTGTTCACCGTCCCTCAGGCGATCGCCGAGATCGCCCTGCAGAACAACGCGGCGGTCTACGGCCTCCTCTTCCGCGCCACCGCCCAGACGCTCCGGACGATCGCCGCGGATCCCAAGCACCTGGGCGCCCAGATCGGGTTCTTCGCCGTCCTCCACACGTGGGGCCAGACGCTCAGCCATCATCCCCATCTGCATGGCGTGGTACCGGGCGGCGGCCTCTCGATCGACGGCACCCGCTGGGTGGCGTGCCGACCTGGCTTCTTCCTGCCGGTGCGGGTCCTGTCGCGCCTGTTTCGTCGCCTGTTCTTGGAGGCGCTGCACGACGCCTTCGACGCCGGCCTCCTCCGCTTCGGCTCGTCGCTGGACACACTGCGCGACCGAGCGGCCTTTGCCCAGCACCTCGCGCCCGCACGACGCGCGGAATGGGTCGTGTACGCCAAGCCACCCTTCGCCGGCCCCCAGCAGGTGCTGGACGACGTCGGCCGCTACACCCACCGCGTCGCCATCTCCAACAACCGGCTGCTCGACATGGACCACGGGCACGTGCGCTTCCGCTACAAGGACTACCGCACGGCCAGCGCGGAAACCCCCAAAATGATGACGCTCCCCGCGACGGAATTCATCCGGCGCTTTCTGCTGCACGTGCTGCCGGCCGGCTTCCACCGCATTCGCTACTACGGCTTGCTCGGGAATCGCCACCGGAAAGACACGCTCACCCGGTGCCGGCAACTGCTCGGCACGCCGGCTCCCGAGACCCTCTCCTCCGCATCCACGGCACCGGCGGACTATCGCGACCGCTACGAGGCCCTCACGGGCATTTCCTTGCGCGCCTGCCCCGTCTGCCATGACGGGCACATGCTCGTCGTCGAGCATCTGGCGCGCGCCCACGGCGGCGCCGCGATCATGGATACCTCATGAGGAGACCGGTCACCGTCCACACCGTCTGTCGTCCTTCGCGCGGGCCGCGCGACAGGAGTCGTCTGCGCTCCCGGGCGTTCGAACGGAGCACGCCCCCCCCACCGCCCGTGGCGTGGCCACGAGTGGAGGCCGTCGCCCGTGGCACGGCTCCGGGCTCGACTCCTTCGCGCCGCGTCCGACGCCGCGTCGCCTCCTGTGATGATGCAATTCCCATAGCGCTGCACCGGGGCAGCGGTTTCGTCCAACACGTTTTTAGCGCACCGCCGCGGCGACCCACAGCTCGCCCCTCTTCGGAGCGTCTCGCCGCCGCGTCGCCGCGCTAAAAACGCTCTGCATTCTCAGACCCAGAGCCCATGAACCAGCCACAGGCCAGAAATCAGAAGAAAAATATTCTCCTGGTCTCCTGATCTCCTGTGTCATTTGGTCCACGTGCTCGTTACCCGGAATGGCGGATTACCCGTGTTGGCGTGTGGCGCATCGAACGCAAAGCTCAATGTCGAGCCGTTGAGCGTGCCGGGGCCGAGATTGAATGTGCCGCCGCGGAGTTTGAAGGTAATCGAGGCGCCCTGCAACGACCACTCGCCGCCGTTGCTGGAGACGAACGTATTGTTTGGGGCGCCCTGGCACTCGATATGAGAGCGCTCGGTCATCTCGAATTCTTGCGGCCTGGCGGTCAGAACCAGGGTCCCGCTGTCGGTAAAACCGGGACACGGATTCGGCGGGTTGAGGACGGTCTGCGCCGGCAACCCCGATCCGTTGATTTGCTGAAGCGTGTAGGTTCCTGCCGCGGCGCCCACGGCTGGGTCTGGATCGCCACCGCCAAGCGCACCCGTTGCGACAACCGCCGCGCCGGCCACGGCGATGCCACCGAAAATGCCGCCGATCGCCAGGCCGCTGATGCCGCCACCACCGCCACCCCCGGCCCCGCCCGCACCTGCGGCGGTTGCAGTCGCGGCTTGCGCCGCCGTCATCACGTTGGTTTGCGTAATCGCGGCCGCGGCAGTCTGGCCCTGGAACGCCGCCTGCACCTGGATCTGAAAGGTGCCGGGATTGATCGGGTTGATCGCCGCCATCGCGGCGCGACCCGCGGCATTGGTGGTGAGGGTGATGGTTTGCGCCCCCCCGGCGACCGCCGCGTTCGGGCCCGCGCCGATTGTGAAGGTGACGACCGCGCCCGGCACCGGGAGGTCATTGCGATCCCGCACTTCGACGACCGGCGACACCGCCGTCTTCTGCTGAATGATGTTCACGGCGCCTTCGCCTTCGATCACGACAATCTTCAGGCCGCCGGGCTGACCGAACGATAGCAACAGCGCGGCCACTAGCGCCAAGATCTTCATATCCGGATCATACCAATCCTTCCGCTCTTCTAGCGTCCTGTTTTGAACACTCTTGGCCTGCTCGTGAATCAGAAGGAACAGGCGGCTGGGAGGTCAGAAGAAAATATTTCTTCTGACCTCCCGAGAC